>JAQTLK010000009.1:11721-58313 GCA_028714955.1 Sulfuricella sp.
ATAAGAATGCTTTTCCTGAATCTGGCAGTGCAGGATTCTTGTTCATTGGTTAAACTTAACCAAAATATGGATTGTCATATCAAAAGCTGACAGCGGGCTTGGAGAGGTCTCGCGGCGTGGCTTGGGACCGAAGCCATTTTTTAATCAACCGGGAAAGGAAAATCATGAATAAAATCAGTTTGGCCAGCATGTTTCTGATATTGGCGACGGCGCTTGGCGGTTGCGCTTCGAGCATGTCGGGTAGCGCTTACACGCGGTCGCAAGCGCGTCAGGCCCAAGAGGTGCGGATGGGCGTGGTGGAGAGCGTACGGCAAGTGCAGCTCGAAGGCACCAAAACGCCCGTGGGCACTGTGGCGGGTGCGGCAGTGGGCGGCCTTGCCGGCAGCAACATCGGTGAAGGCAAGGGCAGCGCGGTAGGCGCCATTATCGGCGCGGTGGCGGGCGGGCTTGCCGGCTCTGCCATCGAAGAGGGCGTAACCAAAAAACCGGGTCTGGAAATCACCGTCAGGCTGGATAACGGCCGGATGATTGCGGTGACGCAGGAGGCGGATGAAGCCTTTCGCCCCGGCGAACGCGTGCGCGTCCTGACAGGCGGCGGCGTGACGCGCGTGACGCACTGATCCGCGGATTCCGCGCCCTCGCTGGTCTTTTGTCCCGTAGGGAAATTTCGTTCGGTCGGGCGTATGAATAAAACGCCACTCCCTCACGAAATTCCCCTACAGAACAAAATCCTGCGCGATCATCACGCGAATTTATCCGAAACATCCGGGTGAAGTTGATTTTTATCGGGATAAAAATATCGTATGATCCATTGACATCAACACAACATGGCGTATATTTGATCGAACGTATAACAACATATTGTGTTTTGTTCGTCGAGGAGGTGCCATGGATTTGCAGCAGGAAGGGACGCAGGCATTGTTGAGCTTGCCGCGCGCCGTCATCAAGCGCGATGGTTCGGTGGCAGTATTCGATGGCGCCAAGATCCGTTCGGCCATCGCGCGTGCCGGCAGTGTCAGCGGAGAATTCGATGCCAGCGAGGCGGAGCTGCTGTCCGCACAGGTGTCGAAGGTCCTGATTCACAAGTTCCGCAACCAGCCGCCCAGCATCGAGAACATCCAGGACGTGGTCGAGCAGGTGCTGATTTCCGCTAACCACCTCAAGACCGCCCGCGCCTACATCGTTTATCGCGAGCAGCACGCCAAGCTGCGCCAGGACCGCAAGACGGTGGTGGATGTCGGCAGCTCCATCAACGAGTACCTCGAACAGCTGGACTGGCGCGTCAACGCCAACGCCAACCAGGGTTATTCCCTGGGCGGCCTGATCCTCAACGTCTCCGGCAAGGTGGTGGCCAATTACTGGCTCAACCACGTTTATCCGCCGGAAGTCGGCGTGGCGCACCGCGAAGGCGACATCCACGTGCACGACCTCGACATGCTGGCCGGCTACTGCGCCGGCTGGTCGCTGCGCACCCTGCTTACCGAAGGTCTCAACGGCGTGCCGGGCAAGGTCGAGGCGGGGCCGCCCAAGCACATGTCGTCGGCAGTCGGCCAGATCGTCAATTTTCTCGGCACCCTGCAGAACGAGTGGGCCGGGGCGCAGGCGTTCAGCTCCTTCGATACCTACATGGCGCCCTATATCCGCATAGACAATTTGCCCTATGCGCAGGTCAAGCAATATATCCAGGAGCTGATCTACAACCTCAACGTGCCTTCGCGCTGGGGCACGCAGACGCCATTCACCAACCTGACCTTCGACTGGACCTGCCCGGATGACCTGAAAGACCAGGTGCCGGTCATCGGCGGCAAAGAGGTGCCTTTCACCTATGGCGACCTGCAGGTTGAAATGGACATGATCAACCGCGCCTATATCGAGGTCATGACCACCGGCGACGCGAAGGGGCGGGTGTTCACCTTCCCCATTCCGACCTACAACATGACGCCGGATTTTCCCTGGGAATCGGAAAATGCCACCCTGCTGTTCGAGATGACGGCGAAGTACGGCCTGCCGTATTTCCAGAATTTCATCAATTCCGAGCTCAAGCCCAACATGATCCGCTCCATGTGCTGCCGCCTGCAGCTCGACCTGCGCGAATTGCTCAAGCGCGGCAATGGCCTGTTCGGCAGCGCGGAGCAGACCGGTTCGGTGGGCGTCGTTACCATCAACTGCGCGCGTCTCGGCTATCTCTACAAGGGCAATGAGACCGGCTTGCTGGCGCGCCTCGACGAGCTGCTGGAGATCGGCAAGAACAGCCTGGAAATCAAGCGCAAGACCATCCAGCGCCACATGGACGCGGGCCTGTTCCCCTACACCAAGCGCTACCTCGGCACCTTGCGCAATCATTTTTCCACGCTGGGCGTGAACGGCATCAACGAGATGATCCGTAATTTCACCGATGACGAGCACGACATCACCAGCGAATATGGCCACGCCTTCGCGCTGCGCCTGCTCGACCACGTGCGCGCCCGGATGCTGGCTTTCCAGGACGAAACCGGCCACATGTACAACCTCGAGGCCACCCCGGCGGAAGGCACCACTTACCGCTTCGCCAAGGAGGACCGGAAGCGCTTCCCGGACATCCTGCAGGCGGGTACGCGGGAAATGCCCTATTACACCAACTCCTCGCAATTGCCGGTGGGCTTCACCGACGACCCGTTCGAGGCGCTGGAGCGGCAGGACGACCTGCAGAAGAAATATACCGGCGGCACCGTGCTGCACCTCTACATGACCGAGCGCATTTCCAGCGCGGAAGCGTGCAAGAATCTGGTCAAGCGTTCGCTGGAGCGCTTCCGCCTGCCCTATATCACGATTACGCCGACCTTCTCGATTTGTCCGGTGCACGGTTATCTGGACGGGGAGCACAAGTTCTGTCCGAAGTGCGACGAGGACATCATCGCCAGAAAACGCAAACAAGCAGCTTAAAGGAGAAAAACATGACCGACCTGTCCCAGCAAACCAACCTGCAACCCGAAATCGTTCTCAAGGACGAGGAGCGCCAGCCCTGCGAGGTCTGGACGCGCGTGATGGGCTATCATCGCCCGATGGCTTCTTTTAACCTGGGCAAAAAAGGTGAGTTTTACGAGCGCCAGTATTTCTGCGAATCGCGCGCCAAGCTTGCAGCCTGAGCCAGCAGTCCTCCTGCAGGTCGGGGGGCTGACGCCCCTCACCACCACGGACTTTCCCGGCCTGCTCGCGGCGGTGGTGTTTTGCCAGGGTTGCCCCTGGCAGTGCGGATATTGCCACAACCCGCACCTCATCCCCCGCGGCGGCGAGGCGACGCAAGGCTGGGAAGAAGTCATGGCGTTCCTGAAAAAGCGCCAGGGACTGCTCGACGCCGTGGTGTTCAGCGGCGGCGAGCCCACCTTGCAAGCCGGACTGGTGCCGTCCTGTCGCGCGGCGCGGGAGCTCGGCTTCAAGATCGGCCTCCACACCGCCGGACCTTACCCGGCCCGGCTGGCGGAAGTTCTCCCCGAGCTCGACTGGGTGGGCATGGACATCAAGGCGCCCTTTGCCGATTATGACCGCATCACCGGTGTGCCGGGTAGCGGCGAGCGGGCGCGGGAGAGCCTGATGCACTTGCTCGACAGTGGTGTCGAGCATGAAATCCGCACTACCGTGCACCCCGCATTGCTGGATGCCAGACAGGTAGCCATGCTGGCCCGGGAGCTCGCCGCGCTGGGCGTGCGGCGCTATATATTGCAGGAATTTCGCGCCCAGGGCTGCGCGGATTCCGGCCTGAACATGGCGTCTGGCCGGGATTTCCCCTGGGCTGAGGTGCGTGATGCGCTACAGCCCCTGTTTCAGCACTTCTCCATTCGAGGCGCTTGACCCTATAATCCGCATGATTCGCTTCACGGATGAGAGGAACCGCTTTGGCCAACCCCGTAAAAATACCTGCCATCCTGGCAAACATTCCCCTGTTCCGGGAAATGTCGCATGAAGAAATCGAATGCATTGCCGCGGGTACGCGCGAACTGCACCTTGCGCGCGGCGATGTGCTGTTCCGGCGTGGCGACCCTTCCACTGGTTTTTATGTGGTGATTCATGGTCAGGTCAAACTGGCCCTGACTTCGCCGCAGGGCATCGAGAAAGTGGTAGAGCTGTTCGGTCCGGGCCAGAGCTTCGGCGAGGCGGTGATGTTCATGGGCAAGACTTATCCCGTGTATGCGCAAGCGCTGACCGATTCCTTGACCTTGCATATCAACAAGAGCGTGGTTTTTGGCGGGATCGAAAATGATCCGGCATTCTGCCGCAAAATGCTGGCGGGGCTTTCCATCCGCCTGCACCGCCTGATCCATTACGTGGAGTCATTCTCCCTGCGCTCTTCGGCGCAACGGGTGATCGGCTACCTGCTGCAAGACTTCGAGGAAGTCAACCAGGGGCAGGATCTTCATGTCAATCTGCCGGCCAACAAGAACGTGATCGCTTCCAACCTCAACATCACGCCGGAAACCTTTTCCCGCATTCTGCACAATTTGTCCGATGGCGGCTTGATCGAGGTGAAAGGCAAGGATGTGCTCATCAGGGATGTTGCCGGATTGCGTGCTTACGACGAGTGATTGATTCGCCGGTTGCCGCGTTTCACACACCAATTTCTTTCTTTCCCGTTCACGAAAGTTTTATCATTCAGGGCTGCAGCCTCGCCGCTTCCGGCCCTGGCCTTAATGTTCCCTGTTTGGAGTCCGTCATGAAAGACAAATTGATCATTTTCGACACCACTTTGCGCGATGGCGAGCAGAGCCCGGGCGCTTCCATGACGCGGGAAGAAAAGCTGCGCATTGCCAGGCAACTGGAGCGCATGCGCGTGGATGTCATCGAGGCCGGTTTCCCGGCTGCGTCCAATGGCGACTTCGAATCGGTGAAAGCGGTGGCCGATGCCGTCAGGGACAGCACGGTGTGCGGACTCGCGCGCGCGCTGGAACGCGACATCGATCGCGCCGGCGAGGCACTGAAAGGCGCCAGCTCCAGCCGTATCCACACCTTCATCGCCACTTCGCCGATTCACATGGAAAAGAAGCTGCGCATGAGCCCCGACCAGGTCCTCGAACAGGCGGTCAAGGCGGTGAAATGGGCGCGCAAGTGGACCGACAACGTCGAGTTTTCGCCCGAGGACGCCGGCCGTTCCGATCCCGATTTCCTGTGCCGCATCCTGGAAGCGGTGATCGACGCCGGCGCCAGCACGCTCAATATCCCCGACACCGTGGGCTATAACCTGCCGCAACAGTTCGGCCATCTGATCGCCACCTTGCGCGAGCGCATTCCCAATGCCGACAAGGCGGTGTTCTCGGTGCATTGCCATAACGACCTCGGCCTGGCGGTAGCCAACTCCCTGTCCGCGGTACTCAACGGCGCGCGCCAGGTGGAATGCACCATCAATGGCCTGGGCGAGCGGGCGGGCAACGCTTCGCTGGAAGAGGTGGTGATGGCGGTGCGCACGCGCCAGGACGTGTTCGGCTGCGACACCCAGATCGACACCACCCAGATCGTGCCGGCCAGTCGCCTGGTGGCCAGCATCACCGGTTTCGCGGTACAGCCCAACAAGGCCATCGTCGGCGCCAATGCCTTTGCGCATGAATCCGGCATTCACCAGGATGGCGTGCTCAAGCACCGCGAAACCTACGAAATCATGCGCGCCGAGGACGTCGGCTGGAGCGCCAACAAGATGGTCATGGGCAAGCACTCCGGCCGCAACGCCTTCAAGACGCGCCTCGCCGAACTGGGCATCGAGCTGCCCTCGGAAGACGCGCTCAACGGCGCCTTCGCCCGCTTCAAGGAACTGGCGGACAAGAAGCACGAGATTTTCGACGAGGATCTGCAGGCGCTGGTGAGCGACGAAGCCGCCGCGCTGGAACAGGAGCAGTTCCGGCTGGTGTCCCTGAAGGTGTGTTCGGAAACCGGCGAAACGCCCCACGCCATCGTGGTGGTGGCGGTGAACGGCGCGGAAAAGCAGGCGGAGGCGGACGGCGGGGGGCCGGTGGACGCGGCGTTCAAGGCGATCGACTCGATCGTCAGGAGCGGCGCCGAGCTGCAGCTGTATTCGGTCAACAACATCACCAGCGGCACCGATGCGCAGGGAGAGGTTACCGTGCGCCTGTCCAAGGGCGGGCGCATCGTCAACGGCCAGGGTTCCGACACCGACATCGTGATCGCCTCGGCCAAGTCCTACCTGCATGCGCTCAACAAGTTGCACAGCAAGCTGGAGCGCGCGCATCCGCAGGTGTGACACGGCAGTTGCAAGCGCATCGGCGTCCTCGCCGGGTTTCGCGGCAAGTGAATGGCTGTCATCAGGTTGTAACCATGACAGGCTATAAAGCCGGAAAACCATGAATGCGAAAAACCACTTTGCAACACCCGACGAAACGGTGCAACTCCTGCGCGAGGTGCAGTCCCTGCGCAGGGTCGTCAGGCAAGCGCAGAAGCAATGCATGGACCTGTGGCGCCCGCAGGTCAGGCGGCGCGATTTCCTTTCCAGCGCTTCCAATCTCGCCGCCTACCTTGGCCTGCGCCGCCATGATCTGCGGCATCTGCAAAACCGCCTCGCCAATCTCGGCCTGTCCTCGCTCGGGCGCAGTGAAGCCCATGTTCTCGCGTCCCTGGACGCGATTATTCACATACTGAAAATCATCTCCGGAAAATCCATTTCTCCGGAAAAGCTGACGCGCGCGAGTGCCGCCATGGCAGGTGCGGAGACTTTTCTCAAACGCCATACCAACCAGCTATTCGGCCCACAGCCGGCCCACCGCTGGGCGCGTATCATGGTGACTTTCCCCGGCGAAGCAGCTGACGACTACTTGTTCGTGCGCGAACTCGTGCTGCGCGGCATGGATTGCGCGCGCATCAATTGCGCTCACGACGATGCGGGCTCCTGGCAACGCATGGTCGAATTCGTGCGCCAGGCCGAACAGGAAACGGGCCGGTCATGCAAAATCCTGATGGATCTCGCGGGCCCCAAGCTGAGAACCGGTCCGGTCACCCCCGGCAGCCCCGTTATCCATCTCAAGCCCAAGCGCGATTTGCACGGCAACCTGGTGCAGGCGGCAAGCGTGATTCTCGACGGCAGCGGCAAGCCGGGGCGCCCCGCCGAACGCGACGGGCTGGGGCAGCGCACCTCGGCCCGTCTGGCGGTGAATGCGGAATGGCAGGAAGTGCTGCGGACAGGCGACACGATCCGTTTTTCCGATGCCCGGAACAGGCAGCGCGAGATGGTCGTGCGGCACCGCATATCCTGCAATGAAGTCATGGCCAGTTGCGACGATGGCGCCTATCTCCGTCCGGGCATCAAGCTGAAGCTTGGCCATCCCAAACGCGGCTCCTCGGGGCATGAGACCGTGCTTGGAGACATTGTGGCACAGGCGCAACCCATCATCCTGCACCTGGGCGATGCCCTGCAGTTGACGCGCGCACCTGTTCCGGGCGAACCGCCGGGGGTGGACGAGGACGGCAATATCCTGATTCCCGCGCATATTTCCTGCATCCAGCCGGAAGTGTTCCGCTATCTGAAGCCCGGTCATCGCGTGTGGATCGACGACGGGCGCATCGGCGCGGTGGTGGATGCGCTTAATGGCGAGGGTGCTTTGCTGCGCATCACCCAAGCCCGAGTGGAAGGGGAAAAGCTGCACCCGGAGAAAGGCCTGAATTTCCCCGACAGCGAACTGGATTTGCCTGCGCTGACCGAAAAAGATCTGCGCGATCTCGATTTTGTCGCGGCCCATGCCGACATGGTGGGCTATTCCTTCGTGCAGTCGGCCGAGGACATGGAACGGCTCATCGCCGAACTGGCTGTGCGCGGCGCCGGCAAGATCGGCATCGTGGCCAAGATCGAGACCCGCAGGGGGCTGCGCAACCTGCCCGAGATCATCGTTCGCGGGGCGGGCTGGCACCCTTTTGGCGTGATGATTGCACGCGGCGATCTGGCGGTGGAGATCGGCTATGCGCGCATGGCGGAAATCCAGGAAGAAATCCTGTGGCTATGCGAGGCTGCCCATGTGCCGGTGATCTGGGCGACGCAGGTGCTGGAGGGGCTGGTGAAGCAGAACTTCCCCTCGCGCGCCGAGATGACCGATGCCGCCATGGCGGAACGGGCGGAGTGCGTCATGCTCAACAAGGGGCCTTTCGTCCTCGACGCCATTGCGGTGCTGGATAATGTGGTCGAAAAAATGCAGGCGCACCAGCAGAAAAAAACCTCGCAGCTCAGGGCGCTGCACTGGTAGGCGTCCTGTTGGAAGCATACCCGCCCGGTTGTATTTTTGTCAGTGCTTTGCCACGACGTCAAAGCCGCTCCTGACATAATCGCCGCCGCGTTCCACCTCGCTGTGGAGGCGGATGGTATAGGCTTTTCCTTGTGCCCTGAGTTGCACCAGCTTGCCTTGGGCATAGGTCTCGCTGGGAAGCAGCAGGCTGCGCCCCAGTTGCAGCTTGGGTAGTTCTGGCAGGTAAATGGCGCTGGCGGGCCTGCCTTTTTCGTTCGGCAGGGGATGCAGTGCCACCAGCAGCGGGGTCTGGCTCAGGGTCTGGACGCCCGCGCGCACCCGGCGCGGCGGTTCGTTGCTGATGCGGCGCACGATGCCGATGGCGAGAGCGGGAGCGGAGCTTTCCTTGAGGCCGATCAGGGCGCCGATCCTGAGCGGGGCGGCGCCATTGCGGCTGAAGGTGATGCCATAGCCGCTCAGCGACTCGTTTTCCACTTGCCATCGCCGGACTTCTTCGAACAGCTCCGTCTCCCCGCTCGGGGGAATGACGGTCTGCCCATCCAGGGCGTTGTCCTGGGCGCGGCAGGTCGCGCTCACGCTGGCGCGATGTTGCCCCTTCATCTGGGCAACGATATTCTCGAATCCTTGCACCGCCAGCAGTGTTTTTTCCGCCGCCGTTCTTTCATGCTTGCGGGCGCCGCCCTGTCCGCCCCAGCGCCGGGCGATTTCATCGATCAGGTCGAAGCAGTCCGGCAGACGACAATCTTCGCTCAGCTTCAGGCTCGCAGGCGACTCCCCCTGTTTCAGGCGCTCGACAACCTTGGCGATGGTGATCAACAGCATTCCTACGCCCCAGTAGCGATATTTCTCCCCCAGCATGTTGCGCCGCAACTTGTGCGCGGGCTTCGTGTCGCCAAGGTTGACGGCGTAAAGCTGGCGGTGGGGGCGGAAGGCGCTCTCGATCACCAGACTTCTGGCCCACGTGTCGAGCCAGAAATCCACCATTTCAATCTGCGCCGGAAGCAGGCTGGCCGGATTGGCCAGGTGCAGCATCATCGCCCGCAGGTATTCGGCCATGCAGGTGGTGTCGTCCTGTTGCGCATAAAGCTGCAGCGGGGCGCGCTCGATCTTTTCCTGCTCGGCGAACAGGTACAGACGGTGCAGCTGGCGCCAGATGCCGGGTTCGACAGGGAGGTAGCGCAAGTGGCTCCATTTTGCCTGCATGGCATAAAAGTGCAGCGCCTTGGCGGTCAGGAGCGGGATCTGCTTGTGGATTCCCGCATTGCCGCCCATCTTGGCAAAAACGCGGAGACACAGGCGGTAGCCGTTCGCCATTTCTTCCCAGAACTGGAGAATCGTGGGCAGGTGCCGGTGCGCCGGCGAGGAGGGCTCGTCGATGGCGGCAAGATATTCGCTACACAGCGTTTCCTGCAGGGGGAGCGCCTTCTCGTCCAGGTAGCGCAGTACGCGGATGCGTTCCTTGAGGCTGGTGGCGGGGTTGGCATTGAGGCTGGCCAGCGCCTTGACGATCTCTTGTTGCGCCTGGGCGATGTCGCTTTTCGGGAGCTCCTGTACCCAGATGGTGGCGGATTTCAGGTCGCCGACGGGATCGCCGTTTTTCTTGCGCAGCAAGGCATGGATCAATCCCTTGAAATCAAACATGGCGCCCCCGTCCGGGTTAAAAGACGGATATGATAGTCCCCCCGGGAGTGCAATGCAAAGGGCATAAAAATGAGCATGGGGCTCAGCAGGTATCGCGCCGCTCGAACATGGTGTAACTGCCGCTGCCTTGTTCAACCGTCATGCTGGTGACCCGTGCCATCTCCGGTCCCCGGCGCGCCCATTCCAGCATGCGCCGCACGGCTTCGTCGTCGCCCTGCACCATGGCTTCCACGGTACCGTCGCGGCGGTTGCGCACCCAGCCGGTGACGCCGAGTTCCGCCGCCTTGCGGCACATGGACTCGCGGTAGAAAACGCCCTGCACGCGGCCGTGGAGCCTGAGCAGCTTAGTGACGCGCGCTGGCTCGCACATAGAATACCGCGCTGAGGTAGAAGACCACGCTGAGCGCGGCTTCGACAGAAGCCAGTGCGGCGCCCAGGCCGTGGTCTGACCAGGCGCGCACCGCGCCTTCGCTGAGGTACAGCAGGATCAGCATGGACGACCACTGGTAGGTGTAAACCTTGCCGCGCAGGATGCCGAACAGGGGCAGCAACAGGGGCACGGCCTTGACCACCAGCAGCGACCCGCCCGGTCGGACGGGGGCGAGCCAGCCTTCCCATGCCAGGCAGAGAATGATCAGGGCGATCAGGCTGATGATGGCGCAGTAATGCAGCAGGTTTTTCATCCTAGAAACCTCGGTTGGACGGGCTGGAGTGTGCGGTTTTTTGCGAGGTGGGCAAAAAGCCGCCCATCCCTGCCTACCCCGTTTTGGGTGCAGGGCAAGGCGCAACGACGCGGAATGCTTATTCCATATGGTAAGCGGTCAACTGAGGTTTCCAGGTTCATGCAGGAGGGTTTCCGATCATGGTGCAGAGGATGCTTTCCGCCTGGTCGGGAGCAAGGGGAGCAGGAAAATCGCGGCGTTCGGGCAGGTCGCCCTCGCGCAGGTCGAAGCCGTCGCAGTCCAGTCCGGCCAGGGAGGGGAATCGCCCGGTCAGGGTGTTTTCCGTTGCCGTCCAGCCGCTTTCCCCGGCCAGGAAATCGCCCGGTGCAATCCAGCGCGCAACGCCGAAGCCGCCCACGTAACGCAGGTGGGAGGGTTCAAGGCGGCAAAAGAAAAAATCCAGCGCGAAGTATTGCGCGGCTGCGGGGAAGTAGCGCAGGTAGCGTGTTTTCAGCCGCGCCGCTTCTGCGGCGCTGATGCCCGATGCCTTGCCTGTCACGGTCAGTCGCGGGCTGGCCTGCACGTCACTCGATGCGCCTTGCACCAGCAGGCTGATGCGCGGGTCGGCGGCGATGTTCCTGCTGTGCTCCGCCAGTCCGCTGATGAGGAAAACGGGCCGCCCGGCGTGATCGGTAAAATAATCCACGCTGCTGGCGAAAGGATGACCCGCCAGCCTGAGCGACAGGGTGGCGAGGGCGGCAGTGTGCCGGGCGCGCAGCAGGCGGCGCGCGGCAAGGATTTCCTCATGGCTGCTCATGGCATATCGCTCATCGCGCCAGCTTCAAAGAGGCTTCCGCCACGCGCTTGCCGAGGGCGATGCACAGTTTGCGCTCTTCCTCGGTAAAGGGCCTGTTGCCGTCCGTGCCGGCGACATGGCTCGCGCCATATGGCGTGCCGCCCGCGCTGGTGCTCGCAAGTTCCGGATTGGAATAGGGCAGGCCAGCGATCAGCATGCCGTGGTGCAGCAGCGGCAGCATCATGGAAACCAGGGTGGTTTCCTGGCCGCCGTGCATGCTGGCGGTGGAGGTGAACAGCGCGGCTGGCTTGCCGCTCAGGGCGCCTTTCAGCCACAGCGGCGTGGTGCCGTCCCAGAAATATTTCATTGGCGCGGCCATGTTGCCGAAGCGGGTGGGGCTGCCCAGCGCCAGGCCGGCACATTCTTCCAGATCCTTCAGCTCGACATATGGCGCGCCGGAATCGGGGACGCTGTCTTCCACCGCTTCACATACCGTGGATACCCTTGGCACGGTGCGAATGCGCGCCATTGCGCCAGGAACCTGTTCCACGCCACGCGCGACCAGTTGCGCCATTTCCTTCACTGCGCCGTGCAGGCTGTAGTAGAGAACCAGTATTTCGCTCATCGTCATTCTCAAGGGGACTGAATTTGCCTATTATAGCCTGACCTCATGTCATTCATTTCCATGTCCTCCTTCCTCTCTGAACTGCTCGGCTTTGTGCGTTTCCTGGCGCGGCGTTTCGACGAGGACCGCTGCGTCCAGATCGCCGCCAGCCTGACCTACACCACGCTGTTGTCCCTGGTGCCGCTGATCGTCATCGCCTTGACCGTGATCGCAGCGTTTCCTGCGTTTTCCGGGCTGATGACGCAGCTCAAGATATTCCTGCTCACCAACATGATGCCGGAGGCGGCGGGCAAGATCATCACCGTGTACATGCAGCAGTTCTCGGAAAAGGCCGCGCGCCTCACTGCCGCCGGCATTGCCGCGCTGGCGGTGACGGCCCTGATGATGATGCTGACCATCGAGCATGCCTTCAACCTGATCTGGCGGGTACGCGTGCAGCGCCCCCTGCTGCAGCGCTTTCTCACATATTGGGCAGTGCTGACGCTGGGGCCGCTGTTGATTGGCGCGAGCCTGTCGCTGACTTCGTACCTGGTGAGCTATTCCCTGGGCTATGTGGCGTTCATTCCTGCGCTCGGCGTGGCGGTGCTGAAAATCGTGCCGGTCATGATTACCACCGTGGCGTTTGCCCTGCTCTATCTGATGGTGCCCAACCGCTATGTGCCGCTCAGCCACGCGCTGGCGGGCGGACTGGTGGCCGGCCTGGGGCTGGCCCTGATGAGCAAGGGCTTTACCGCCTACATCCTGCATTTTTCCAGTTATACCCTGGTGTATGGCGCGTTCGCCAGCATGCCGGTATTCCTGATCTGGGTTTATCTGTCCTGGCTGGTGGTCGTGGCCGGGGCGGTAGTGGCCGCTTCCCTGTCTTACTGGCGCGGTGGCGCATGGCGTATCGAGCGCACGGTGGGGCAGAGCTACTTCGACGCGTTGCGCGTGCTGCGCGTGCTGCGTCGCGCCCAGCAGCGCGGCGCAGCTTTGAACCTGCCGCTGCTGCGGCAGGAAACGGGCCTGGCGCTGGGGGAGCTTGAAGACATCCTGGAGCGGTTGCGCGCCGCAAAGCTGGTGGAACGGACTGCGCGGCAAGGATGGATGCTGGCGCGCAATGCTTCGGCGATAACGCTGGCGGAGGTGTTCCGCCTGTTCGTGTTCCGGCCTGAAAGCAGCGCTCCGGAGAGCGATGACCGGTCCTTGCTGGCGCTGGCGCAAATGGCGTCCGGTCGCATCGACGAAGCGCTGTCCGGGTCGTTGGAAGATTGGTGCGCCCAGGCGGATTTGCAGCCGATTTCCTTCAAGTCCGACAGGCTCCTAGGATAATCCATCAGGACGCGGGATGATGGCGAGGCGGTTTGCGAGCAGATTTGCGCGCTCGCGCCACGCCCATGGCATGGTCCATGCGCGCGAAGCGCCGCCGGGGTTATACCTGAAGCTGGGTGAATTCGAACAGGTCGAAGGCGATGGACTGTTCCAGCAATCGGACGGCACGCACGTTTTGCGGTCGTCCCGGGCCTTCGAGCATGAATTCGCGCTGCGGCAGGTAGCTGCCATGCCGCGCCAGCAGGGTGGCGGGCTGCTTGAGCGCGGGGATCTCCGGCAGCAGCAGCGCCGCCTGGAAAGGGGTGCCGATACGGGAAATCACCGGCCGGATCTGCACGGGCGTGGCGCTCGGGGCGAGCATCTGGGCACCGAGCTGCAGGTGGCCGGGGTCCTCGCTGCTCACCCAGCGCACCACGCCGATGTTCCAGGCTTCGCCGCCTTCCGGGCGCAGGCCGATGACATCCCCGACCCTTACCTGGGCATTGGCCCGGGGATCCTTGACGAGGCCCAGGCCGCCGGCACTTTCGTTGATGATCAGCCAGTTTCTCGATATATAGGTCTGATGGCTGGTTTTATCGAGGGGGGAATCCGCCAGGTCCAGGGTGATTTCGGTGTCCTCTCCTGATATTTCCTGGTCGTCCGCCCCCGCCGCGCTTTCGCCGCTGAGGCAGTGGTGGATGGCGTTGATGTTGGCGCAGATGTCCATGCGGGCGCTGTTTGGCATGCGGCTGAAAAGCCGTTTGGGGGCGATGCCCCAGTGCTTGAGCATGCGCTTGAGCAGGTTCAGGAAATCGGGCTCTTTGGCGCTGGCCGGCAGCAGCAGCGATAGCGGATCGGCGCCGGCCTCCAGGCGCTGAATCTGCTGGTGCAGCAGGCGCGCCAGTTCGATGGTGTTGAGCAGGATGTCGGTGCGCGTGTCGGTGACGGTGGCGTCATGGGCCAGGGCGCGCGGCGGTTTGTCGCTGTCGAGGCGCACGAGAAAGAAACCGGAAGGGCTGGTGGTCTGCATCAGCGGTTGCAGATGGGCCTGGCCGCCGAAGCTGGAGAGGTAGTCCAGCACCTTGTTGACCTCGCCCTGCATCAGGCGATAGGGATCGAGCAGGGCCAGCAGCAGGGCCTGCTTGTAGGCCAGGTTGACGCTGCTTTGCTGTCCCAGGCTGGGCACCGGATCGTCCTGGATGCCCTGTTCCACGGCGTACATGAACAGGGCATGCATTTCCGCCCACACGCCGGCCGGCGTGGGGGCATAGGTCTGGTAGCACACCACCAGCATGCGCCCGAGACTGGAAATGGCGCGTTCCACTGTCAGCGGCAACTGCCTGTTGCTGCCGAAGCTGAGGCGTTTGCCAGCATGGTCGAGCAGGATGATCTTGTAGCCGTAGGCCAGTTCGATTTGCAACTGGCGTGCCTGGGCGGCGATGAGCCGGCTTTTCTCCGGCAGCGGCAGGGGTTGGCCGGAAAATTGCTGTTCCAGTGACGGCATCAGGCGGGTGATGCTGGCGCGGTAAAGTTCGAGCAACTTGAGGCGGGTGTCCTCCGCGACCTTGCTGCGGTTCATCGCGCTCAGCGTGTCCAGAATGGCGCGCGCAGCTTCGTTCAGGTTGGCGTGCGGCAGCGTGTCGAGCCATTCGGCGACTTGCTCGGGGCGCGTTTCTACGGTTAAATTCTGTTCTGGCGCGGGTATGGAGAGTTTGATGGTCATGATGGCGTATTTCCCAGCCTGCTGTTTTTTGTATTATCGGCATTGATTCTAGAAACTATTACCCGGTTTGTAAAACATTTACGAGCCCTGAGCAGCGTAAAATGAGCACTTGCGGTTCCGCTTCCTGTACCTTGTCTCGAATTTCTGCCGGTGAAGCGATATATGATGAATCTGATTGAAAGGCTGTTTGAAGGCGCGCTGTGGCGTAGTCGCTTCGTGGTGCTGTTTGCGGTGATCGCCAGCATGGCGGCCGGCTTTGCGATTTTCTACATGGCCACGGTGGACGTGGTCTATCTCATCGCGCACATTTCTCACTACGCCGATCCGGGCCTGGCCGCCAATGCGCGCAAGGTGCTGCACGACGAAACCATCACCCATATCGTCGAGGTGGTGGACGGCTACCTGCTGGCCACGGTGATGCTGATTTTTTCCCTCGGCATGTATGAACTGTTCATCAGCGACATCGATGAGGCCCGTGGCAGCAAGACCTCGAGCAAGATCCTGGTGATCGAAAGCCTGGATGACCTGAAAGCTCGTCTTGCCAAGGTGATCCTGATGATCCTGATCGTCACCCTGTTCGAGAATGCGCTCAAGATGGAGATGAACACCACGCTGGACCTGCTCTATCTCGGCGCCAGCCTGGCCCTGATTGGCCTGGCGCTGTATCTTACCCATGCCGCCGATGCGCACGGCGGCGAAAAACCTGAAAGCGGGAAATCCCATGACTGACATGATGAACAAGCTGTCCCTGCGCCTGATTCTGGCGTGTACGTTGCTGTGCCTGTCCGCGGCGGTGTCCGCGGCCGGGTTTTCGTTCCAGGATACGCAAGGGAAGAAACACACCCTGGCCGGCTACAAAGGCAAGTGGGTGCTGGTGAACTTCTGGGCGACCTGGTGCCCCCCTTGCCTGGAAGAAATTCCCGACCTGATCGCGCTGCACGACAAGCACAAGGACAAGGACCTGGTGGTGCTGGGCGTGGCGCTGGATTACCGCAATCCGCAGCAGGTGAAGGACTTCGCCGACCAGATGTTCATTACCTACCCGATCATTCTCGGCACTTACGAATCGGCCGCCCAGGTGGGCGCGGTGAACGGCTTGCCGACGACCTACCTGTTCAACCCGCAGGGCAAGATGGTGGCTTATAACGTCGGCGCCATCACGCGCAAGGCAATCGAAAACTACATCAACGTCAAGAAATAGGAGAGCGGCATGGCAAGGTTCCTGTTGGGTCTGATACTGTGTCTGGGGGCGTTCGCCGTGCAGGCTGAATCGCGCGACGTGCAGCAATATTTCTTCGACCAGCATCTGGGCGATTTCAAGGCCGAGCTGGACACGGCGAAAAAGGGAGGCAAGCAGGGCATCCTGCTGATGTTCGAGATGGAAGAGTGCCCCTTCTGCCACCGCATGAAGCAGACCATTCTCAACCAGTCCGAAGTGCAGGACTATTACCGCAAGCATTTCCTGATCTTCAGCGTCGATACCGAAGGCGCCAATGCCTTGACGGACTTCTCCGGCAAGGAAACCACGGAAAAGAAATTCGCGCTCGAGCAGCGCGTGCGCGCCACGCCGACATTCGTCTTTTACGATCTTTCCGGACAGCCGCTCACGCGCTTCACCGGCGCGGCCAAAGATGCCAAGGAATTCATGGCGCTGGGCCGCTACGTCGTGGAAGGCGCATATAAAACCCTGCCTTTCGCGAAATACCGGCAACAACAGGCCGGACAATGAAATCGCTGGCGCTGGCCTTGTTGCTGTCGCTCGCCAGCCTGTCTCCGCGTGCCGCGACAGAAGGAGCCTTGACCCTCGATCAGGCACTGGCAGCAGCGATGGATACCCACCCCGACCTCGCGCTGGCCGTCGCGGATCAGGCCATGGCGGCGGCCGACCGCGACCTTGCCGCCGCGCGCGGCGACTGGAGCCTCAATCTCGAAGCCGGCCTGCGTCAGGCAAAGCCGACCATCGGGCCGGATAGCGTGAGCGACAATACCCTCAAGCTCAACGCGCGCAAATCCCTTTATGATTTCGGCCGCACCGCATACGCCACCCAGGCCGCGGATTCTCAGCTGGAAGCGCGCGCGGCCAGTTTGCTGGATGTTCGCGCGCAGCGGCGCCTTGACATCATGGCACGCTTCTTCGCGGTATTGCAGGCGGACATGCAGTATGCCAGCGACAACGAATACATGGCCGTCGCCTACGTCAATTTCGACAATGCCCGCGACCGCTTTGCCGTGGGGCAAGTCGCCGCCGCCGATGTGGCCGAACTGGAGTCCACCTACCAGGAGTGGCTGGTCAAGCGCAATGCCGCCCAGGCGCGCCAGCGCCTGGCCCGGGCGCAACTGGCCAACGCCATGAACCGCCCCGGCCGGCTGTCCGCCGACCTGGTTGACCCCGAGCTGGCCGGCAACGACCGCACCTTGCCGGAATATGAACAACTGCTGCCGCTGCTGCATGCCTCCAACCCGCGCCTCGCCGCCCTGCGAGCCCAACTGGCTGCGGCAGCGCAACGCATCGCGGCGGTGCGCGCCGAGAAATCGCCGGCGCTCGACCTCGAACTGGAAGCCGCCGACTACAGCCGCGAATCGACCACGCGAGACAACATGAGAGGCGGCGTGGTGTTGACCTGGCCGTTATACACGGGGAACCGGGTGAACGCGCAGATGGCGAGGGAGCAGGCGCAGTTCCAGCACTTGCAGGCGGAAAGCGAAAAACTGGGCCTCGAACTGGAGCAGGCGCTGCTGGAAACCTGGCTCGAAATCGGCGAACTGCAGCACACCGTGCGCACCGCCGCGAAGAAGAACAGCGACTACCGCGATCTGGCGCTGGAGCGCGCGCGTGGCCAGTATGAGGTGGAGCTGAAAACCAATCTCGGCGATTCCATGGCGGCGACCATGGCTGCCAGGCTGCGCGAACGCCAGACCGAATACCGGCTTGCCCTGGCTTTCGCCAGGCTGGAAGCGCTGTTGGGCCAGCCTCTGGAAAAGGCCGCCGGGAAAAATATTGCCAGTGAAAACAAGGGGCAAACGAAATGAAACGATGGTTTTTGATAGCAACTTCGCTCGCCGCCGCAACGGCCCAGGCGGCGGAAGTGCCCGCCATATTGCAATGGTCGCAGCGGGTGGAACTCTCGACCCCGGTCTCTGGCGTGGTGCAAGCGGTGAACGTGGCGCCGGGTGGGCATGTCAGGAAGGGCCAGGTGCTGCTGCAACTGGATGACCACATTTATGCCGCGCGCGCCGAGGAGGCCGCCGCCGCCGTGGCGCGGCAGCGGGACGAAGCGGCCGAGGCGCAGCGCGACCTCAAGCGCGTGCAGGAACTGTACGACCGCGGCGTGATTTCCACCTCGGAGCTGGATCTGGCCAGATTGCGCCAGACCACGGCTTCGGGCCGGTTAGGAGAAGCCCGGGCGCGCTATAAGCAGGAAACCAGGAATCGCGCCGACAGCGTGTTGCGTGCGCCCTTTGATGCCCTGGTGGTGGCCCGTCTGGCCGAACCGGGGCAGGCCGTGGCGGCGGGCCTGCAGCCGCAGGCCCTGCTGGTGGTGGCCAAAGCCGGGGAAATGATCGCCCACGCCCAGGTGAGCGAAACGCAACTGAACAATCTGAAAGTTGGCGAGGAAGTGAATGTCGCCGTCGGCCAATTGAACTTCCGCGGCAAAATCACCCTGCTGGGCCTGGAACCCGCCGCGCGCGACAAGGACGGCACGCCGCTGTATGCGCTGGAGGTATTGTTTGCGCCGGGAGAGAACGTGTTGCGGGCCGGGGGACAGGCATCGCTGACTTTGCCGGGGCGGTGAGGGACGCGAGGTGTGCTAAAATTCTCCCCGTGCTTCAGGTGCATCCTTTCGCCATCCGGCGCAGGAGTTAAACGGGAAATCGGTGCGTCTGCCTTCGGGCGGACCAAGCCGATGCTGCCCCCGCAACGGTAAGCGAGTGCGGGCGTATCAACCAGCCACTGTGTGCAAACATGGGAAGGCGATACGTCAAGACTTGCGAGCCCGGAGACCGGCCTGAGGCAGGAAGTGGGAATGCCGCGGGGTGACGGTCAGCCAGCATGGCCTTGTGCCATTCCGGGGTGTTTCCATTGTTCAAACTCACGGCCTGCGGGGACGCTGGCCGGAATCATGGAAAACCTGAAATGAAGCGAAACATCAAACTGGGCCTGGTGTCCCTGGCCCTGGTCAACGGCGCCGGCGCCGATCAACTGCCGGTATACCCGCTCAACGATATCGTGGTTACCGCCACCCGCACGCCCCAGCCGATCCAGAACATGGTGGCGGACATGTCGGTCATTTCCGCCGAGGACATCCGCGCCGCGGGCCAGTCCACCCTGGCGGAACTGCTGCAAACCCAACCCGGCGTGGAGATTTCCAGCAATGGCGGCCCTGGCGCTGCCACCTCCATCTACCTGCGCGGCGCCAACGCCGGCCATACCCTGGTGCTGGTCGATGGCATGCGCATCGGCTCCGCCACCACCGGGGCCACGGCCCTGGAAAACATTCCCCTCGACCAGATCGAGCGCATCGAGATCCTGCGCGGCCCGGCCAGCCATTTGTATGGCTCGGATGCCATCGGCGGGGTGATCCAGATTTTCACCCGCAGCGGCAAGGGCGCCCCGGCGGCGAATTTCTCCGCCGGCGTTGGCAATTTCAACACCCAAACCCTGAGCGCAGGTTATGGCGGCGAATTCGGAGATAACCGCTTCAACTTTCAGGTGGGCCACGAGGAAACGGACGGCATTTCTTCCTACGCGCCCGGCAACCCCGGCTACCAGAACCAGAACCAGGACAAGGACGGCTACCGCAACACCAATCTGTCGGTGAAACTGGCCCGGACCCTGGCGGCGGGCCACGAGATAGGTGTGGACGGCTTCGCCAGCCAGGGTCGCAGCCATTACGACGGCATCACCTATGCCCCGGACTTTACCCCGCTTTACACCACGGACTTTTACCGCGACCAGACACTGTCCGCTTTCGACGTCTATAGCAAGAATCACATCAACGACCGCTGGCAGAGCCTGCTGCGTTTTGGCACCGGTTCCGACCACTCGAACGAATACAGCGATGTCAAGGATGTGTTCAATACCGACCAGAATCAGTTTCTGTGGCAAAACGATATTGCTGTCGGCCCCGGCACAGCGCTTCTGGGCGTAGAGCGAGTAGTGCAGAAAGTAAGCGGCACCACGGCCTATAGCGTGTCGTCCCGCACCATCCAGTCCTGGTTCGCCGGCTACCAGGCGCATGCCGGGAAGCACAGTTTTCAGGCGAACTTGCGTAACGACGACAATTCCCAGTTCGGCAGCCACGATACCGGCTATCTCGGTTACAGTTACCAGCTTGCCCCCCGGTGGCGCGTTGGTGCCGGTCTGGGTAGCGCCTTCAAGGCACCCAACTTCAACGACCTGTACTGGCCAGACGCAGGCAACCCAGACCTGCGCCCGGAGCGTTCCCGCAACAAGGAAGCATCGCTTCATTACGACGGCGGCATTGACCATTTCAGCGCGGTGTATTTCGACAACCAGGTCAGCGACCTGATCGCCTGGGCGCCCATCGCCCCCAATTCATGGGTATGGAAGCCTGCCAACGTCAACCAGGCCAGCCTGCGCGGTGTAAGCCTTTCCGGCTCGATTGCCGTTGGCGCCTATCTCCTCAATGCCAACCTCACTCTGCAAAAGCCGGAGGACGCCGCCACCGGCAAACTTCTGATCAACCGCGCCGAGCAGCACGGCAGCGTAAAGCTCAGCCGCGACCTGGGCGCCTGGAAGCTGGCCGGCGAACTGGTCTTTTCCGGCGAGCGCTACAGTGATGCCGGGAACACGCTTAAAATGGGCGGCTACGGCCTGGTCAATGTCAGCGCCGGCTACGCCCTGGACAAGGAGTGGTCGCTCCAGGCGCGGGTCAACAACCTGTTCGACAGGCAATACGAACTGGCGCAGGGCTACGGCACGCCGGGCGTGAATGTGTTCATGGGCGTACGCTACCAGCCCGCCAGATAGCGGACTGCCCGCCTTTTTTGGAGCCGCCATGAGCGACACGCCAGACAATCGCCACCAGGCCCGCATGGCGCGCAAGAAAGCGCTGATCGACGCGAACATCGCGCGCGCTGGCGACGAGCGCGGCCTCTTGATCGTGCTCACCGGCAACGGCAAGGGCAAGAGCACTTCCGCCTTCGGCATGGTGGCGCGCGCCCTGGGACACGGCATGAAAGTGGGCGTGGCGCAGTTCATCAAGAGCCGCACCGATACCGGCGAAGAGGCTTTCTTCAGGCGTCAGCCCGGCGTGGAATGGCACGTGCTCGGCGATGGCTTCACCTGGGACACCCAGGACCGCGAGCAGGACATCGCCACCGCGCGGCGCGGCTGGGAAGTCGCGCAGCGCATGCTGGCCGACCCGTCGTTCGGCCTGGTGGTGCTGGACGAGCTCACCTACCTGCTGAGCTACGGCTACCTCGAACAGGATGCCGTGCTGGACGCCATCGCCGCCCGTCCGTCCATGCAGCACGTGGTCGTCACCGGTCGCGGCGCGCCGCAAGCGCTGGTGGACCTGGCCGATACGGTGTCCGAGATCGCCGACCGGAAACACGCCTATCGCGCCGGGGTCAAGGCGCAGAAAGGCGTGGATTTGTGAAGGAACTGATCCTCGGCGGCGCGCGTTCCGGCAAGAGCGCGCTGGCCGAAAGGCTGGCGCGGGAATCCTGCCTGGCCGTGAGCTATATCGCCACCGCCACCGCCGGGGACGGCGAAATGAGTGAGCGCATCGCCCATCATCAGGCGCGGCGTCCGGCCGCGTGGCGCGTGGTGGAAGAACCCATCCACCTGGCGGCGGCTTTGTGCGCCAATGCCGCACTCGACCGCTGCCTGATCGTGGATTGCCTCACCCTGTGGCTCAACAACCTGCTTGCCACGGGCGATGAAAATCTTTTTCATCGCGAGCGCGAGGTTTTGCTGCAAACCTTGCTCACCCTGCCGGGCCGCATGCTGCTGGTGAGCAACGAGGTGGGCCTCGGCATCGTGCCGCTGGGCGAACTGTCGCGCCGCTTTCGCGACGAGGCGGGGCGCCTGCACCAGGATCTGGCACGGACCTGCGACCGGGTGGTGTTCGTGGCGGCCGGATTGCCGCTGGTATTGAAAGGAAGCCCCTTGTGAGTACGAAATGGCTGGACCTCCCGGCCAAACCGATCGACCAAGCCATGCTTGCCGCAGCGTGGGACCGTGAGAGCCAGCTCACCAAGCCGCCGGGTTCGCTCGGATGCCTCGAAGCAATCGCCGTGCGCCTGGCAGCCATGCAGGGCACGCAGCAGCCCGGCCTGGAGCGGGTGCGCATCACGGTGTTCGCCGCCGACCACGGCATTGCCGACGAAGGCGTGTCAGCCTTTCCCCAGGCCGTCACCGGCCAGATGATCGCCAATTTCGCCCATGGCGGCGCGGCCATCAGCGTGCTGGCGCACCAGCTGGGCGCTTCGCTTGAAGTGGTGGATGTGGGCAGCAAGGCGGATTGCGCCGCCATGCCGGGTGTGATCGTCAGCAAGGCGGGAGCCGGTACGGCCAATTTCAGGCACCAACCCGCCATGCGTGAGAGCCAGCTTGCATCGGCCCTGCAAACCGGGCGGGATGCCGTCGCGCGGGCCGTGAAGGACGGTGCGCAACTCTTCATCGGCGGCGAGATGGGCATCGCCAACACCAGCGCCGCCAGCGCCGTGGCCTGCGCCCTGCTCGGCGTTTCGGCCAGTGCGATGGTCGGGCCGGGAACCGGGCTGGACCAGGCCGGGGTGGCGCACAAGGCCAAAGTCATCGACGAGGCCCTGGCCCTGCACCAGCCCGCGCTGACTTCGCCGCTGCAAATCCTGCGCCATGTCGGCGGTTTCGAGATCGCGGCCCTGTGCGGTGCCTATGTTTCCAGCGCCCAGGCGGGCCTGCCGGTGCTGGTGGACGGCTTCATCGCCAGCAGCGCCGCCCTGCTGGCGTTGCGCATTCGTCCCGATGCGGCGGATTGGCTGTTCTTCGGCCATGCCTCGGCCGAGCCGGGCTATGTCCACCTCATGCAAGCCTTGAATGCCCGCCCCCTGGTGAACCTCGACATGCGCCTGGGCGAAGGCAGCGGTGCGGCGGTGGCGCTGCCCATCCTGCGCCTGGCCGCCGCGTTGCACGGCCAGATGGCGACCTTTGCCGAGGCTGGAGTATCGGCAGGAAGCGATCTGAAACCCTGACGGGCCTGCATTTTTTCTGTTAACCACGGGGAACAACTGGATTGCTGTGTAAAATCAATATGCTGCACAGGCTCCTAGGGTTATGTCTGGCCCGGATGAGTCAATGAGGTTTTCCGGATGAAAGCCCTGCTGCTGGCGATCCAGTTCCTTACCCGCCTGCCCACGCCGGCCTTGACCAGTCTTGCGCCCGAGGATTGGGGACGTTCGGCGTTGGCTTATCCGCTGGTGGGCCTGTTCATCGGCGCCCTGCTGGCCATGCTGCAATTTGCCCTCAGTCTCGGCGATCCGCTGCTGCAGGCCGCCTTGCTGCTGACCACCTGGGTTTTGCTTACCGGCGGCTTGCACCTCGACGGTCTGGCGGACAGCGCCGATGCCTGGGTGGGCGGCCACGGCGACCGGGACCGCACGCTGGAAATCATGAAGGATCCGCGCAGCGGCCCGGCGGCCGTTTCGGCCATCGTGCTGGTGATGCTGCTCAAGTTCGCCGCCCTGGCGGTATTGCTCAGGAGCGGGATCCGGCCTGCCCTGGTGCTGGTGCCGTTGCTGGGGCGAGCGGCGCTGCTGGGTTTGCTGCTCTCCACGCCCTACGTGCGGGCCGGCGGCATGGGCACGGCCATCGCCGGGCATCTGCCGCGCAAGACCGCGCTGGCCTTGCTGCTGGCGCTGGCAGTTGGCCTTTGCTTCCTGGCGGAGGGCTGGAAAGCCGTGCTCGCCGTGCTCGCCGTCAGTTTTCTGCTGCGCCGCGCGTTTCTTGCCCGCCTGGGCGGCGTGACTGGCGACACGCTGGGAGCGGCGGTTGAATTGAGCGAAGCGGGCGCGCTGCTGGTCCTGGCGCTGGGGACGGTTCATGGTTAACGTAAAACAACGCGAAGCGTTTCCTCGTCCCCCTTCTCGCCGGATTGAGCGGCCTTGCCGCCAATCCCGGCGGGGACACCCCTTGCGGGCGCGCCCTTTGGGAGAGGGCGGGGGTGAGGGAAACGATCATGGCGAATCGCTGTTTCATGATTCGGGGCGGCGAATCGCCATGATCGTTAGGGTTTGCTGTGTGCTGTTTTTGCTGTGCTGGCCGTCGCTGGGGTTTGCCGTCAGCGTGAGCGACGATGCCGGCCAGGTCGTGAGCTTGCCGCGCCCCGCGCAGCGCATCGTGAGCCTGGCGCCGCACCTCACCGAGATTCTGTTCGCGGTGGGGGCGGGCGGCCGGGTGGTGGGGGTGGCACAGTACAGTGATTATCCCCCCGCGGCGAAAAAATTGCCGCGTATCGGCGGTTATGAACAGGCCGACCTGGAAGCGGTGATCGGGCTGCGCCCGGACCTGATCGTTGCCTGGCAGAGCGGCAACAACCAGGGGCAGATCGCGCAGTTGAAGCAGCTCGGTTTTCCCGTTTATCTCAGCGAGCCGCGCCGCATAACGGATGTCGCTTCAAGCATGGAGCGCATCGCCGCGCTGGCCGGCGGCGGCGAGCAGGCGGCGCGCGCGGTGCGGGATTTCCGCAGCCGCTATGCCCGGCTGCAGGCGCGATACGCGGGGCGCGCCCCGGTGAGCGCGTTTTACGAGGTTTGGAACCGTCCGCTCATGACCGTCAACGGCGCGCACCTGATCGGCGACGTGATGAAGCTGTGCGGTGCGGCAAATGTATTTGCCGCGCTACCGGTCCTGACGCCGACCGTCAGCGAGGAAGCGGTGCTGGTGGCCGACCCCGAGGTAATCATCGCGAGCGGCATGGATGAGGCGCGGCCGGAGTGGCTCGACGACTGGCGGCGCTGGCCACGCATGAAGGCGGTGAAAGCCGGCCACCTGTATTTTGTGCCGCCGGACATCCTGCAGCGCCCCAGCCCGCGCATTCTGGATGGAGCAGAGCGCTTGTGCGCGCTGGTGGACCGGGCGCGGCGGGTGACGGGCGCGAGGAATTGAGCAGGCCGTCCGCGCGTCATATTATTGTAATCTTCGGGTGGCTTAATGCGGGAAGAAACCCATAACCGCATCGAGTCTTTCATGATTGCTTCCACACAATCCCTCCCTCTCCTCCATCAGACCAATGTGATTTTCATTCCCGAGCCGCTGCGGGTTTGCGGCAATTGCCACTTCTGGCTGGGGCCGAGGGCAAGAAACGGCCGTTTTGGCTATGCCGTATTGAATGGCGTTGCCGGCAGATGCTGCAACAAAGCACGCCAACAGGAGATGCCGGAGGCGTTGCTGAATAACGCAACGCCCTTGTCGCATCGCGATTGCCCGATCTGGAGCTGTGGCTATTAACCTGGAAAGGACATCATGAATACCTTGAAGAAGCTCGAAAAACGCCTGATCGGCAAGCCGGATAGTGAAGGAAACAATTTTTTCAGGCACCTGGTCGAGGCGCTTTGCCTGAAGGGAAAGCTCGATCTGGCGGCGCTTTATGAATTGTCGTATGACGATTTCAAGCTGGCCATGGCGATTATGCAGGACTGGCGCCTCGATCAATATACCAAAACGAAAGCGCGCCTGCGCGAACTGCTCTTTTTGCCTCAGGAAGCGGGCGGAGAACCCGAAACGGATTGACCCCGTCCTTCGCTTGCGAACGGAGCGCCTGAGCCATGGCACAAGCCCGAGCCATTTTCATTTCCGATGTCCACCTGGGAACGGCTGCCTGCCAGGCCGCCAGGCTGGTCGATTTTCTGCGCGAATACGAGTCGGAATACCTCTTCCTGATCGGTGACATCGTCGATTTCTGGGCCATGAGCCGCAACAGCATCTATTGGTCGCGCGACCAGAATACCCTGGTGCAGAAATTGTTGCGGCGCGCGCGGCATGGCGACAAGGTGATTTTCATTCCCGGCAATCACGACGAAGCATTGCGGGAATACATCGGCACCTCCTTCGGCGACATCCGCGTCGCGGACGAATATGTCCATACCGCCGCCGACGGCAAACGCTACCTGCTGCTGCACGGCGACGAGTTCGACCAGGTCACGCGCCATCACAAGTGGGTGGCCGTGCTCGGCGACATGTCCTACAACCTGCTGGTGCGTCTCAACGGCTGGCTGTCGTGGTTGCGCCGCACCCTGCGCCGCCCCGGCTACTGGTCGCTGGCGGGTTATGCCAAGCGCAAGGTCAAGACCGCTGTCAACTTCATCTTCGATTTCGAGGACTCGGTCATTCACCACGTCCGCGAGCAGGGGCTGGACGGCGTGATTTGCGGCCATATCCACTGGCCGATGATTAAACAGGTCGATGATCTAGTTTATCTCAACTGCGGTGACTGGGTCGATAGTTGCAGCGCCGTCGTCGAGCACCTGGATGGCAGGATGGAGCTGATTGTCTGGACCGCCGCCAGCCCGCAACCAGCGCCGGCGGCCTGAACCCCGCTTCCGTTGACGCTCAGGAGTCGGGTTGGCGGCGCAGGCTCGAAGCGCTCCTGCTTGGTTCGGGATAGGACCAGCCGTTGCGCCACGCTCCGACCACCAGCGTGGGGTATTCGGGGCGGCCGAGACTGCCGTTGTAGCGTCCCAGCGCGCGGTACAGGTCGCCGTGCTCGATATCCAGGTAGTGGCGCAGGATGGTGCAGCCATAACGCAGGTTGGTGCGGATGTGAAACAGGTCGCTGTCGCTGGCGCCGATGAGTTTGACCCAGAACGGCATCACCTGCATGTAGCCACGCGCCCCGGCGTTGGAAACGGCATATTTCTTGAAACCGCTTTCGACCTGGATCAGGCCGAGCACCAGTTGGGGGTCAAGCCCGGCGCGCGAGGCTTCGTAATACACCGTTCTGAGAAAATCCAGGCGCATGGCGCGATCCGGCATGCGTTTCTCCATGCGGCGAGACATCTCGGCCAGCCAGTTGGCGCTTTCCGCGGGGGAGGCAAAGGACAGGCGCGGCGGCGCGCTGTCGCTCACGGACTTGTAAAGCGCCGCCCGCACGCTGGCGGAAAGCGGCTCATAAAGCTGCGCCCCGGCGTGAGCCGCGGCAGGAAGAAGCAATGGCAATAAGGCTATCAGTCGCCGCATAGCTTCGATTTTACGAATTCCAGCGCCGCATTCAAGGCGATGGCTTGCGATTTTTCGTCGCTGCGTCCCTGGTATTCGAGCTTGCCTTCCTTCAGCCCGCGCTCGCCCACCACGATGCGGTGCGGGATGCCGATCAGCTCCATGTCGGCGAACATCACGCCGGGTCGCTCGTCGCGGTCGTCCAGCAGCACTTCGATGCCGGCGGCCATGAAGTCGGAATAAAGCCTGTTCGCGGTGTCTTTCACCAGTTCGCTGCGCCCCATGCCGATGGGCACGATGGCCAGCGTGAAAGGGGCGATCGCCTGGGGCCAGACGATGCCGCGCGCGTCATGGTTCTGCTCGATGGCGGCGGCCACGATGCGCGACACGCCGATGCCGTAGCAGCCCATTTCCATGGCGCGATCCTTGCCGGATTCGTCGAGGACGGTGGCGTTCATGGCGGCGGAATACTTGTTGCCAAGCTGGAAGATGTGGCCGACTTCGATGCCGCGGCACAGTTCCAGGGCGCCCTTGCCGTCCGGGCTGGGGTCGCCTTCCACCACGTTGCGGATGTCCACGACTTCCTTCAGCTCGGGCAGGTCGCGGCCGAAATTGACGCCGGTGAGGTGAAAGCCGTCCTCGTTGGCGCCGCACACGAAGTCGCTCATCACCGCCACGGCGCGGTCGGCGATGATGGGGATGTTTAGCCCGACCGGACCCAGCGAGCCGGCCTTGCAGCCAGCCGCCGCCATGACTTGCGCTTCGCTGGCGAAGCGCAGCGGCTCGGCGAGCTGGTTCAGCTTGCCGGCCTTGACTTCATTCAACTGGTGGTCGCCGCGCAGCAGCAGCGCCACCACGCCGCCGTCACGGCCCTCCAGCAGCAGGGTCTTGACGGCTTTCCCGGCGGGCACCTTGAGGAAATCGCACACTTCCTCGATGCTGTGCTTGCCCGGCGTGGCGACCTTCTGCATCGCCTGTCGCGGGGCCGGGCGCGGCACGGCGGGCGAGACCGCTTCGGCCAGTTCCACGTTGGCGGCGTAGTCGGAAGCGGGGCAAAAGGCGATGGCGTCCTCGCCCGAATCGGCCAGCACGTGGAATTCGTGCGAACCGGAACCGCCGATGGCTCCGGTATCCGCGGCCACGGCGCGGAACTTCAGCCCGAGGCGGGAGAAAATGCGCGAGTAGGTTGCGTGCATCACTTCGTAAGTCTGTTCCAGCGAGGCGCGGTCGGCGTGGAACGAGTAGGCATCCTTCATCACGAATTCGCGCGCGCGCATCACGCCGAAGCGCGGGCGAATCTCGTCGCGGAACTTGGTCTGTATCTGGTAGAAGTTGATCGGCAGTTGGCGGTAGCTCTTGATCTCGCGCCGCGCGATATCGGTGATGACTTCCTCGTGGGTGGGGCCGAAACAGAATTCGCGCTCGTGGCGATCCCTGATCTTCAGCATCTGCGGGCCGAACACTTCCCAGCGCCCGGTTTCCTGCCACAGTTCGGCGGGGATCACGGCCGGCATCAGCAGTTCGATGGCACCGCTCCGGTCCATTTCCTCGCGCACGATGTTTTCCACCTTGCGCAGCACTTTCAGGCCGAGCGGCATCCAGGAATAGAGCCCGCTGCCCAGGCGCCTGATCAGCCCGGCGCGCAGCATCAGCTTGTGGCTGACCAGCTCGGCTTCGGTCGGGGCTTCCTTGAGGGTGGAGAGGAAAAATTGGGAGACGCGCATGTTATGATCCAGACGGTTTCAAAAGAGGAAAGAGACGGGCATTTTAGCATGGGATTTTTAAGTAGATGGCGCACCCACAAGGCGGTGAGCGAGCAGGGCACGGTGGACGTGAGCGAGCGCGACGGCGTACGCTACCTGCATCTGGGCGGCGTCACGGTGCAAAGCGCGATGCGCGTCAATGCGCCGTATGAGTTGGAGCTGGCTTATACCCGGTCGATGATGGGATTTCTGCTGTTTCGCGAGGTTCCCGGCAATATATTGATGGTCGGGCTGGGCGGGGGCTCCGTGGCAAAATTCGTTTATCACAAGTTGCCATCGGCGCGGACGCAGGTGGTTGAAATCAATCCGCAGGTGCTGGCGGCAGCGCGCAGCCATTTCTTTCTTCCCGAAGAAGGCCCGCGTTTTCGGGTGGAAATTGCCGATGGCGTGGATTCCGTGCGCGCCCGCGCCGCCGACTGCGACGTGCTGATGGTCGATGGTTACGACGATCGCAGCCTGGTGGAAGGACTGGCGAGCCAGCGCTTTTACGACGATTGCGCGGGGGCGCTGACAGACGAAGGCGTGCTGGTGGTCAACCTGTGGGGCAGCGACAAGCTGTTCGACGTCTATCTCAAGCGCATCGAGGCCAGCTTCAACGGTCATGTGCTCTCCATGCCTACCGGAAAAATGAGCAATATCATCGTGTTCGGCTTCAAGCGCAGTCCCGGCAACCCGCGCTGGCGGGACCTCAAGGAACGGGCGAAGCAACTGGAAGCGGAGTACGGGCTGGAATTTTCCGACTTCGTCGATGCCCTGCGCAGTCTCAACGCGCACAGCGAAAAGCGTTTGCTGGTTTGAGATACCCCTCCGCAAGCCGCGCTGGGCGGCGTTGCTTTCATTGCACGGCGAAATGTGAAAAAATTGCCGTAATTTAACGAATTCAAAGCGATGTTCAAAAATGATTGACCAGGACGGTTACCGCCCCAACGTCGGCATAGTTCTGTGCAATGCCCGGAACGAGGTGTTCTGGGGCAAGCGGATCAGGGAGCATTCCTGGCAGTTCCCGCAGGGCGGCATTAAATCCGGCGAATCGCCGGAGCAGGCGATGTTCCGCGAGTTGCATGAAGAAGTGGGCCTGAAGCCGGAGCACGTGCGCATTCTCGGGCGCACCCAGGACTGGCTGCACTACGACGTGCCGCAGCACTGGGTCAGGCGCGAGTGGCGCGGCAGCTATCGCGGGCAGAAGCAGATATGGTTCCTGCTGCGCCTGGTCGGGCGCGATTGCGATGTCAGGCTGCGCGCCACCAGCCACCCCGAATTCGATGCCTGGCGTTGGCACCATTACTGGATTCCCCTCGAATCGGTGATCGAGTTCAAGCGCGAAGTGTACAGACTGGCGCTGAACGAGCTTTCCTCCTTCCTTGAAGCGGACAAACTGCCGGATGTCGTGCACGGCTGACGGGCATGGCAAACGGCTATGCCCCGGCAGCCTGTTCGCGCCGCGTAAGTTAACCCGGATGTTTCATAAATTGACGCGCGCCCTCGCTGGTCTTTTGTTCCGTATGGAAATTTCGTTCGGTCGGGCGTATGAATAAAACGCCACTTCCTCACAAAATTCCCCTACGGAACAAAATCCTGCGCGATCATCACGCGAATTTATGAAATATCCGGGTTAAGTGTAAAATCCGACTTTTGTCAGCAAGCAAAACAGGAGAGACGCGCATGACCAAAATTGAATATGCCCCGATCGCTTCCGCCAAACTGGAAGCTGGCGCTTCTTTTCACCGCGCCGAGCGCACTTTTGACCTGATCAAGCTGGATGATCCGGCAGTTACTGTGATGACCGACTTCAAGAAAGTGAGCGCGCTGACGATTGCCGAAAAGGCTCCGATCGAGGCCGCCAATGCGCGCATGAAGCACCGCGGTGTGCGCTTGTTGCTGGCGGTGAACGACGACGACACCGTGGTCGGGCTGATTACCTCGACCGATTTGCTCGGCGCCAAGCCGATCCAGCATATCCAGAAGCATGGCGGCGCTTATCATGACATCCTGGTGCAGGACATCATGACGCCGCAGGACAAGCTCGAAGTGATCTGCATGGATGACATCAACCGTAGCCGTGTCGGCAATGTCGTCGCCACCTTGAAGCAGGCTGGCCGTGCCCACGCCCTGGTGGTGGATCGCCACGAGAGCGAAAACAGGCAGGTGATCCGCGGCATTATCTCCGTATCGCAAATTGCGCGACAACTGGGCATCGAAATTCCGACCGGCGAGATCGCCAGGACCTTCGCCGAGATCGGAACCCTGCTGGCAGGCGTCTGACCTCCGGCGGACCGTCAATCGCGCAAGCGAAAAACGCGCATTCCCTCTTGACCGCTGCGCCAGAAGGCGTAGAGCGCATCGCCGTGCCGCAGGGCGCGGGGTTGATCGGAAGGGCCTGTGGTGCTGGCAACTTCGACGGCCGGCGAGAAAGTCTGGCCGCCGTCTTGCGACTGTTCGGCGTAAATCCGCGTCCGCTCGCCGTCGAACTCCTTCCACACCAACGCGACGCGGCGGCCCGTCACCGCCAGATCGGCATGTTCGGCGCGCGGGCCGCCGACGGTGCGCTGCCCCACGACGGTGATGCCGTCCTTGCCCGGCATCAGACGCCCATAAAAGACGTGCCCCTCGCCATCCCTCTGATCGAACCAGACGGCGTGGCGCACGCCGGCGCCATCCACCGCCAGCGATGGACCGTGATGCGGGCAGGCGTCGATGCGCCAGTGGTCGAAAGTGGCGCGCAGCACGGCCTCCGGCGTGCCGTCCGGTTTTATCCTGGCCAGGGCATGGTCGCGCTCGTTGGGCGCGAAAACATGGCGCCACATGAACAGCGGTGCGCCATCGGCATCCACGGCGGAGGCGATGCGGCAGCACTCGCAGGAATGGTCTGCCAGCTTCTGTTCCGGCTGGAAACTGCGCCCGCCATCGCTGGAAGTGGCGGTGTAGATCGCCGCGCCGCGATAGCTGGTTTTGCTTGCCTTCGCCGCTTCCAGGTCGCGCTTGTCGATCCACGCCAGCACGATGCGCCCGTCTCCCGCCACTACCATGGCGTCGAAGCGGTGGGTGATTTCGCTGCGCTCCCGATGCACGGTGAGCGGGGCCGAGAAATGCAGCCCATCGTCGGAGCGGGCCAGACGAATCTCGCCGCTGTAGGGCTTGCTCAAGGGGCGCGTCCACGACACCAACAGGCCGCCGTCATGCGCAAAGGCGAGCTTGGGCCGATTCTCGCCGTCGGCCGAAACCGGCTCTGGCCGGGCGTTGACGATCACTGGCGAGACCCAGTTCCTGCCCTCGTCGTCGCTGCGGTAGAGCACCACGTGCTCACCTTGTCCCGAAACCGCGAACAGGCGGCCATCCGGCGCAAATGCTGCAGAGCTGCCGAGTTCCGCATGGGACTTGTTGCCCATCGGCGGCATGCCGGGCATGTCGGCGGCGAAAGCAGGCGATGCAAGGGCTGACAGTATCGCAGCTGCCTGCAGAAGCCGCCGCGCAGTGGATGAAATGGGCATGAGGTTTTCCTCGGTTGGCTGAAATCAGTAGTCGAACTTCAGGTTGGCGAACACGGTGCGCTGCGGATACGGGTGGTAGGCGTAAGCCTTGTAGTTGCCGATATTGTCCACGCCGAGGGAGGCGATCCACTGTTTCGCGACCTTGTAGACGACCTTGACATCGGCCAGCAGATAATCGCTGCTCCCTCCATATACATCCGGATTGATGCCATCGCTATTGTCCAGGTTGGCATACTGGCGGCCGCTGTAACGGATGGCGGCGCTGCAGGAGAGGCGGTCGGACGCATGGTAGGTTCCCGCCAGTGTTGCCCGCCAGTCCGGGATTCTCGGCTGAGATTTGTTTACGTAGGCAGCGTTCCGGTTGTCCTGCAAAATCTTCGAATCGGTGTAGGTGATGCTGCCGGAAAGGTCGAAGCCGCGTATCCACAGGTCGCTGAGCTGCACTGCGGTTTCAATGCCGTAGGTGCGGATCTTGTCGACATTCTGGACGCTGGAGATGGTAGTGCCGGGAAGGGTCGTCGTGTCGGTTTGTGAAACGAGGGCGTCCTGTTTGTCCTCCTGGAACAGCGAGACGCGCCACAAGCCATTTTCCAGCGCGCGCTCCGCCGTGAGTTCTCCAGAGAGCACCTGTTCGGGCTTGAGGTTGGGGTCGTTGGTCTTCACATTGCCGGGCAGGCTGATGGTCTGGAACATCTCGGTGACGGTCGGGAAGCGATAGGCCTTGCCGAACGATCCCCGCAAGGCCCACTCCGCCGATGCCTGGTACGAAAGCGAAAGCTTGGGCGAAAAAGCCGTGTCCGTGCGGTCGGCATAGGCCACGTTGAATGGGGTGGGCGCCTTGTTGGCGGCATTGTAGTTGCTCCCGTCAAAAGCCTTCCAGTATTCCTGACGGCCGCCGGCGACCAGTTGCCAGTCGGGCGCGAAGCGCCAGGCATCCTGAATGTACACGGCCTGGGTTTCCGTCTTTCCCTTCGCGTTGCTTGTCAGTGCTCCGGCACTGCCATTCAGCCAGTCGCTGGCGATGCCATAGGTATCGGAATCCAGCACGTAACGGTCATTGTGGTAGCCGAAGCTCACCTGGTGCGCGCTCTTCAGGCCGCCACCGGGGCGCCATTCGCCGCGCAGGTCGAGATTCCGCCAGCCCGACCCGTCCATGACGGTGATCTGGCCGCCGGGACGCACAGGTCCGGTGCCGGAATCCGTGCCGCTGTTGTTTGCCGTGCGGGAAAGGTCCGTGTTGTAGTCGTAAGTGCTGAAGGCCGCTTCCCAATCCCATACGCCTTTGGTATCAGACTTGACCGAAAGCCCCTGCATCCAGTGTTCGCTTTCGGCATGGCCGGGGCTCATGCCGGAGACCTGGTAGGACTTGTTGCCGAAGCCGGCGTAATTATAGGTGCCGTTGTAGATCGCGTTTCCGGCAGCGTCCTTCAGGTAGCTGTCGACGCTGGTGTCCGAATTGTTTTGCCAGAAACCCAGGGTGTAGGCGGCACGCACCGTTGGCGAAAAATCATAGGCCAGCCTGATCTTGCCGTTGTCCTGCACGGTGTGGTCGATGCCATAGCCGCCGGCGATGATGCGCGCCTTGCCCGTCGGGTCCGTATCGCCATATGCGCCGCTGACGGTGGTGGTGCCGCCTGATTTCGGCGCGGCAGTCCCGAAACTCATGGGGTGCCCATGCGAATCGAGGTGATCGCCGCTCACCCACAGCGACCAGTCGCCGAACTTGTTGCCGATGGATGCGCTGCCATGCATGCCATCGTTGCTCTCGTTGGTGCCGTACAGTTTGAAATCTTCCCGGAAGGCCTGCAGGTTCGCATGTGCTTCGAATTTGTCCGGCATGCGGGTCGTCATCTGCACCACGCCGCCCATCGAGTTGCCGGGATAAAGTGCGGAAAAGGGGCCGTAGATGACATCGATGCGCTCGATTTCTTCCGGCGACACCATGCCCCAGCGCGGCGGGTAGCTATAGGAGTTGCCGAGGAAATTCGACAGCAGCAGGTTGTCCGCATAGACGATGGATTGCGCGCTGGACAGGGTGCCTGTCGTCCGCGTCGAAACGATGCCGTTGCGGTCGCCGATATAGCGTTCGCGCACGACGATGCTCGGCAGGTACTTGATCGTCTCGGCCGAAGTCACCGCATTGACGCTCTCGGCGATCTGCTTTGCCGTCACGCCCTCGGTGGTTGCCGGCAAATTGGCCGGAACCGCCGGTTTTTCGCTCTTGATGATCATTTCGCCCATTTGCTGGTCGCTTTCGACATCCGCCGCAAACGCGGCGGGTGCGCAGGCAAAGGCGGCGATGATTGCCAGGGCAAGGCGCCTGGGCCTGAATATCTTATTCGTCATGGATTAACCCCCGTTGTTTTTTGGTATATGAAATGCAGAAAACATGCTCCGCTTCATCGGGCATTCGCCTTCGCCCAGGCAGCCAGGCGCGGCGGAGGAACGACGCCGGAAACGACTTCGAGCCGGTGTGCGCCGTCGTAAAAATGCGTGCGCGGCAATTCGCCATGCCAGCGCGGGTCGATTTCAAAGCGCAGGCGCTCCGGCATGTCGTCGGCGAAAACCCATTGCTCGGCATTGCCGAGGCCAAATCCGGCGGCCATCTCGGCGGCCAGCGGCGCATCTTCTGGCGTGTCCGCGGCAACCAGGACGACATCGAGTTTCGGGTGGGATTTCATGATCCTGCCCAGCGCTTCGAGTTCCTGTGGGCAATAGGTGCAAGTCACCGACCACAAGGCGAGAACGAACGGTTTGCCCTGGCGTGCGGCAAGGATTTTCGTCAGGCTGCCCGCGACAAAAGGGCGAACGGGCTCGCCCGCCGGACTCGGCGGCGCGAAGAGGAGGAAAGAAAGCAGGCAGAGGATGCGCGGCAACATGGTGAATCCGGGTGCGGAGCGAGGGCTGATTCTACGGGGGCAGGCATCGCGCCGGAATGCGGCATATCGTCGCACCATGGCGCGCAAATTGGGTTGCGCGAAGCGCACACGGGGTAGAATCGGGATTTTTATGCCCTGGAGTGTTTGATGTTCGCCCCGTTTTCCATCGCCCGCTTGCCGCGCATCGAGTTCGGCGCCGGCAGTATTAAGAAATTGCCCGCCATTCTTGATCGCTACGGCAAGCGGGTGCTGCTCGTCAGCGGCGGCCATTCTTTCCTTGGCTCCCCGCACTGGGAATGGCTGCGCGCGCAGGGATTCGGCCAGGACATATTCACGGTTACGGGAGAACCTTCGCCGCAACTGGTGGACGAGGCCGTGGCAAATCTGCGCGACGGGCGGTTCGACGTGGTGCTGGGCATCGGCGGGGGCAGCGTGCTGGATGCGGCCAAAGCCATTGCCGGACTGCTCAGGCCGGGCAATTCAGTGATGGATCACCTCGAGGGCGTGGGGCCGGAACTGCCTTATCGCGGCCCGGCGACGCCCTTCGTCGCCGTGCCGACGACCGCCGGAACGGGCAGCGAGGCGACCAGGAACGCGGTGCTTTCCGTGCCTGGCGCGAATGGCTTCAAGAAGTCCTTCCGCGACGAACAACTGGTGGCGGAATACGCGGTGGTCGATCCGGACCTGCTGGCCTCCTGCCCGCCGCCCCTGATCGCCGCCAACGGCATGGATGCCTTCACCCAGTTGCTGGAGTCCTTCGTTTCCAGCAAGGCCAATCCGTTTACCGATGCGCTGGCGTGGTCCGGCATGGAGGCGGTGCGGGACGGCTTGCCGGCCTGGTACGGGAACGGCCCGGAGGCTCCCGCTGGGCGGGAGAAAATGGCCTATGCCGCGCTGCTCTCCGGCATCACCCTGGCCCAGGCGGGGCTGGGCTCGGTGCATGGCCTGGCTGCGCCGCTCGGCGCCTTTTTCCCCATACCCCACGGCGTGGCGTGCGGCACCTTGCTGGCAGCGGCGACGCGCGTGAATATCGAGGTCATGACGGCACGCGAGCCAGCCAATCCGGCGCTGGCAAAGTATGCCCGCGTCGGGCGCCTGCTGCACGGCATGAAGCATGGCGACGATATTGCGGCACGCAGCGCGCTGCTGCAGTCCCTGGAGGGGTGGACCGAGCGCATGGACATGCCGCGCCTGGGCGCGTTTGGCGCGAGCGCGGCGGATTTGCCGCGCATTGTTGCCAATTGCCGTGGCAGCAGCATGAAGACCAATCCCGTGGCGCTTTCCGATAATGATGTCGGAAAAATCCTGCGGGCGCGCTTATAATAAACCTTGCTCCTTGTAACCATGACAGAAACCGATGACGTTTTCTTCCCAGTTTTCATCTTCAGCCTTGTTGGTTGCGCTGCGCGAACTGGGCGCCGCCAACAGGAGTCACCTGTCCTGGCTGAAGGATCTGCACCGCGCCATGATTTGCGGCGGCGCGCCCAACCCCGCCGACTTGCTGGCGGATGCCCACTGCCGCTGCAAGTTCGGCCAGTGGTATTACCAGCGCGATTATCCTGAACTGCGGGATGGCGCGTGGTTCGAGAATATCGGTGTTTTTCACCGGGCCATGCACGATGGCGCACGCGCCCTGCTAAGCAAAAGAAATGGTGGGCAGCCGGTTTCCGCCGACGAATACGATGCGTTCATGGACCTGTCCATCCGCTTCAAGCTGGAAGTGAGTGGCCTGCAGACCAGCATTATCAGCAAGGTATGCCTGGTGGATCATCTTACCGGCGTGTGGAACCGCAACGGCCTGTTGCACAAGCTGCAGCAGGAGCATGAGCGCATGATGCGAAGCGGCGCCGCCTGCTGCGTGTGCATGATGGATCTCGACCACTTCAAGCGGGTCAACGACGAATTCGGTCACCAGGCCGGCGATACGGTGCTGCACGAGGCAATCCGCTTTTTTAACGGCAAGTTGCGCAAATACGACGCGATCTTCCGCTATGGGGGCGAGGAATTCCTCTTTTGCCTGCCCAATGCCGAAGTGCCGGACGTGGTGAACACCATGCAGCGTTTGTGCGCCGAACTGGCCGCGCACCCGATCGACCTCGGGAATAACGGCATCGTACATATCACGGCTTCATTCGGCATCGCCGCCATGACGCCGGACGAGACGGTGGAGGATTCCATCGAGAAAGCCGATAACGCCCTGTTTTGCGCCAAGGCTTCGGGGCGCAACCAGGTATGCCTGTGGGACTGCATAGGCGAACCCCCCCACCCCGGCGACCAATAAATCAGGTCTGCGGCTGCTGGTAGCGCTGGGCCAGCGCTTGACGCCTGAGATAGGTTTCGCGCGCCAGTTGCACGTCCTCGATGAAATGCGGCAACTCCTCCATCAGCAATGCCTGCGGGCCGTCCACCAGGGCTTTCTTCGGTGCCGGGTGGAAATCCACCAGGATCATGTTGGCGCCGGCGACCACGCCTTGCGCCACCACGTGGAAAACATCCAGCAGGCCGTCGGGCTCGCGCGCGCGTGAACCGACCGAGTGGGACGGGTCGATGCATACCGGCATGCGGGTGAGGCGCTTGACCACCGGCACGTGGGCGAAATCGACAAAATTGCGGTGCGGGTCGCCCATGTTGGTCTTCATGCCGCGCAGGCCGAACACTACCTTGCGGTTGCCTTCCGAGGCGAGGTATTCGGCGGCGTTGAGCGATTCGTCCAGGGTGATGCCGAAACCGCGCTTGAACAGCACGGGAAACTCCTGCTGGCGGCCGACTATTTTCAGGAGTTCGAAGTTTTGCGTGTTGCGTGTGCCGATCTGCAGCATGACGCCAGTGGGGTTGCCTGTCTGGTGCAGCGCCTCGCGGATTTCATCGACGTGGGATTCATGGGTCACTTCCATGGCGATTACCCTGATGCCGTACTTGCCCGCCAGCTCGAACACCCATGGCAGGCAGGCCTTGCCGTGCCCCTGGAAGGCGTAGGGACTGGTGCGCGGCTTGTAGGCGCCCATGCGGGTGCATACCTGGCCGTGGTCGCGCAGCGCCTTCATCATCGCTTCCACGTGTTCCGGCACGTCCACGGCGCACAGGCCGGCGAAGATGTTGAGCGAGTCCTGGCCGAAGCGCACGCCGTTGTAGTCGAAATGCGTGGGCCGTTTGTCGTCCTTGTGGCGGCCGAGCACGCGGTATTCTTCCGAGACGCGCACCACGCGCTCCACGCCAGGCAAGGCTTGCATGTCCGCGACGGAAAGCGGGCCGGTGTCGCCGATCAGGTAGATTTCGGTGAGCGTCTGCTGCTCGCCTTTCTCCTGGTGGACGCGCGTCCTGATGCCGGGCAAGGCATGGAGCTGATCCATCAGTTGCCGGAAATCAGCGCTTTCATGGGAAATATCCTGGGTCAGGATAAGAATCATGTCCGTACTCCTTTTTAACCGGGTTAAATCCTGATTGCCGCGCAGCCATGCACATCGCAGCGCAGGTAGCCGCCCTGTCCGTACCAGTCCGGCAACACCCAGCGCTCGCAGCGATGGCTGTCGATTTCATGCACATGAAGCGCCGGACGGTGCGTGTGGCCGTGAATCAGGCGCGGATAGCCGCGCTGCCTGAGTGCATTTATAACAGATTCGGCGTTGACGTCCATGATTTCGGCCGTCTTGCGGCGCTGCGCCAGCCGGCTTTGTTCCCGCAATTGCGCGATCTGCGCCTTGCGCCGCGCCAGCGGCTGGGCGAGAAAGTCCCGCTGCCATCGCGGGTCGCGCACCTGCTCGCGGAAGGCCATGTAGGCCGTGTCGTCGGTGCACAGGGTGTCGCCGTGCATGAGCAGCGTCGCTGCGCCGTGAATGACGTGCAAGCTGGGGTCTGGCAGCAGGCGAGCATGGCAGGCGTCCGCCAGGGCTTCACCCATGAGAAAGTCGCGGTTGCCGTGCATCAGGAACAAGGCCGTGCCGCTGTCGCTCAGCTTGGCAAGCGCGGAAACCACCTGGCGGTTGAATGGGGCGTCCAGGTCGTCGTCACCGGCCCAGGATTCGAACAGGTCGCCGAGGATATACAAGGCATCCGCCTGCACGGCGGTCGTGGCAAGGAATTCGGCAAAGGCGGAAAGAACTTCCGGGCGGTCCGCGCTCAGGTGCAGGTCGGAAATGAACAGGCTATGTTTCATTTGGGGTAATGGGTAATGAGCAAGGGGTAATGGGAGGATGTCTTCGGCACCCCCATGACATCACCCGTTCCCCATCACCATTTAAACGACTTCAGCGCTTTCGATGATGACCGTTTCCACCGGCACATCCTGGTGGCCGGCCCTGCTGCCGGTTTTGACTTTTGCGATCTTGTCGACCACGTCCCGCCCTTCCACTACCCTGCCGAACACGCAGTAGCCCCAGCCTTGCGAGGTTTGCGCGGTGTGGTCGAGAAAGCTGTTGTCCGCGAGGTTGATGAAGAACTGTGAGCTGGCGGAGTGCGGGTTGGGCGTGCGCGCCATGGCGATGGTGTAGGCAGCGTTTTTCAGGCCGTTGGTGGCCTCATTCTGGATCTGCTCGCGCGTGGCCTTCTGCGCCATGTCGGCCATGAAGCCGCCGCCCTGGATCATGAAGCCGTCGATGACGCGGTGGAAAATGGTGTCGTTGTAGAAGCCGTCGTTCACGTACTGGAGAAAGTTGGCCACGGTCTGCGGGGCTTTCTCGGCGTCGAGTTCGAGCGTGATGGCGCCGAAGTTGGTTTGAAGCTTAACCATGTTTTACGTCCTTTTTTTTCTTGCGAGTGAGATGCCTGGTGGCTTTTTTGGTGGTTTTTTTGGCGGTCGGCGGTTCCGTTGGCGCTTCCGCCACGACCTGAGGCGTTATGGGGGCGACTTCTTCGATAACAACCTTTTCCTGGGGCACGTCCGCGGCAAACGGCCCGCCCGCCGCCGTGGGGATGGCGCCAATTTTTTTGGCGACGTCCAGCCCCTTGATGATCTTGCCAAATACGCAGTAGCCGTAGTAGTAGGACTCCGGCTTGTAGAAATTGAGATGCTTGTTGTCGTCGAGATTGATGAAGAACTGCGACGTGGCCGAGTTCGGGTCGGCGGCATGCGCCATGGCCAGCGTGCCGGGTTCGTTCTTCAGGCCATTGTCGGCCTCGTTGGGAATGGGCGGGGAGGTCGTTTTTTGCTCGAAATCCGGGGTAAGGCCGCCGCCCTGGATCACGAAGTCGTTGATGACGCGGTGGAAAATCGTGCCGTTGTAGAAGCCGTTCTGCGCATAATGCAGGAAGTTTTCCACTGTTTTGGGCGCTTTCTGGGGATAGAGCTCGACGATCATTTCGCCGAGGTTGGTCTTGATCATGACCTGCGGGTTGGGGTTGCTGGTGGCGTGAACGGCGAAACTCGCCAGCAGCGCGAGGAGGGGCAAGAGGAAGCGGAAGCGGGACATGATGTTTCCTTGTCTGTCACATGGTTTGCAATTCGAAGCCTGCATGTCAGGCCGCGCCTTCGTACATGATGCGCCACTGGCCGTTTTCCATTTGCCAGTACTGGCGCTTGCGCATCACATTGCTGAGGTTGCTGCTATGGTAATCCTGGGTGAAGGTCACAACGAACAGATTTTCCTTGCCGGGATACTGGAACAGGCTGATGTCGGAGAGCTTGACCCGCAAGGCGGATTTTCCAGCATTGGCCCGTTTCTTTTGTGCGCTTAACGCGGTGAAATCCTGTCCATCGGAACTGAATGCATGCGAGTAGTGGCTGAGGTAACGTTCGTTGTCGAGGCTTTCCCAGTCCCTGCGCCAGGCTTCCAGCTCACCCTTGAGGCGCTCGCGCTGCGAGCGCCATTCCTCTGCGCTGACCCATTCCACGCGGTCGCTGATGACGACCGGCGTGAGGCCCGCCTGCAGGGTTTTGCCCAGCGCAATCAGGTCGGGGTTGGCGAGGACCACGCAACCGCTGCTGGCTTTGGGCGGGCGGCTGTAGGTGTCGCGCGGCACGCCGTGGAGCCAGATGCCGTGGCCTTTTTTGCCCTGGCGCTTGTCCCATTCGTTGGGGTAGCTCAAGGGAAAGGCTCCCGCGCCGTAAAAGTCGGAGAGCTTCTCCATTGGCAGGCTGGCGGTGACGAAGTATACGCCGAGCGGTGTTTTCTGATCGCCTTCGCGCGCCTTTTCCGCGCCCGCCTTGCCGCTGGTGATGTAGTAGTCGGCGACATAGCGCGGCTCGCCGGCATTGTTTTCGAACAGGTAGAGACGCGACTTGCTGGTGTCCACTACGATGGCGTAGTGCTGTTCGGGCTGCATCTGCAGCAGGTATTTCGGGATTTTGCCTGTCGGCGGCTGCTCCAGGTAGCGTTGCAGGCGCACCCGCGCTTCGTCACGGAAATCCGCCACTTGTTCGGGCGTTCCGCCCGCCGCGCCGCCAAAGGCGGTCAGGGGTTTCGACCGCGCCATGAGCAGATCGCCGCGGATGAGGCTGGCGAGCCTGAAGTTGGGGTTGATGTGAAGCAGGGCCTCGACATCGCGCAGCGCCGTGTCGAGGCGGTTCTGCCTGATTTCGAGCAGGATGTTGACCAGCAAGGCTTCCGGGTTGTCATTGTGGATGCGTGCATATTGCAGGGGCGGCAGCAGGTCGCCCATGCCGCCGGCCGGCAGCGCTGCCAGGCCCAGCGCCAGTGCCAGAACTCCCCCCATGGCCCGCCTGAGCCCGTGCGTCAAGGAAGGTTTAACGCGAAACAACGCGAAGCGTTTCCCCGCTCCCTTCGCCCTTTGGAAGAGGGCCGGGGTGAGGGAAACGGTGATGGCGAATCGCTGTTTCATGATTCGGGGCGTCGAATCGCCATGATCGTTAGCGCCCGATCCGCTCTTCATGGATCAGCCATTGTTCGTTCGACTTGACCATCAGCAGGGTTTTCCACGTTTCGCTGTTGAGGCCGGAGGAGTGGTAGATCTGTTTGAAAGTCACCCTGGCATGGGTGGCATCGTTGATTTTCACTTCGGGCGAGGTGATGGTCACGGAAATGGACTTCGGCCGGGTTATGCGCTCCCTGCGGGTTTTCTCCCAATTGGCGCGGTGCTCGCCTCTGGCGAGAACCAGGTCGGGCGCATAGGACTTGAGGTAGGCGCCGACGTCCCTGGCCGACCAGGCCCTGGCCCAGGCTTCCACCGCGGCCAGGATGGCTTCCTTGCTGTCGTCCCTGCGGGTCTCGGTTGCGGGTTTTTCAGGGGCTGCGGGCCTGGCGGGCTCGCTTGCCACGGTGGGCAGGGCGGCCGGTTTTGCGGCCACGGGCGCAGACGTTTCGGCCGCCTTGACCGCGACGGGGCGGATGGCGGGCGCACTGGCGGCAGGCGCGGTTTTCGCCGGCTGACGCAGCGCCGGCTTGGCGAAGATATCCTTTATGAGCGCCAGCTTGGCTTGCGCGTTGACGTTGCCCTTGTCCAGTTGCAGCGCCTTGTCATAGGCCTGGCTGGCCATCTTGGCGTAAATGTCGCCGAGATTCTCGTGCGCGGTGGCGTAGCTCGGATGGGTGTTGATCGCCATTTCCAGCGCGGTTTTGGCTTTTTCGTACTGGCCCTGGGAGGCGTACAGCACCGCCAGGTTGTTATAGGGTTCCGGCAGTTCGGGATAATCGTCGGTGAGGCTGGAGAATACCTTGATCGCCTCGGCGGTCTTGTTCTGCTCGGTCAGGATCAGGCCCTTGAGGAAGCGCACCTGCGCGTCCTTGGGGTGGGTGGCGAGAAAGCTGTTGGCGCGTTCCATCGCCTTGTCCATCTGCCCTTGCTTCAGCATGTGGCTGATTTCCTGCGCTTCGTCGGCGCGGGCAGGGGGAGTGACGAGGAGCAGCGCCGCGGCAAGGGCGGGAAACAGGAGCAACAGACGGGAATGACGCATTGATGAGAGATCTCATGAACAAAGGTATCGTCGGGATTCTAACAAGAACCGCTGTGCAATGCCATTCCTGGCGAGAGGCGCGACGCACGGTTTTCAGGTAAAATCCGGGCGTTGAAATTTTTCCAGAAGCACCGGCCATGAGCAGCGCGCGCGAACCCGTTCCCCATTTCATCCGCAACATCATCGAAGACGACCTGAAAAGCGGCCGCCACCAGCGCATCGTGACCCGCTTTCCGCCCGAGCCGAACGGCTACCTGCATGTCGGCCATGCCAAGTCGATCTGTCTGAATTTCGGCCTGGCGCAGGATTATAACGGCAAGTGCAACCTGCGTTTCGACGACACCAATCCGGAGAAGGAGAGCGCGGAATACGCCAACGCCATCCAGGAGGACGTGCGCTGGCTGGGCTTTCAGTGGGATGGCGAGGTGCGCTGGGCATCGGACTACTTCGATGCGCTGTATGGCTATGCGGTGGAATTGATCAGGAACGGCAAGGCCTACGTGTGCGACCTGACGCCGGACGAAATGCGCGCCTACCGCGGCACGCTCACCGAGCCCGGCAGGAACAGCCCTTATCGCGAGCGCAGCGTGGCGGAAAACCTCGACCTGTTCGAACGCATGAGGGACGGCGAATTCCCTGATGGCAGCAAGGTGCTGCGCGCGAAGATCGACATGGCCTCGCCCAACATCAATCTGCGCGACCCGGCCATCTACCGCATCCGCCGCGCTCACCACATCCGCACTGGCGACAGGTGGTGCATCTACCCGATGTACGACTACACCCACTGCATTTCCGACGCGCTGGAGGGCATCACCCATTCCCTGTGCACGCTGGAGTTCGAAGACCACCGCCCGCTCTACGACTGGGTGCTGGACAACATCACCATCGCCTGCCACCCGCGCCAGTACGAGTTCTCGCGCCTGGAGCTGCAATACACCCTGACCAGCAAGCGCAAGCTCAACCAGTTGGTGACGGAGAATCTGGTCTCCGGCTGGGACGACCCGCGCATGCCCACCATCACCGGCATGCGGCGGCGCGGCTACACCCCGTCGGGCATCCGCGAGTTCGCGCGGCGCATCGGCGTTTCCAAGAGCGACAACGTGATCGACATGTCGGTGCTCGAAGGCTGCATCCGCGAGGACATGGAAGCCAGCGTGCCGCGCGTGATGGCGGTGGTGCAGCCGCTCAAGGTGGTGCTGAGCAATTTCGAGGCCGGCGTGACGCAAGCCCGCGAGGCGGGCTTTCACCCCAATCACCCGGAGTTCGGCGCGCGCCTGGTGCCGATTGCCAGGGAAATCTGGGTCGAGGCCGACGATTTCACCGAAACGCCGCCCCCAGGCTGGCAGCGCCTGGTGCCGGGCGGAGAAGTCCGGCTGCGCTACAGCTACGTGATCCGCTGCGACGAGGTGGTCAAGGATGCGGCGGGCAGGGTGATTGAATTGCGCTGCTCCATCGACCACGATACCCTGGGCAAGAATCCGCAGGGGCGCAAGGTCAAGGGCGTGATTCACTGGCTTTCCGCCGAACATGCGCTGCCTGCCGAGATACGCCTGTATGACCGCCTGTTCACCGTGGCCGCGCCGGATGGAGACAAGGACAGGGATTTTCGCGATTTCCTCAATCCCGCGTCCCTCGCCGTGGCGCAGGGCTGGGTGGAGCCCTGCGTGCGCGACGTGGCGCCGGAAACGCGCTACCAGTTCGAGCGTCTCGGCTACTTCTGCGCCGACCGCCGCGACCACGTGCCGGGAGAAAGGCTGGTGTTCAACCGCAGCGTGACGCTCAAGGATTCGTGGGCAAAATGACCGCATGAAATTTACCCGCGACACTGTGTCGCAGGTAAATTATTGCCGAGTCTGGTATAAGTTCAGGGTTCATTTTTTAATCAATCTGGAGAAAAGCATGAAATTGACCATTGCCGCTACCCTTGCCGCCCTTGCACTGACCGCTTCGGCGCCGCTTTTTGCCGCCGGCAGCGCCGCCGACAACGTCACTGTGGACAACCCCTATGTCCGCCTGGTGCCACCCGGACAGGCCGTTACTGGCGCTTTCATGGTATTCAGGAACGGCGACGACAAGGATCATCAGGTCGTCAAGGCCGACAGCCCGGCATCCAGGGTTGCGGAACTGCATACCCACATCAACGAAGGCGGCATGATGAAAATGCGCCCGGTGAAGGACATCGAGGTCAAGGCCAAGGGCGAAGCGATGCTGCAGCCGGGCGGCCTGCACATCATGCTGATCGACCTCAAGAAGCCGCTCAAGGAAGGCGAGAATGTCGCCATCAGCGTCACTTTCGAAGACGGCAGCAGCAAGAAATTCGAGGCCCCGGTGCGCAAAGTGCAGGCCACGATGCCCATGTCCATGCCGATGCAGCACGACCACGACGGCATGACGCACTGATCCGCGTTCTTACCCCGGCCTCTCTTCCAAGGGAAGAGGGCCCTTCCTCCCTTCTCCCGCCGGGAGAAGGGCCGGGGATGAGGGAGCAACGCTTCGTTTGACCTCCCGGGCCTCCCTCGCGGCTCACGGTTCTCTGAAAATCATGTCCGACTTCTCCGCCTTTTTCAACCGTCTGCACAAGAACGCCCGCCACTGGGGGAAATGGGCGCGGCGCCAGTCGATTGCCTGCTATCGCGTCTATGACCGCGATATTCCGGAATTTCCTCTCGCGGTGGATATTTATCACGATCGCGCGCATCTGCAGGAATTCGATACCGGCTGGAAAATGCTGGATGACGAGTACGCGCAGTGGGTAGATGCGGTGCGCCAAAGCGCGGCGCAAGCCCTCGACCTGCCCTTGCGGCACATTTACTACAAGCTGCGCGCGCGCCAGCGCGGGGAAAGCCAGTACGAAAAGACCGGCGCGGCGGGAAACGATTTCAGCGTGGAGGAGGGCGGGCACCGTTTCATCGTCAACCTTGAAGCTTACCTCGATACCGGGCTGTTCCTCGACCACCGCATCACGCGCCGCATGGTGCAGGAACGCGCGGCGGGGAAACGCTTTCTCAACCTCTTCGCCTATACCGGCAGCTTCACGGTTTACGCGGCGGCGGGCGGCGCAAGCGAGTCGGTCACGGTCGACATGAGCAATACCTACCAGGACTGGTCGAAACGCAATTTCGCGCTCAACCACATGGATCTGGCGCGCCATCGGCTGGTGCGCGCCGACGTGTTCGCCTACCTGGACCAGGCCGTGGCCGCGGGCGAGAAATTCGACCTGATCGTCATGGACCCACCCAGTTTCTCCAATTCGAAGAAGATGCAGGGCGTGCTCGACGTGCAGCGCGACCATCCACGCCTGATCAATGCCTGCCTGCAATTGCTCACGCCGGGCGGGGAGCTGTTTTTTTCCACCAACCTGCGCAGTTTCGAGCTGGAAGCGTCCGAACTCAAGAGCGGCAAGGTTCAGGATATTTCCATCCGCACCATCCCGGAAGATTTCCGCAACAAGAAGATCCATTACTGCTGGCTGATTACGGCTTGAATTGGTGTTAACAGGCCCTAAC
>JAQTLK010000010.1:0-11425 GCA_028714955.1 Sulfuricella sp.
TCCCGGAGGGAGAGGGGAACGCTCGCCCCTTCTCCCTCCGGGAGAAGGTTGGGATGAGGGAGGGCGCGCCCGCAAGGGGTGTCCCCGCCGGGATTGGCGGCAAGGCCGCTTAATCCGGCGAGAAGGGGGACGAGGAAACGCTTCGCGTTGTTTCATGTTACAGCAGCACTCGCTCGATTCCGCCGTGGGTGGCCTTGTCGATGTAGTCGGCCTGCCAGTTCTCTCCCAGCAGGTGGCGCGCCATCTCGACGACGATATAGTCAGACTCGATGCCCGTGTCATCATTATAGCGGGACAGGCCCTGCAGGCAAGAGGGGCAGGATGTCAGGATTTTAATGTTTGCCGCGGCGTCGTCGGCGCGGATGGCGGCTGCGCCCTTGAGCAGCTCTTCCTGCTTGCGGAAGCGCACCTGGGTCGAGATGTCGGCGCGCGTCACCGCCAGCGTGCCGGACTCGCCGCAGCAGCGGTCGCTCAGGCGCACGTCGCTGCCCAGCAAATCCTGCGCCACCTTGAGCGGGGCATAGGTTTTCATCGGCGTGTGGCAGGGGTCATGGTAGAGATAGTGCTGGCCGCTCACGCTTTCCAGCTTGATGCCCTTTTCCATCAGGTATTCGTGGATGTCGAGCAGGCGGCAGCCGGGGAAGATTTTCTCGAACTGGTATTTCAGCAACTGGTCCATGCAGGTGCCGCAGGACAGGATCACGGTCTTGATGTCGAGGTAGTTCAGCGTATTGGCCACGCGATGGAACAGCACGCGGTTGGCCGTGGTGATGGCCTGCCCCTTGTCCTCGTCGCCGGCGGAAGTCTGCGGGTAGCCGCAGCACAGGTAGCCCGGCGGCAGCACGGTGATGGCGCCGATCTCGTAGAGCATGGCCTGGGTGGCAAGGCCCACTTGGCTGAACAAGCGCTCCGAGCCGCAGCCGGGGAAATAGAACACGGCATCCGATTCCTCGTCGAGCTTGGCCGGGTTGCGGATGACCGGCACCATGCTGGCGTCTTCCAGGCCCAGCAGGGCGCGCGAAGTCCGGTTCGGCATCTTGCCCGGCATCGGCTTGTTGATGAAGTGGATGACCTGCGCGGTGAGCGGCGGCTTGCCCACCGTGGCCGGCGGGTGCTGCGTCTGCGACCTGATCAGGCCGAAGTGCTTGCCCACTTCGTAGCCCAGGCGCTGGGCCTTGTAGCCCCAGACGATCATGACCTGGCGAATCGCCTTGATGGTGCGCGGAACGGTGGCGTTGAGGAACAGCATCGCGGCAAAGGTGCCGGGGTTGAATTTTTTCTTGCCCTGGCGGCGCAGGAAATTGCGCATGGCGATGGAAACGTCGCCGAAGTCGATGTCCACCGGGCAGGGGCTGAGGCACTTGTGGCATACCGTACAGTGGTCGGCGACATCGTTGAACTCGTCGAAATGCTGCAGCGACACGCCGCGCCGGGTCTGCTCCTCATACAGGAAGGCCTCGATCAGCAGGCTGGTGGCAAGAATCTTGTTGCGCGGGCTGTAGAGCAGGTTGGCGCGCGGGATGTGGGTGTTGCACACCGGCTTGCACTTGCCGCAGCGCAGGCAGTCCTTGATGGAATCCGCGATTTCGCCGATGGCGCTCTGCTCCATGATGAGCGATTCGGTTTCCAGCAGGCTGAAGCTGGGGGTGTAGGCGTTGCGCAGGTCGGCCCCGGCCAGCAGCTTGCCGCGGTTGAAATATCCTTGCGGGTCCACTTGCTGCTTGTAGTCGGCGAATTTTTCCAGGGTCTCCGTGTCGAGGAATTCCAGCTTGGTCAGGCCGATGCCGTGCTCGCCGGAAATCACGCCGCCCAGCGCCTGGGCCAGGTGCATGATGCGCGCCACCGCCTGGTTGGCGGCCTTGAGCATTTCGTAGTCGTCGGAATTGACGGGGATGTTGGTATGCACGTTGCCGTCGCCGGCGTGCATGTGCAGCGCCACGAAAACGCGGCTTTTCAGGACCTTGGCGTGAATCGCATCGCAGGTTTCCAGAATCAGCTGGTACTCGCGCCCGGTGAAGATGGTCTGCAGCTCGCGCTGCACCTCGCGTTTCCATGACACGCGCAGGGTGTGGTCCTGCAGCAGCTCGAACACGGTGCGGTGCATATGCCGCGCTTCCGGCGGACAGAATTTGAAATTCTCGATCGGCGCGTCGAGGTGGTGCAGCATTTCGTGCCAGCGCGCGTGCACCTCGTCCAGCATGTTCAGCGCGCGCAGGCGCCGCGATTCGGTGAGCTCCGGGTCGGCGATGGTGTCCTCGTCCTGGAACAGCGGCAGATCGCCCTTGAGAAATATCCGCAGCATCTCGACCAGCTTGAGCTTGTTCTGGATCGACAGCTCGATGTTGATGCGCTCGATGCCGTCGCAGTAGTCGCCCATGCGCGGCAGCGGGATGACCACGTCCTCGTTGATCTTGAAGGCATTGGTGTGGGCGGCGATGGCGGCGGTGCGGCCACGGTCGAGCCAGAATATTCTGCGCGTCGCCGCACTCACGGCGATGAAGCCTTCGCCGTGGCGGCTGTTGGCCAGCTTGACGACTTCCGATGCCGCTTCGCCAGCCGCCTTTTCGTCATCTGCAACGATATCGGCCAGCAACACCATTTTTGGCCGCTTGGCACGATTTGCCTTGGTGGCATAGCCGACGGCCTTCAGATAGCGCTCGTCGAGGTGCTCCAGTCCCGCCAGCATGGCCTTGGGGTGGGCATCGACGTAATTCTTGATCTCGACGATGGCCGGCACGGCGTCGCGCACCTGGCCGAAAAACTCCAGGCACACCGTGCGGGTATGCGCCGGCATGCGGTGCAGAATGAAACGCGCGGAGGTGATGATGCCGTCGCAGCCTTCTTTCTGGATGCCGGGCAGGCCGCACAGGAACTTGTCGGTGACGTCCTTGCCCAGCCCAAGCTTGCGGAAGCTCTGGCCTGGCGCGCGGAGGATTTCCGGCTCGCCGAGCGGCGTTTTGCCATCGCTGTCGAAACGGCTGATACGGAAAGATACATTCTCGGCATCGTGGATCTTGCCCAGGTTGTGATCGAGGCGCTCCACCTCCAGCCACTTGGCGTCCGGCGTCACCATGCGCCACCACGCCAGGTTGTCGAGCGCGGTGCCCCACAGCACGGCCTTCTTGCCGCCTGCGTTCATGGCCACATTGCCGCCGATGCACGAGGCATCGGCCGAAGTCGGGTCGACCGCGAATACCTGGCCGGCCTCCTCCGCCGCTTCCATGACGCGCCGCGTCACCACGCCTGCCCCGCACAGGATGGTCGCGACAGGTTCCGTGACGCCGGGCAGGGCGGTGGTTTCGACGGCGCCCAGCGTATCCAGTTTTTCGGTGTTGATGATCGCGCTGAGCGGGTCGAGCGGAATGGCGCCGCCGGTGTAGCCGGTGCCGCCGCCGCGCGGAATCAGGGTCAGGCCGCACGCGATGCATGCCGCCACCAGCGGCGCGATTTCGCGCTCGGTGTCGGGATTGATCACCACGAAGGGATATTCCACGCGCCAGTCGGTCGCGTCGGTCACATGGGATACCCGCGCCAGCCCGTCGAACTGGATGTTGTCGCGGCGCGTGTGCGGCAGCAGGCGGGCCAGCACCTTCCGGCGCAGCTTGCGCGTGTGTTCGAAGCTGCTCTCGAATTTGTCCACCGCGCGGTGCGCCGCGTGGAGCAGTTGCAGCGTTTTATGGTTGTCCTGGCGGCGTGCTTCGATGGCGCCGAGACGGTGGCGCAGCGCGCTGACCAGGGCCGCCTGGCGCTTGCGGTTGGCGAGCAGGTCATCCTGCAGATAAGGGTTGCGGTTGACCACCCACAGGTCGCCCAGCACCTCGAACAGCATGCGTGCCGAGCGGCCGGTCTTGCGTTCCGCGCGCAGGTCCTCGAGCACCCGCCACATTTCCTCGCCGAGGAAGCGGATGACGATTTCGCGGTCGGAAAAGGAGGTGTAGTTGTAGGGGATTTCTCGCAGACGAGCATTCATACGGGGCAGCCAGACTTCAAAAAACCGATTCTAACGCAAGCTAGGCCCTAAGTCTTGACCAGCTTGCGGTGGGTCTGGATGCTCATCAGTGCCCCCATGCCGAACAGCAGGGTCACCATGGACGTGCCGCCGTAGCTCACCAGCGGCAGCGGCACGCCGACCACCGGCAGGATGCCGCTTACCATGCCGATGTTGACGAAGGCGTAGGTGAAGAAGGTCAGGATTATGCTGCCGCCGAACAGGCGCCCGAACAGGGTCGGGGCGTTGGCGGCGATGACCATGCCGCGCCCGATTACCAGCAGGTACAGCGCCAGCAGGGCGAGTCCGCCGAACAGGCCGAACTCTTCTCCCAGCACCGCCAGGATGAAGTCGGTATGACGTTCCGGGATGAATTCCAGGTGGGCTTGCGTGCCGTGCAGCCAGCCCTTGCCGAAAATGCCGCCGGAACCCATGGCGATGGTGGATTGCAGCGTGTGATAGCCCGCGCCGAGCGGATCCTGCGAAGGGTCGAGCAGGGTCAGCACGCGCTGGCGCTGGTAGTCGTGCAGCATCGACCATAACAGGGGCAGGCTGGCCGTGCCGGCAAGTGCCAGGCCGATCAGCACGCGCCACGACAGGCCGCCGAGGAACAGCACGTAAAAGCCGGCAGCGCTCACGATCAGCGCGGTGCCGAGATCGGGCTGCTTGGCGATGAAGGCCACCGGCAGCAGCAGCAGGGCGGCAGCGATGACGAAATCCTTGAAGCGCAGCGCCCCGGCGCGCCGGTCGAAATACCACGCCAGCATGAGCGGCACGGCGATTTTCATGATTTCCGAGGGCTGGATGCGCGTTACGCCGACAGATAGCCAGCGCCGCGCGCCGTGGCTGACTTCCCCGAACAACGCCACGCCGAGCAGCAATAGCAGGCCGATTACATAAACCGGCAGGCCGAGCCGCGCCAAATGTTGCGGCGGGATGTTGGCGACCAGCCACATGACCCCCAGCGCGACCACCAGGTTGACCACCTGGGCAATCACGCGGTGGTAATCTTCGCCGGCCGCGCTGTACAGGACTACCAGGCCAAACAGCATGATGAGGGAGAGGGCGAGCAGCAGATAGCCATCCAGATGCGCGACGAAGCGGGTAAACAGGCGTCTAATCATGTTCCGGTTCCTCTGCCGCGTCGGGTACGAGTTGCTCCTTGGGTACTTTGCCCAGCAGGTAATAATCCATCACCATGCGCGCGATCGGTGCCGCGATGCTGCCGCCGTGGCCGCCGTTCTCCACCAAGACCGCAATGGCGATTCTGGGCTTGTCCGCGGGGGCAAAGGCGATGAACAGGGCGTGATCGCGATTGCGTTCCGCCACGCGGCTGGCAACGTATTTTTCCCCCTGCTTGATGGCGACCACCTGGGCGGTGCCGGTTTTGCCCGCGATGCTGTATTCCGCCCCGGCGCCGGCGTGGGAAGCGGTGCCGCCGGGACGCATGACATCGACCATCGCGGCTTTCACCAATGCCAGGTTTTCCGGTTTGAGCCGCCAGTTGTCGCGGGTTTCCGGCGCCACGAGGCTGATCTGGCCGGTTTTGCTGTCCTGGATGCTGTGCACCAGGTGCGGCCGCATGAGCTGGCCATTGTTGGCCAGGGCGGCGGTCGCCACCGCCAGCTGCAGCGGGGTGACGAGGTTGTAGCCCTGGCCGATGCCGACGCTGACGGTGTCGCCAGTGTACCATTTCTGTTTGAGGCGCTTCATCTTCCAGGCTTGCGAAGGCAGAACGCCGGACTGCTCGCCTTCGATATCGATGCCGGACTTGCTGCCGAAACCGAAGTGGCTCATGAAGTTGCTGATGTTGTCGATCCCCAGGTCGACCGCCAGGCCGTAATAATAGGTGTCGCACGAAACGACGATGGACTTGTGCAGGTCCACCGAGCCGTGGCCGCCGGCTTTCCAGTCGCGGTAATGGTGGCTGCTGCCGGGCAGGGTGTAGAAGCCTGGGTCGAAGATGGTGTAGGAAGGCGAACGCTTGCCCAGTTCCAGCCCGGCCATGGCCATGAACGGCTTGAAGGTCGAGCCGGGCGGATACTGGCCGCGCAGGGCGCGGTTGTTGAGGGGCTTGTCGGGCGAATTGTTGTAGGCGTCCCAGTTGGCGGCGTCGATGCCGTCGACGAACAGGTTGGGGTCGAAGCCGGGCTGGCTGACGAAGGCCAGCACTTCGCCGCTGGAGGGCTCGATCGCCACCAGGGCGCCGCGGTACTGGCCGAAGGCTTTCACGGCGATTTGCTGCAGCTTGCTGTCGATGGAGAGATAGAGGGTGTCGCCGGAAGTCGGCGGCGTGCGTGCCAGGGTGCGCACCGCGCGTCCTCCGGCATCGGTTTCCACCTGTTCGAAGCCGGTGATGCCGTGCAGTTGCTGTTCATAGCTTTGTTCCAAACCCAGCTTGCCGATATGGTCGGTGCCGCGATAATTGGACAGGACGTCCTCGTCTTCCAGGCGCTCCATGTCCTTTTCGCTGATGCGCCCGATATGACCGACCACGTGGGAAAAGGTTTCCATGTGGGGATAATGGCGGAACAGGCGGGCCTTGATCTCGACGCCGGGGAAGCGGTAGCGGTTGACGGCGAATTTTGCCACCTCGACTTCGGTGAGATGCGAGCGGATCGGCAGGGTTTCGAAATTCTTGCTTTCTTCCAGCAGCTTCCTGAAGCGCTTGCGGTCGCGACTGGTGATTTCGATGATGCCGGCCAGGTCGTCGATGGTGGTGTCGAGGTTTTCCACCTTGCTGGGCGTGATTTCCAGGGTGTAGGCGGAATAGTTGTGCGCCAGCGGCACGCCGTTGCGGTCCAGGATCAGGCCGCGGTTGGGCACGATGGGCACGATGGTGATGCGGTTGTTTTCGGCCAGGGTCTGATAATGGTCGTGCTGCATGACCTGCAGATAGAACAGGCGCACGCCCAGCAGGAAAAAGGCGAGCAGCACGACAGCCGCGCTCAGGGCGAGCCGCAGGCGGAAGTGGTGACGTTCCCGCTGGTGGTTCCTGATTTCGGTGCGGAACTTCATTCCAGGTTCGTTATTCGGGCAGTGGCTTATGCTTCAATGCAAGCGGGATGAGCAGCCCGAGCGCGGGCCACAGCAGCGTGCCGCTGAGGGTGGCGAGGAAATAACTCCAGCCGATGAAACTTGCCCCGCTTGCCAGGTGCGCCAGCAGGGTCAGCAACTGGCTCGCCAGCAGCAGCACGCTGACATGCAGGGCCTGCTGCCACAGCCCGAAGGCCTGGATGCGGCGGTGCAGGACAAGGGCGAGAAAGACGGTGGCGGTGTAGGACAGCGCGTACTGGCCGAGCAGGGCGCCGTCGGCGACATCCATCACGATCCCCAGCCCCCACGCCGCGGCCATGCCGATGCGCAGCGGCTGGTGTATCACCCAGTAAAGCAGCAGCAGCAGCACGAAATCCGGTCGCGCCAGCAGCGCGATGCCCTGCCAGGGCAGCAGGTTCATCATCACCGCGGCAAACAGGCTCATGGCGATGAAAGGGCCGCTGACGGGGCGTTTCAGGACGGGCGCGGATGCGGTCATTTCTTTTTCTTGCCTGGGGCCGGTTTCGGCGTGTGCTCTGGCTTGGGCGCGGGTTCTGGCCTTGGCGCCGGGGCGGATACGATGAGCAGGTTGCGGTAGCGGTCCACGCCCGCGCTCGGGGTGCAGGTGATCCTGGCAAAGGGATAGCCGGCGTTGCGCTCGACCTCGGTCACGACCGCAACCGGCACGCCGCGCGGGTAAGTGCCGTCCATGCCGGAAGTCACCAGTTCGTCGCCCTTCCGGATATCCATGTTGGTGGCCATGAAGGCCAGTTCCAGCAGGTTGTCCTGGCCATGGCCGAAGGCGATGGCATGCAGGCCGTTGCGCACCACTTCCACCGGAACAGCCTGGCCCTTGTCGGTAATCAGGGTGATTTCGCTGCTTAGCACCTGAACCCGGGTGACCTGGCCCACCAGCCCGCTATCGTCGATCACCGCCTGGCCCGGCAGGATATGGTCGCTGCTACCCTTGTCCACGATGATCCTGCGGCTGAACGGGTCGCGTCCATCGCTCATGATTTCGGCGGCTGTGGCGCGTTCGGCGAATTTTTCCCTGCTCGCAAGCAGGCGTCGCAGGTAGGCATTCTCGGCCTGAAGGGAGTGGTTGCGCTGTGCCTCGACGGCGGTCGCGAGCAGTTGCTGCCTGAGGCGGGTGTTTTCGCTGGCGAGCTGGTGCTGGGTGACAAAAAATTCACCCGCGCGGCGCGACAACGCCAGCGGGCTATTGGCGATTTGCTGCAAGGGGTACAGCACCAGTCCTACGCTCTGGCGCAACAGTTCGAGCTGGTTGAAGCGTGCGTCGACAGCCATTAGCATGATGGACAGCAGGCCGAAGAATGCCAGTCGCGCCACCAGGCTGGGGCCGCGCTTGAAAAATGGTTGGTGATCCATGGGTGAGTAGGGGCGGATTAATCCGCCAATGGCGGGCGAATGAATTCGCTCCTACTAATCATTCGTGAACACGGTGCCGAGTTTGTCCATTTCTTCCAGGGCGCGCCCGGAACCGCGCACCACGCAGGTGAGCGGGTCTTCCGCGACCACCACCGGCAGGCCGGTTTCTTCCATCAGCAGACGGTCGATATCGCGCAGCAATGCCCCGCCGCCGGTCAGCACCATGCCCTTGTCGGCGATGTCAGCGCCCAGCTCGGGGGGGGTCTGTTCCAGCGCCTGCTTGACCGCGCCGACGATCTGGTTGAGGGGATCGGTGAGGGCTTCCAGTACTTCGTTGCTGGAAATGGTGAAACTGCGCGGGATGCCCTCCGCCAGGTTGCGTCCCTTGACTTCCATTTCGAGCACTTCGGAGGCCGGGAAGGCGGAACCGATCTGTTTCTTGATGTTCTCGGCAGTGGCATCGCCGATCAGCATGCCGTAATTGCGGCGGATGTAGTTGATGATGGCCTCGTCGAACTTGTCGCCGCCGACGCGCACGGAAGAAGCATACACCACGCCGCCGAGCGAAATCACGCCCACTTCGGTGGTGCCGCCGCCGATGTCCACGACCATCGAGCCGGTGGCTTCGGCCACGGGCAGATCGGCGCCGATCGCCGCCGCCATCGGTTCCTCGATCAGGTAGACTTGCCTGGCGCCGGCGCCGATAGCGGATTCGCGGATGGCGCGCCGTTCCACCTGGGTGGAGCCGCAGGGCACGCAGATGATGATGCGCGGGCTGGGGGAGAGCATGCGCGAATCGTGGATTTTCTTGATGAAATACTTGAGCATCTGCTCGGTGATGGTGAAGTCGGCGATCACGCCGTCCTTCATCGGGCGGATGGCGGTGATGGAGCCGGGGGTGCGCCCGATCATCAGCTTGGCCTCGGCGCCGACCGCCTGGATGGTTTTCTTGCCGGAGGGGCCGCCTTCCTGGCGGATCGCCACCACCGAGGGTTCGTCCAGCACGATGCCCTTGCCGCGCACGTAAATCAGGGTATTGGCGGTACCCAGGTCAATCGCCAGGTCAGTCGAAAAATAGCCGCGTAGGAATCCAAACATACTTGTGTCTCGGGGTCTTTTAGAGGTGTTCGGTAAAATGAATTATAATAACCCATTAAGCGCGTTTAAATAAGTTATGTACGAGGTGAATTTTATGTCATTAACGCTGGACGATGTAAAACGCATCGCTCACCTGGCTTGCATCGAGGTCGGCGAGAGCGAGGCGCAAGGCTATCTCTCGCAGCTTTCCAGCATTCTGGGGCTGGTGGAGGAGATGCAGGCGGTGAATACGGACGGCATCGAACCCATGGCCCATGCCCAGGACGTGGTGTTGCGCCTGCGCGAGGATGCGGTGAGCGAGACCGATCGCCGTGCGGATTATCTGGCGCTGGCGCCGCAGGTGGAAGCGGGTTTGTATCTGGTTCCCAAGGTTATTGAGTGATGTGTGATGAGAAATGGGTAATGGGAAGGCGGGTCATCATTACCCATTACCCATTCCCCATTACCGGACGAAAAAAATGTTAAATGTCAGTCTCAAGGAACTCTCTAGCCTGCTGGCGGAGAAAAAAATATCCAGCGTCGAGCTGGTGCAGACGTTTCTGCAGCGCATCGGCGAACTGAATCCCGTGCTCAACGCCTTCGTTACCCTGGATACGGAAAAAAGCCTGGCCCAGGCGCGTGCCGCGGACGCCCTGATCGCGGCCGGGAAAGCCACGCCGCTCACCGGCATCCCGATCGCGCAGAAAGACATTTTCTGCGCCCGGGGCTGGCGCACCACCTGCGGCTCGAAAATGCTGTCCAATTTCGTCTCGCCCTACGATGCGCACGTGATCGAACAGTTCAACCGCGCCGGTGCGGTGAACCTGGGCAAGACCAACATGGACGAATTTGCCATGGGGTCGAGCAATGAAACCTCGTTTTTCGGCCCGGTAAAAAACCCCTGGGGCACGAGTACCGTGCCGGGCGGCAGCTCGGGCGGTTCCGCCACGGCCGTGGCGGCGCGGCTGGCGCCGGCGGCGACCGGCAGCGACACCGGCGGTTCCATCCGTCAGCCCGCGGCGCTGACCGGCATCACCGGGATCAAACCGACTTACGGCACGGTATCGCGCTACGGCATGATTGCCTTCGCCTCGTCGCTGGACCAGGGCGGCCCAATGGCGAAAAGCGCCGAGGATTGCGCCCTGCTGCTCAATGTCATGGCCGGCTTCGACAGCCGCGATTCCACCAGTCTGGCGCGCGACAAGGAAGATTACGCGCGCGACCTGGCGCGGCCCCTGCAAGGCCTGAAAATCGGCCTGCCCAGGGAGTATTTCGCCACCGGCCTGTCCGCCGGCGTGGCCCGGGCGGTGGAAGCCGCGCTTGCCGAATACCGCCGGCTCGGCGCCGAAACGGTCGAAATCAGCCTGCCCAACACGCGCCTTTCCATCCCGGTGTACTACGTGCTGGCGCCGGCCGAGGCCAGTTCCAACCTGGCCCGCTACGACGGCGTGCGCTACGGCTACCGCGCCCCGCAATACGGCGACCTGACGGACATGTACCAGAAAACCCGCGCCCAGGGTTTTGGCCCGGAAGTGAAGCGGCGCATCATGATCGGCACTTACGTGCTGTCCGCCGGCTATTACGACGCCTACTACATCAAGGCGCAAAAACTGCGTCGCCTGATCGCCCGGGACTTCGCACAGGCATTCAGGCAATGCGACGTCATCATGGGGCCGACCTCGCCGACCACTGCCTTCAAGCTGGGCGAAAAGAGCGATGATCCGGTCTCGATGTACCTGTCCGACATCTACACCATTGCCGTCAACCTCGCCGGCCTGCCGGGCATGTCGGTGCCTTGCGGCTTTGGGGACGATGGCTTGCCGGTGGGCTTGCAGATCGTCGGCAACTATTTCGCCGAGGCGAGAATGTTGAATGCGGCGCACCAGTACCAGCTGGCGACGGACTGGCACCGCCGCGCGCCGCCAGGCTTCTAGG
>JAQTLK010000010.1:11525-27682 GCA_028714955.1 Sulfuricella sp.
GACGATGGCTTGCCGGTGGGCTTGCAGATCGTCGGCAACTATTTCGCCGAGGCGAGAATGTTGAATGCGGCGCACCAGTACCAGCTGGCGACGGACTGGCACCGCCGCGCGCCGCCAGGCTTCTAGGCGCCTGAGTCAGGCAAGGGCGCGAGCGCATTCCGGTTCGGCCTACGACATGGCCTGAAACAGCTCCGCGCGGTAATAAAACAGCAGTAGCGCGCCGAACACGATGCGATACCAGGCAAACACGATGAAGCTATGTTGCGAAACGTAGCGCAGCAGGGCGCGGATGGCGAAGAACGCACTGGCGAAGGCGGTGACGAAACCCACCGCGAAGGTGGCCAGATCGTGGGCATGCAGCAGGTTCCAGTGCTTGAACAAGTCGTAGAACGTGGCCGCGAACATGATGGGAATGGCGAGGAAGAAGGAAAACTCGGTGGCCGCCTTGCGCGACAGGCCGAAAATCATCCCGCCCATGATCGTCGCCCCGGAACGCGAGGTTCCCGGGATCAGGGAGAAGCACTGCGCCAGGCCGACTTTCAGCGCGTCTTTCCAGTCCATCTCGTCCACGCTGTCGATGCGTGGGTGAAACGCCTTTTTCTCCACCCAGAAAATCACCAAAGCACCGACGATGAAAGCGATGGCCACGGCAAAGGGATTGAACAGGTGCGCCTTGATCGACTTGATGAACAGCAGCCCCAGCAAGGCGGCGGGCAGGAAGGCGATGAAAAGATTGACAACGAAACGGCGCGCCGTTGCATCGCCGGGTAATCTCCGCACCACGTGCGCCAGCCGCGCGCGGTATTCCCAGCACACGGCCAGGATGGCGCCCAACTGGATGACGATCTCGAACACCTTGCCCACCTCGTCGTTGAAATTCAGCAGGTCGCCGACAATAATCAGATGACCGGTACTGGATACCGGCAGGAATTCGGTGAGACCCTCGACGATGCCGAGGATGAGGGCTTTGAGCAGGAGAAGGGTGTCCAAGAGGGGGCTTTCAGAGCGTTAAAAAGGGGGTATTTTACCGTGAAAATACGCCCTATACGTGAATTACGGTTGCCAGGTCGCCTGCCGCCACCGCGTTCATGTAGGCCAGGATGAGTTCCTTGGTGAGGTAGCGCCCATGCGCTTTCTCGTCATGCTCGCGGACGATGGGGAAGGTGCCGAGGATATAAGCGGCATCGTCGCGGGACAGGCCGTAGAGATGGAAGAACAGGGCATCGAGCCGTGCCGTGCGGTGGCGGCGGTAAATCGCGGTGGTGAGGTCAGCATCGCGCCGGGTGCGGAAGATGGGGGCTGCGCCGTTGTTGGGGTTGACGGCGCTGAAGTCCTCGGCGCTGAGGATGCGCCCGCGGATGTCATGGATGCGCTTGATGAGCGGCGAGGTCCACGGATTGGCAATATCCTTTGCTCACGGCTGGCTGGCCCGGGTCAAGCCTTGTGGTAAACCTCGGCGCCGGCCTTAACGAACTCCACCGACTTTTCCTCCATCCCCTTGCGCAGCGCCTCGTCCTCCGAAACGCCCTGGTTGGCGGCGTAATCGCGCACGTCCTGGGTGATTTTCATGGAACAGAAATGCGGTCCGCACATGGAGCAGAAATGCGCCACTTTGGAGGATTCCTTGGGCAGGGTTTCGTCGTGGAATTCGCGCGCCCGGTCGGGGTCGAGGCCGAGGTTGAACTGGTCATCCCAGCGGAACTCGAAGCGCGCCTTGGACAGGGCATTGTCGCGGATTTGCGCGCCGGGGTGGCCCTTGGCCAGGTCGGCGGCATGGGCGGCGATCTTGTAGGTGATGATGCCCTCCTTGACGTCATCCTTGTCCGGCAGGCCAAGATGTTCCTTGGGCGTGACATAGCACAGCATGGCGCAGCCGTACCAGCCGATCATGGCGGCGCCGATGCCCGAGGTGATGTGGTCGTAGCCGGGCGCGATGTCGGTGGTGAGCGGGCCGAGCGTGTAGAACGGCGCCTCGCCGCAGCATGCGAGCTGTTTGTCCATGTTGACCTTGATCATGTGCATGGGCACGTGGCCGGGACCTTCGATCATGGTCTGCACGTCGTGCTTCCAGGCGATCTGGGTGAGTTCGCCCAGCGTTTCCAGTTCGCCGAACTGTGCCGCATCGTTGGCGTCGTAGATCGAGCCTGGACGCAGGCCGTCGCCCAGGCTGAAGGACACGTCGTAAGCCTTCATGATCTCGCAGATATCCTCGAAATGGGTATAGAGGAAATTTTCCTGGTGATGGGCCAGGCACCATTTGGCCATGATCGAACCGCCGCGCGAGACGATGCCGGTCATGCGCCCGGCGGTCAGCGGCACGTAGCGCAGCAGCACGCCGGAGTGGATGGTGAAGTAATCCACGCCTTGCTCCGCCTGCTCGATCAGGGTGTCGCGGAAGATCTCCCAGGTGAGGTCCTCGGCCTTGCCGTTAACCTTCTCCAGCGCCTGGTAGATGGGAACGGTGCCGATTGGCACCGGGCTGTTGCGAATGATCCATTCGCGCGTTTCGTGGATATTCTTGCCGGTCGAGAGATCCATGATGGTGTCTGCGCCCCAGCGGATGCCCCAGGTCATTTTCTCGACTTCATCGTTGATGGAGGAGGCGAGCGCGGAATTGCCGATATTGCCGTTGATCTTGACCAGGAAATTGCGCCCGATGATGACCGGCTCCAGTTCGGGATGGTTGATGTTGGCGGGAATGATGGCGCGTCCGCGCGCTACCTCGTCGCGCACGAATTCCGGCGTGATGACGGATGGAATCGCGGCGCCAAAGCTATCGCCGGGGTGCTGGCGGGTAAAGAGTTCCGGCAGGTTGTCACGGCGCTGGTTTTCCCTGATGGCGATGTATTCCATTTCCGGCGTGATGATGCCTTTCCTCGCGTAGTGCATCTGCGTCACGTTCATGCCGGATTTCGCCCTGCGCGGCTGGCGCTGGAGCTTGAAACGCAGTTCGGCCAGAGCGGGGTCGTCGAGGCGCTGCCGGCCGAATGCCGAAGTCGGGCCGGACAGCGCCTCGCTGTCGCCGCGCTCCGCGATCCACGCGCCGCGCACCGAGGGCAAGCCGGCGCGTATGTCGATTTTTACCGCCGGGTCGGTGTACGGGCCGGAAGTGTCATAGACGAAAATCGGCGGGTTCTTTTCCGCGCCGAAATTCGCCGGCGTATCGGCCTGGCTGATCTCGCGCATCGGCACTCGGATGTCGGGGCGCGAGCCCTGGACATAGACCTTGCGCGAGTTGGGCAAGGGCTTGACCGCCGCCTCGTCGACATGGGCGGACAGGTTCAGGAATTCGGGATGGGCATTCATGGAAAACTCCTTAAGAGCACAAGGAGCATTGCGACCGACAACGCTTCCCTGCGGCGGCATTATCCGCGTCAGGTTCAAAGGGTTTGTCTCACCCGGATGAAATCGCATCCAGGACCCCCAGCTAAGATGTGTGAAGCTACAAGAATTGTGAAATAATTGCAAGCAACGACAGCCTTCAATCCGGGAGTAGAGATGGACTTCGCACAAGCACGATTCAATATGGTGGAACAGCAGATCCGTCCATGGAATGTACTGGACCAGCGCGTACTCGACATGTTGCTGGACATGCGGCGCGAGGACTTCGTTCCACCTGCTTACCGCGACCTGGCTTTCGTGGACATGGAAATCCCGCTAGGTCACGGCGAGGTGATGCTGACGCCAAAACTCGAAGCCCGCATCATCCAGGAGCTGAACATCAGGAAAAGCGACAAGGTGCTGGAAGTCGGCACCGGCAGCGGCTACATGACCGCCCTGCTGGCGCGCGAGGCGCATCACGTCTACAGCGTCGAGATCGTGCCGGAATTCAAGGCTCAGGCGGAGGAAAAACTGCGCGCCCATGGCGTGCACAACGTCACGCTGGAAGAAGGCGATGCGGCCCAAGGCTGGGATCGCCACGCAAAATATGACGTGATCGCGCTCACCGGTTCGGTACCGGTTCTGCCGGAGGCGTTCTTCGCCAGCCTGAATCCCAATGGCCGGATGTTCGTGGTCGAGGGCGATGCGCCGGTGATGGAGGCAAAGCTGATTACCCGTCTCGGCGATGGCGCCTGCCGCACCGCGATCCTGTTCGAAACCTGCGTGCCGCCGTTGCGCAACGCGCTCCAGCCGCAGCGTTTTTCGTTCTAGGCCGCAGTGAAACAACTGCATCCGCTCGAACTCAAGGCATGGCTGGAACACCCGGGGCGCAAACAGCCTCTCCTGGTGGATGTGCGGGAAGTCTGGGAATACCAGTACTGCCGCATCGAGGGTTCGCTCCTGATCCCCCTGCGCCAGATACCGGAACGCCTCGCTGAGCTCGACCCGGAAGCTGAAATCGTGGTGATTTGCCACCATGGCGTGCGCAGCTACCGCGCTTGCCTGTTCCTCGAACAGGCCGGATTTGCCCGCGTCTACAACCTGCAGGGCGGCGTGGAAGCCTGGGCGCGCGATGCCGACCCGGCCATGCGCAAATATTGAGGGTTGCCAATGAAACGACTCGCCTTGACCTTGTTGATCGGCGCGATTTTCGCTCCTTCCGCCAATGCCGCCAACCTGATGGACATTTACCGCGAAGCGCAGGCCAGCGATGCCGCGCTGGCATCCGCGCAAGCCGCCTACCAGGCCGGACAGGAAAAACTGCCGCAGGGCCGGGCGCAATTGTTGCCAAGCGTCAACCTGAGCGCGAACAGCACCTGGAATCAGATGGACATCCAGTATCGCGGCCATACCACCCTGCCCACGGGGTCGCTCGGCTACAATTCCAACGGCGCCGTTCTGTCCCTGAGCCAGCCCGTCTATCGCCGCCAGAATTGGGCGCTGTACGAGGAAGGCAGGTTGCAGGCCGCGCAGGCCGAAATACAATATGCCGCGGCGCGGCAGGACCTGATCTTGCGCGTGGCGCAGGCTTATTTCGACGTTCTGCTGGCACAGGATACGGTAGCGCTGGCGCGGGCGCAAAAGCAGGCGATCGCGGAACAACTGGCGCAAGCGAAAATGAACTTCGAGGTTGGCACCGCCACCATCACCGACACGCACGAAGCCCAGGCGCGCTACGACCTGGGAAATGCCAGCGAGATTGCCGCGCTCAACGACCTGGAATTGAAACAGTGGGCGCTGGAGAAAATCATCGGCAGGCTGCCGCAATCCCTCGCCGCCCTGGCTGCCGGCATGCCGCTGCAAGGGCCGGAACCCGACGACATGGCGAAATGGGTCGAGGCCGCGCAACAAAACAACCTGCAGGTGCAAGTCCAGCGTGCGGCCGTGGAGATCGCCAGCCAGGAGGTGGCGCGCAACCGCGGCGGACATCATCCCACGCTCGACCTGGTAGCTAGTTACGGCGACACCGGCGCCACCGGCAGCAGCAATATCGGCATCGGCAACGACATCAAGGCCGCGACGATTGGCCTGCAGCTCAATCTGCCGTTATATCAGGGCGGCGCCACCAGTTCTCGCATACGGGAGGCCGTGGCCAACCAGGAAAAAGCTCGCCAGGACCTGGAGCAGACGGTGCGACAGACCGCGCTGTCGACGCGCGAAGCCTACTTCGGCGTCACCAGTGGCATCTCCCAGGTCAAGGCGCTGGAACAGGCCCTGATATCGAGCCAGAGTTCGCTGGATTCCACCAGGCTTGGACTGGAAGTCGGGGTACGCACCAACGTCGACGTGCTGAACGCGCAACAGCAGCTTTATTCCACCAAGCGCGACCTCTACAAGGCGCGCTACAGTTACCTGCTGAGCCGCCTGAGACTGAAATCGGCCGCCGGCACTTTGGCCGAGGACGACCTGCAGCAAGTCGATCAGTGGCTGAAGTAGGAGGCGGGTCAAAACCCGGCGCCCTTCCCTCGCTGAGATGGGTTCTTCCCCCTCCTCCTCCCGGGAGAAGGGCCGGGGATGAGGGAGCGCGCTTAACCAAACTTGCCGGTGATGTAGTCTTCAGTGGCTTTTTGTTTTGGCGTGGTGAAGATGGTGTCGGTATCGTTGAACTCGATCAGCTCGCCCAGGTACATATAGGCGGTATAGTCGGAAACGCGCGCCGCCTGCTGCATGTTGTGCGTGACGATGGCGATGGTGTAGTCCTCCTTGAGCTCGAAGATCAGTTCCTCGATGCGCGAGGTGGAAATCGGGTCGAGCGCCGAGGCGGGTTCGTCAAGCAGCACCACTTCGGGTTTCACCGCGATCCCGCGGGCAATGCACAGGCGCTGCTGTTGGCCGCCGGAAAGGCTGGTGCCGCTCTGGTTGAGCTTGTCCTTCACTTCATCCCACAGCGCGGCCTTGCGTAGCGCCCATTCGACACGCTCGGCCATGTCGCGGCGGTTCAGGCTTTCATAGAGTTTCACGCCAAAGGCGACATTGTCGAAAATCGACATCGGAAACGGTGTCGGTTTCTGGAACACCATGCCCATCTTGGCGCGCAGGATGTTGAGGTCCTGCTTCTTGTCGAGAATGTTGGCGCCGTCCATCAGGATTTCACCGCTGGCTTCCTGGCCGGGGTAGAGCTGGTACATGCGGTTGAAGACGCGCAACAGGGTGGATTTGCCGCAACCGGACGGCCCGATGAATGCGGTGACCTTTTTTTCCGCAATATCCATGTTGATGGACTTCAGGGCGTGAAATTTTCCATAGTAAAAATTCAGGTCACGGACGATGACTTTGGGGGCGGTAACGTGTGGAGGGTTCATGCTCATCTCGGGTTTCAATTGAACGATGTTTTTTTGCGGAACAGGACACGTGCCACGATGTTGAGCCCCAGAACGCCGAGCGTGATCAGCAACGCTCCGGCCCAGGCCAGTTTTTGCCAGTCTGCATAGGGACTCATGGCGAACTGGAAGATGACCACGGGCAAATTGGCCATGGGACGGTTCATGTCCGCGTTCCAGAACTGGTTGTTGAGCGCGGTGAACAGCAGCGGCGCGGTCTCTCCGCTGATGCGCGCGACCGCCAGCAATACGCCGGTCACCATGCCGGCCTTGGAGGCGCGCCAGGTTACCAGCGTCACCACTTTCCATTGCGGCGCGCCCAAAGCGGCGGCAGCCTCACGCAGGCTGTCCGGTATCAGGCGCAACATGTCCTCGGTAGTCCGCACCACGACCGGGATGACGATCAGCGACAATGCCAGCGTACCGGCCCAGCCGGAAAAATGGCCGACCCTGGCGACGTAAACCGCATAGATGAAGAGGCCGATCACGATCGATGGCGCGGACAGCAGAATGTCGTTGATGAAGCGGGTGGTGGGCGCGAGCCAGCCGCGCTGCCCGAACTCGGCCAGATAGGTGCCGGCCATGATACCCACCGGGGTGCCGATCAGGGTGGCGAGCGTCGCCATCACCACGCTGCCGGCGATGGCGTTGAGCAGGCCGCCGGCGCTGCCGGGCGGCGGCGTCATCTGGGTGAAAATGGCGATGCCGACGCCGCCCAGGCCTTTCTGGAACAGGGTGAACAGGATCCAGGTCAGCCAGAACAGGCCGAAAGCCATGGCCAGCATGGCGGCGGTGAGGTTAAAGGCATTGACGATGCGGCGCCGGGTGTAAATGGGGATCATGGTGCGTCTCTAGGTGGCATTGCCTTCGCGTTTCTTGAGCTGGATCAGCAGAATCTTGGCGGAAGCCAGCACGATGAAGGTGATGAAGAACAGGATCAGGCCGAGCTCGATCAGCGCCGAGGTGTAGAGCTCGCCCTCGGCTTCAGTGAATTCATTGGCCAGTGCCGAGGCGATGCTGTTGCCGGGCATGAACAGGGAAGCATGCAACTGGTGGGCGTTGCCGATGACGAAAGTGACTGCCATGGTTTCGCCCAGCGCGCGGCCGAGACCGAGCATGATGCCGCCGACCACGCCGATCTTGGTGTAGGGGAGCACCACGTTCCACACCACTTCCCAGGTGGTGGCGCCGAGGCCATAGGCCGATTCCTTGAGCATGGGCGGCACGATCTCGAACACGTCGCGCATCACGGCAGAGATGAAGGGGATCACCATGATGGCCAGAATGATGCCGGCGGTCAGTATGCCGATGCCCATCGGCGCGCCTTCGAACAGGAGGCCGATGACCGGCAGCTTGCCAAAAGTGCCCTGCAGCCAGGGCTGCACGTATTTGGCGAACAGCGGGGCGAACACGAACAGGCCCCACATGCCGTAAATGATGCTGGGAATGCCGGCCAGCAGCTCGATCGCCGTGCCGAGGGGGCGGCGCAACCACGGCGGAGACATTTCCGTGAGGAACAGGGCGATGCCGAAGCTCACCGGGATGCCGATCGACAGGGCAATAATCGAAGTCACCAGGGTGCCGATGATCGGCACCAGCGCGCCGAATTTTTCGGTGACGGGGTTCCAGTCGGCGTTGAACAGAAAGCCGAAGCCGAAAGCTTTTATCGCCGGCATGCTGCCAATGAGCAGGGAGCCAAGGATGGCGGCGAGCAGCGCGAAGACGAGAAAAGCAAACAGCCACGTGGTGTTACGGAAAATCTGGTCAAACAGATGCTGTCTTTTCAGTGTCGCTGCGGAATGTATTTTTGACATCGTTTGGCTTCGTTGGGCTGAAGAAAATGCAGGTTGATTTGTAAACCGATGATTATAACCAGTTTGCGTGCCGGCACTAGCGCTTGCCTGGCAATTTGTGTGCTCATTCCCGTGTTGACACGCACTATTCATGACATGGCGCTGAACGATTCCCAGCCTGTTGCGGAAGCATGCTGAGAATCGTTCAGGGTCATACCCGTGGATCAGGCGGGGCAACACAACACTGCCCGCCTGACGCCAGTACTTTAACGTAAACAACGCGAAGCGTTTCCTCGCCCCCCTTTCGCGCCCTCCCTCATCCCAAGCTTCTCCCGGAGGGAGAAGGTGCCAGGGGTGAGGGAGACAAGGCCGGGGTGAGGGAAACGATCATGGCGAATCGCCATGACCGTTAGTATACGGCTTTGCCGTTCGCGCCCTTGATATTGGCTTTCCAGGAATTCTCGATCAGCTTGACGACATTTTCCGGCATCGGGACATAGTCCAGTTCCAGCGCCATCTTGTCGCCCTTGGTATAGGCCCATTCGAAGAATTTGAGAACATTCTTGGCCTGTTCCGGATTGTTCTGCACCTTGTGCATCAAGATGAAGGTGGCGCCGGTGATGGGCCAGCTTTCCTTGCCGGGCTGTTGCGTCAGCACTTGGTAGAAGCCGGGCGCCTTGTCCCAGTGGGCATTGGCGGCAGCGGCCTTGAAAGTGACATCGCTAGGCTTGACGAAGTTGCCGTCCATGTTCTTTACCATGCCGTAGGCCATCTTGTTTTGCAGTGCGTAGGCATATTCGACATAGCCGATGGAGCCCTTGATCTGGTTCACGAAATTGGCCACGCCTTCGTTGCCTTTGCCGCCGGTGCCAACGGGCCATTGCACGGAGGTGCCTTCGCCCACTTTGGTTTTCCACTCGTCACTCACCTTGGACAGGTAGTTGGTCCAGATGAAGGTGGTGCCCGAACCGTCGGAGCGATGCACCACGGTGATGGCTTCGTCGGGAAGGTTGACGCCTTTGTTCAGGGCGGCCAGTTTCGGGTCATTCCACTTGGTGATCTTGCCGAGGAAAATATCGGCCAGGATCTCGCCGGTGAACTTGATTTCGCCGGCCTTGATTCCAGGGATGTTGTAGACGGGGATGTCGCCGCCCATCACGGTGGGGAACTGGGTCAGGCCGTCTTTTTCCAGATCTTCAAACTTGAGAGGCATGTCGGATGCGCCGAAATCAACGGTCTTGGCCTTGATTTGCTTGATGCCGCCGCCAGAGCCGATGGACTGGTAATTCATGCCGATGCCGGTTTCCTTCTTGTAGGCATCCGCCCACTTGGCGTAAATCGGGTAGGGGAAGGTTGCGCCGGCGCCGGTAATGTCGGCGGCAAAAGTTCCGGTGCTGACTGCCAGCGCTGCGGCAGCGATCAGGGTACGACCGAATTGCAGTTTCATCTTGAATTCTCCTGTGAAGTGAAATGGCACGTGAAACAAGCATGAAGTTTAGCCAGTCAATGTTACAGAATTATGACTCCTGTTGAGACCTCGTCCGGCCAAGCTTGCGGCGTTCGATGAAGAGCGTGCTGCCGGTACCCCGCTTCGCCTGCTTTTTGGCTTCCGCCGCCGCTGCCGCAATGTCGTGGTGCGAGAGATAGGCGTCTCCGCTGACCGGAACCGCGCCGATGGAGAGCGTGGTGAGCGGGAAAAACAGCGCTTCGCCCTGGCGGCTTTGCGCGTGAAAGCCGCCGCGCAGCTTGTCTTCATCGTCGAACAGGTGCTGCGCTGCGGCGTCGAAACGTTGCAGCGCCTGCCGGCAGCGCCATTCCCAGTCGTCGCTCTGGAAGATCGTCACGAAGTCGTCGCCGCCGATATGACCGACGAAATCCCGCTCCGGATCGCTGGTTTCGCGCAGAATGCCGGCTACCATCTGGATCATGTCATCGCCCTTGCGATAACCGTAACGGTCGTTGAAGGGTTTGAAATTATCGAGGTCGCAATAACACACGGAAAAGGGGCCGCCGCTTTGCAGCAGGCGTTCGATGTGCTCGTTGATCGGCACGTTGCCCGGCAGCAGGGTCAGGGGGTTGGCGTAGCGCGCCGACTGCAACTGCAGTTCGGTGATTTCCCGGATCAGGTCCTGGCTGCTGCCTACGCCCAGATATTTACCCGTTTCGGTAATGATGAAGCCGTCCGCAAGGTGGCGGCGCTCGCCTCCCGCCACCAGGCGGCTGAGTTCCTGCAGACTGAGGGAGTGTTCCACCATCAGCGGCTGGCCGTCCATGAAATGGGTGCAGGATTTTTTGCTGTATAGCTCCCGCTGATAGAGCCGTGCATAGCGGTCAATCATGGAAAAGCGGCTGATCAGACCGAGGGGCAAGCTGTCCTGCACCACCGGCAGGACCTGCAGCTCGGCATCGCGGGTGAATATTTGATAGGCGTCATCCGTGGTCATGAAGGGCGAAATCGTGGGGACCGCGCGCAGCAGCTTGCGTGCGGTGACGGTTTTGTACAGCGGGGTGTTCTGCGGATAAACCGTGACGTGGTTGAGCGTCAGGCTATCCACCACTTCGGCTGGCGCGGACAGCGGCGGGATCGGCTTGGGGCGGGCGATATGATAGCCCTGCCCGAAAGCGATGCCGATCTCGCGGATGACGTCGAGTTCGGCCTGCGTTTCGATGCCTTCGGCAATTACGCGCGTGCCAAGGCTTTCCGCGATCACCTGGATCGAGCGCACGAACTGCAGCTTGACCGGGTCATGGTTGATGCCCTGCACGAAGTGCATGTCGATCTTGACGAATTCCGGGCGCAGTTCCGACCATAGGCGCAGACTGGAGAAGCCGGCCCCGAGGTCGTCCATGGCGATTTCGAAGCCCATGGAACGGTAATGATGGGCAGCTTCACGCAGCAGGTTGTAGTCATAGATCGGTTTGTTTTCCGTGAGCTCGATCACCACCTGGGAGGGGTTGAGGCCCAGTCGGTGAATCAGGCGCAGCGTTTCGCCCTGGCGGAAATCCGCCTGCAACAGGCATTCCGGGCTGACGTTGAGAAACAGCCGTCCCGGCAGTTGCTGCTTGATATAGCTTTCCAGCGCGACATGGCGGCACTGCCGCTCCAGTTCCGCCAGGCGGTTACCCATCTCGGCCGCCTTGAACAGGTTGGCAGGAGAGTGCAGCGGGCTGTCCGAGGGGCCGCGAATGAGCGCTTCGTAACCGAATATCTGGCCCGAGGCAAGGTTGAGAATGGGCTGGAAGAACGATGTCAATTGCCGCGTGGCGAGAATTTCCTCCAGGCGCGACAGGTTTCCATTTTCGGCTGCGTGCCCGTTGCTGGCATCGTCTTGCTGAATCCAGGGTTCGGTCAGTTCCATGGCAAGGCTCCCTATTGGAAGATAAGGAGCTATAGGCTAAGGAGGAAATGTGACGGCAATATGAAGATCGGCTTACTGCGGGCTGATTGGTCGGAGCTGCCATTCCAGCATGACGCCAGGCTCGTCCGGTTGGGCCCGGAACTTGCAATCAATGCCGATAGCCACCACGGCAGCAAGATGGTCACCGCTGTATAGCAGGGGCAGCATCTGGCGTGACCAGGGCGGTATGCCAGCCTCCTGGAAGAGGTTTTTCAGGCTGCGGCGAGGGCGCGCGCAGTCGGGTTGCAGACGTTCCCCGCCTTGCCGGATCCGAATGGTGACGCGCGCCTGTTGCAGGCGGGCGAGGCTGATGCCCTGGCCGTGTGCGCGGCAGAACTTGAGTGCGCCGCCCAGTTCGGGGAGCGCTATCTCGTTTTCGCCTTGCCATGGCTGGCATAGGGAAGTAGGTGGGGCGCCCAGCGCCGGAACGAGCCAGGCCCGGTCAAGGTAGCGCTGGAGTTCGAATGCGCCGAGCTGAATTTTGACGCGGGCGTCCCGCCTGGCCTCAAGCAACTGGCGCAGCATTTCCTCCAGGCGGATGGCGCTGGGCGCGGCGATGCCGTGTTGTTTCAGGTAATGGCGCAGCAGATTCCTGGCGCGGGGAGGGGACAGGCGTGCCAGGGCGGGAATGGAGAGATTCTGGCCGTCGATCGCGCGGGCGCCATCCAGTCGCGCCAGTTCATCCTGCAGAGAGGCGCTTTCGGCGAAGTTGCGGCTGGCGCGATAGAGCGTTTGACGGTAGGCGGGGAAGCGTTCCTCGATCACGGGCAGCAGGCGGTGGCGCAGAAAATTGCGGTCGAAGCGCGTGTCCAGGTTGCTCTCGTCCTCCACCCAGGACAGCTTGTGCCTGCGCGCATGGTGTTCCAGCGCGCTGCGCGGAATCTCCAGCAACGGGCGCAGCAGGCGCTGGTTTTCTTCTGCCATGGCGCTTGCGCCCGCCACGCCGCAACCGCGCAGCAGTTGCAACAACAAGGTCTCGACCTGGTCGTCGAGGTGATGCGCCAGCACGATGAAATCGCCGCTGGAGCGCGCCAGGGCCGCGTGGCGTGCGCTGCGTGCCGCGGCTTCCAGGCTGTCGCTGGCGCGGGAAACCGTAACGGTGGCGATTTCGAGGGGGACGTCATATTCCTGGCAGCGCGCGCGGCAGAAAGCCGCCCACTCACCTGCGTGGGGGCTGAGCTGGTGGTTGATGTGAATGGCGGAAAGACGGAACTGCAGCGGGTCGCGCAGCCGCGCCAGGATATCGAGCAGCACCATCGAATCTACCCCGCCGCTCAAGGCCAGGGCCAGGTGCTGGCCGGGTCTAACCCGCTTGTTTAGTATTTGTGCGACGTGAGGGAGCAGGTCAGGCTGTGGTTTCTTTGAACTTGCCATAGCTCATCAGCCGCGCGTAACGCGTTTTCAGCAGTTCGTCCAGCGATGGGTTTTTCTGAATCTGGCTCATGCTTTCCTGCAGCGCCTTTTTGAGCGTCTGCATCGTCGTGTCGGGATCGCGATGAGCGCCGCCTATGGGTTCGCTGACGATCTTGTCGATCAGTCCCAGCGCCTTGAGGCGGCTGGCGGTGATGCCCAGCGTTTCCGCGGCGAGCGGCGCCTTGTCCGCGCTTTTCCACAGGATGGAGGCGCAGCCTTCAGGCGAAATGACGGCATAACTGGAATATTGCATCATCAGGGTCACATCTCCGACGCCGATCGCCAGCGCGCCGCCCGAGCCGCCTTCGCCGATGATGGTGCAGATGATCGGCGTGCGCAGTCCGGACATGACATACAGATTGCGCGCGATGGCTTCGGATTGCCCGCGTTCTTCGGCGCCGATGCCGGGATAGGCGCCCGGGGTGTCGATAAAGGTCATCACCGGGATGCCGAATTTTTCCGCCATGCGCATCAGGCGCAGGGCCTTGCGGTAACCCTCCGGGCGCGGCATGCCGAAATTGCGGCGGATCTTTTCCTTGGTGTCGCGGCCCTTCTGGTGGCCGATCACCATGACAGACTGGCCATCGAAACGGGCCAGTCCACCGACGATGGCGGGGTCGTCGGCATAGGCGCGATCACCATGCAGCTCTTCAAAATCGGTGAAAATATTCTGCAGGTAATCCAGGGTATAGGGCCGCTGCGGGTGGCGCGCAACCTGCGAAATCTGCCATGCGCCGAGTTTTGCGTAGATGTCCCTGGTGAGGCCCAGGCTTTTTTTCTGCAGGCGCGCGACCTCTTGCGAGAGGTCGAGCGAAGAGTCTTCCTGAACCTTGCTCAGCTCTTCGATCTTGCCTTCGAGCTCGGCGATGGGCTGTTCAAAATCAAGAAAAATGGTTTTCATGGGCGGGCGCTACCTGATGACGAAATGTATGATACAGAGCTGACGAGCGAAAAAGAAGGGGCCGCGAGCCCCTTCTTTCAGCCTTGCTTGCCCGGGGCCAGCGGCGTGTCGCCCTGATCCAGGTTGAATGCCTTGTGCAGAACGCGTACGGCGAGCTCCAGGTATTTCTCGTCGATCACCACGGAAATCTTGATTTCAGAGGTGGATATCATCTGGATGTTGATGCCCTCTTCCGCCAGGGTGCGGAACATGGTGCTGGCGATGCCGACGTGGGAACGCATGCCGACACCCACCACCGAGACCTTGGCGATTTTCACGTCGCCGACCACTTCGCGCGCGCCGATATGGGCCTGAACGCCTTTCAGGACGGCGATGGCTTTTTCATATTCGTTGCGATGCACGGTGAAGGTGAAATCGGTGGTGCCGTCGGCGCCGACGTTCTGGATGATCATGTCCACTTCAATGTTGGCGTCCGCCACCGGCCCCAGGATCTGGTAGGCGATGCCCGGGCGGTCAGGCACGCCCAGCACGGTGATCTTTGCTTCATCGCGATTGAACGCAATGCCCGAAATAATCGCTTTTTCCATTTTATCGTCATCCTCAAATGTAATCAGCGTGCCGTCGCCGCCTTCTTCGAAGCTTGAGAGCACGCGCAGTTTTACCTTGTATTTTCCGGCGAATTCCACCGAACGGATCTGCAGCACCTTGGAGCCGAGGCTGGCCAGTTCGAGCATTTCCTCGAAGGTGATGGTGTCCAGGCGGCGCGCTTCCGGAACGATGCGCGGGTCGGTGGTGTAAACGCCGTCCACATCGGTATAGATCTGGCACTCGTCTGCCCTGAGCGCAGCGGCCAAGGCCACCCCGGTGGTGTCCGAGCCGCCGCGGCCGAGGGTGGTGATGTTGCCGTCCTCGTCCACACCCTGAAAGCCCGCGACCACGACGACATATCCTGCGTTGAGGTCAGCATGGATTTTTTCGTCGTCGATCGAAACGATGCGTGCCTTGGTGTGGGCGTCGTCGGTGACGATTTTCACCTGCGCGCCGGTGTAGCTTTTGGCCTTGAGGCCCAATTCCTTGAGCGCCATGGCAAGCAGGGCGATGGTGACCTGCTCCCCGGTGGAAACCATGACATCCAGCTCGCGCGGGTCGGGCGTGCTCTGAATTTCCCTGGCCAGCGCGAGCAGGCGGTTGGTTTCTCCGCTCATGGCCGACAGCACCACCACCACCTGGTGGCCGAGGCCGCGGAAGCGCGCCACGCGGCGGGCGACATTCTTGATCCGTTCGGGGTTGCCGACCGAGGTGCCCCCGTATTTCTGTACGATTAGTGCCATTGCATGCTCTGAAAAAATTGGAGATTTTAACTTATTTACAGGGAGGAAACGAGGGCGTATCGTCTTTAATTCAATGACATTATGCTTCGTCCCTATCACACAAAAATTTCACTTGTCTATAAGGGAAAACCATTATTCCATGATATTATTTTCGTGTTATTTTTCGAGTGCCAATCGAAGAATTAATTTAAGTCATTTAAATCATTTGCTTGAGGTGCGTAATCATGAAACTTTTTGAAAAAATAGCCAACCCCCGTGAAATTCGTCGCAAGCTTGGCATGAACCAGCAGGAGTTCTGGACCAAGATCGGTGTAACCCAGAGCGGCGGTTCGCGTTATGAAAGCGGTCGCGACATGCCCAAGCCGGTGCGGGAATTGCTGCGCCTGGTGCACATGGAACAGGTCGACCTGTCCAAGGTTAAGCGCGAGGATTTCGAGATCGTGGAATACATGAAGCAATCCCACGCCGACCTTTACAAGAGCATGAGGAAAGCCGTGCGCAGCGCCCACAAGGAAAGCGGCACCAACATGCACTAACGGTCATCGCAGCGCCGCCCCGCCCCGAATCATGAAACAGTGCTGCGCCATGAGCGTTTCCCTTACCCCTGGCCTTTCTCCCTC
>JAQTLK010000010.1:27782-49087 GCA_028714955.1 Sulfuricella sp.
CGTGCGCAGCGCCCACAAGGAAAGCGGCACCAACATGCACTAACGGTCATCGCAGCGCCGCCCCGCCCCGAATCATGAAACAGTGCTGCGCCATGAGCGTTTCCCTTACCCCTGGCCTTTCTCCCTCCGGGAGAGGGTTGGGATGAGGGAAGGAGCGGGGGCGAGGTCTCGCTGCGCGGGTTTCGCGTTAAACGCTGAGTTTTACAGTCAGCCCCAGTTGCCTGATATCGCTGGCAAATGCTTCGAGCCAGGCGCTGGGGGGGGGGCTCAGGCGCGGCGCCTCCGGTTGCAGCGAGGGCCGTGCCAGGCCATAGAGCAATACGCCTTGCAGCGGGGTGCTTTCGTCCCGACAGCGCGCCAGAAACCGCAGGTAAGCCTGGCGCTCATCCGGCGAGGCGGGCTGGTCGTCCAGCGCAAATATCGCGGTTTGAATCCAGGTGGGACAGAGCCCGGCGGCAATGCGTAAATTCCTCAGCGCGGTTTCGGCGCTCTGGCGGCTGTGATTGATGCGTAGCCGGCCTTGCGAGGTCGCGCTATCCAGCTTGAACCACACTTCCCCATTCAAAGGCGCCATTTTTCTTATCCCGTTGCGCACGGCGGAACGATGGATCAGGCTGCCATTGGTGATGAGTATCAATTTGATCGAGCCGCGCAGGTGGAATTCGTCCATGACGTGGCCGATCACTTCGATGACGCGTTCGAATTCGGCGGCGCTGGTGGGCTCACCATTGCCTGACAGGGCGATGTCATTGAGACGCCGGGCTTCCGGCGGTACCTTGTCGCGCATGAACGAACCATGCAGCAATTCGCCCAGAAATTCGCGCAATTCCTTTTCCAGCAAGAGCAGGTCCACCGGCGGGGCGCTGCCGCGCTGTAAATGCGGTACCTGACAATAAATGCAGCGCCAGTTGCAGGCGTTGTTGGTGTTGAGGTTGATGCCGACCGATACGCCGCCGCCACGGCGTGATATGACGGGGTAGACGTAGCGCAGCCCGGCGCTGTCGCGGCTGTGATTGGTGGTCGTCAGTTGGCGGTTATCGGCGTTCATGAGCCTGATTGAACCACTGAACGCCGTCTCCGGCAAGAGATGGGTGATATAATCACTGCTCATTTTTCGAGCGTTTTCCGATATGCTGATTACCCGCAGGCTGGAGTTCGATGCCGGCCACCGCATTCCCAACCATGGCAGTCAGTGCCGACACCTGCATGGCCATCGCTACGCGCTTGAAATTACGCTTTCCGGCCAGATTATCAGCGCGGAGGGGGACCCGGAGCAAGGCATGGTGATGGACTTTTCGGCTGTCAAGACCATTGCCAATGAGATTCTGGTCAGCCGCTGGGATCACGCATTCCTGGTTTATCGGGGAGACGCGGCGGTGGTGGCGTTTCTGGCTACGCTGCCCGAACACAAGACGGTAGTGCTGGATGCCGTTCCGACTGCGGAAAATCTTGCAGCAGAGGCTTTTCGTGTGCTTGATGCGGCTTATGTCGATACCTACGGAAACCAGTTGCGCCTGGAGCGCGTGCGTCTTTACGAAACGCCCAATAATTGGGCGGATGCCGTGCGCTAAGTGCCTGTCTTGGCTCACGGGCGGCGCGATGTTTAAACTGATCGTTCTGGCTTTTTCCCTGTTGTCGTTGTCACAGGCTGGCGCCGCCAGTCACGACGACGATTTTCTGGCGGCCCGGGACGCATTTCGCGCGGGCGATGCCTTACGGCTGGGTACGCTCGCCAAGCGTTTGAACGGCTCGGTGCTGGCGCCTTACCTGACTTATTACCAGCTCCAGTTGCGGCTCAGGGACGCCAGCGAAGAGGAGGTGCACGGCTTTATCGCCAGAAACGCCGATTCTCCTCTTTCCGACCGCCTGCGTGCCGATTGGCTGCGAATCCTGGGGCAGCAGCAAAACTGGGCGCTGTTCGAGGCGGAATATCCGGCGCTGGTGAACAATGATGATGTCGAGCTTGCCTGCTTTGCGCTGCAGGCCGGGCTGCAGCGTGGCGATGATGCAGCCGTCCGGGAGGCGCGGCGGAAATGGTTGAGCGGCGGTGAATTGCCGCAATCCTGCAAGCCGGTGTTCGATGCCCTGTTCGCGGCCGGAACGCTCGCTGCCGGAGATTTGTGGGCGCGCATCCGCCTTGCGCTGGAGATGGGCAATATCGGCGTGGCGCGCCAGATAATCACGGATTACCTGCCTGAGAAGCAAAGGGCCAGCCTCAGGAATCTGGAAAAGGTGGCCGACAACCCGCAGCAATTTCTCGATTCAGGTGCCGTGGACACGCAAAGCCGACCCGGCCGCGAACTGGCCATGTTCGCCATTTACCGCCTGGCGCGCAGCTTGCCGGCTGCCGCGGAGCCCTGCTGGGAACGCTTGCGCACGCGCTTTGACGCCGAAGAACAGGCTTATGTTTGGGGGCAGATGGCTTTTCATGCCGCGCGCCAACATGATCCTGTGGCCCTGAAATGGTTTCACAAGGCGGAAGACGCGCCGCTCAACGAATTGCAAATGACCTGGCGGGTGCGCGCAGCCCTGCGCGCACAGGATTGGTCCGAGGTTCTGTCCGGCATCGCGGCGATGCCGGAGACATTGCAAAACCAGGGCGCATGGCGCTACTGGAAGGCGCGCGCACTCAAGGCCGGCGGCCAGGTCGGAGCTGCCAACGCGATTCTGGCGCCCTTGTCGCGCGAACATAATTTCTATGGGCAGCTGGCGACCGAGGAGTTGGGCGCGGTGGTCAGCAACCCGGTTGCCACCTACGAACCCGGCACAGACGAAATAAGATCGGTCAGAGACCTGCCCGGCATCCAGCGTGCCTTGGCGCTGTATCGACTCAATCTGCGCACCGAGGCCAACCGCGAGTGGATATGGGCGACACGCGGCTTCGACGACAAGCAGTTGCTGGCAGCCGCGGAAATTGCACGGCGCAACAACTGGCTCGACCGCGCCATCAATACGGCCGACAAAACGCGCGAATTGCATGATTTCAGCCTGAGCTATCCCGCGCCTCACCGCGACGTGATGCAGGTCTACGCCCGCGAGCGCGATCTTGACGAGGCGTGGGTATACGGTTTGATCAGGCAGGAAAGCCGCTTTGTACAGCAGGCGCGCTCCAACGTTGGAGCCTCAGGCCTGATGCAACTGATGCCAACCACCGCGCAATGGATCGCCCGGCGGCTCGGCCTCAAGCATTTCAGGCAAAATCTCGTCGCTCAGCTCGATACCAATATTTCCTTTGGCACCTATTATCTGAAGTATGTACTGGACACCAACGATGGCCAGCCGGTACTCGCCACCGCCTCATACAATGCCGGCCCTTCCCGGGCCAGACGCTGGAAGGATGAGCACGCGCTGGAAGGGGCAATTTATGCCGAATCCATCCCCTTTACCGAAACCAGAAACTATGTGCAGAAAGTCATGAGCAATGCCAGCTATTACGCCAACCGATTTGGACAGCAAGTGGTGACGCTCAAGCACAGGCTGGGGACGATCTCGGGCACAGCCGGCGAAAAGGCGTGCCAGGACGGGGATGAACGCAGTCCTTCCTGCGATCCGTGACGCGCAGCCGATATCCGGGCTAGAATTGTCCTGTTTTTCAGGCGGCAGTATTTTTGGGGCGAAAAATGAATATCAGGAAAGTATGTGTATTGGGGGGCAGCGGCTTTGTCGGTATTCACCTCGTCAACAAGCTGGTCGTGGCGGGTTATTCGGTGCGGGTCCCGACGCGCCGGCGCGAGCATGCCAAGACAGTGGCGGTATTGCCCGATGTGGAAGTGGTGGAGGCCAATATTTTCGACCCGGTCGATCTCGACCGCCATTTCGCCGGCATGGATGCGGTAATCAACCTGGTGGGCATACTCAACGAAAGCGGGGCTGGCCAGGGCAGTTTCCATGAGGTTCATGTCGAGTTGCCACGCAAGATCGTGCAGGCCTGTGCCGCAAGCGGCGTGAAGCGCCTGCTGCATATGAGCGCATTGAATGCCAGTACCGCTGCGCCGAGCGCTTACCTGCGGTCAAAGGGGGAAGGGGAGGCTGTCGTGCTTGAAGCCGGCGTGCCGCACGGCAAGAATGAAAACCGGTCATGTGATGATCCCGGGTTTGTCCGTGGCAACGGGCTTGAGGTGACAACTTTTCGCCCCTCGGTGATTTTTGGCCGCGAAGACTCTTTTCTCAACAAATTTGCCGGCCTGCTCAAAATTGCGCCGGTATTGCCGCTGGCAAGTCCGCAGGCCAGATTCCAGCCGGTGTTTGTGGAAGATGTGGCACAGGCGTTCGTCGCCAGTCTCGGCAATCCGGCTACCTTCGGTCAAAGCTATGATTTGTGTGGACCGAAAGCCTATGCCTTGCGCGAGCTGGTGAGCCTGGTGGGGGTCATGACCGGCCACCGGCGCAGGATTATTGGCCTCTCTCCCCGCCTCTCCTATCTTCAGGCATGGTTTCTGGAATGCCTGCCGGGCCGGAAAATCATGACGCGCGACAATTACTACACCATGCAGGTCGATTCGGTATGCAGCGCGGGGTTTCCCAGTATCTTTGGCCTGAAGCCGAGCGCGATCGAAGCCGTGGCGCCGGCTTACCTGGTCGAAGCCAGCCCTTACCAGGCTTATCGCTCCGCGGCGGGGCGCTGATCGCCCGATGAGGGTCTACCAGGTAGGCGGCGCGGTGCGCGATGAATTGCTCGGCCTGCCCGTGCAGGACAGGGATTATGTGGTGGTAGGCGCCACGCCGGAAGAAATGATCAGGCAGGGCTTTCGTCCCGTGGGCAAGGATTTCCCGGTTTTTCTCCATCCCCGGACCCATGAGGAATATGCCCTTGCGCGCACCGAACGCAAGACGGGGCGCGGCTACAGGGGCTTTCAGGTCCATGCATCGCCAGAAGTGACGCTGGAGCAGGACCTGGCGCGGCGCGACCTTACCATCAATGCGATTGCCAAGGATCCGGAAGGGCGCCTCATCGATCCCCATGGCGGGATGAAAGATATCCGGGCCGGCATTCTGCGCCATGTCAGTCCGGCGTTCGCCGAGGATCCGGTGAGAATTCTGCGCGTGGCGCGTTTCGCGGCTCGTTTCGAACAGTTTTCCATTGCCCCTGAAACCCTCGCCCTGATGCGCGCCATGGTGGACAATGGCGAAGTGGATGCGCTGGTGGCGGAACGGGTGTGGCAGGAGATTGCCAAGGGGTTGATGGAGAAGAAACCCTCGCGCATGTTTTACGTCTTGCGCGAGAGCGGTGCCCTGGCGCGCATCTTGCCCGAAGTGGAGCGTTTGTTCGGCGTGCCGCAAGCGGCGCAATACCATCCCGAAATCGATAGCGGGATACATGTAATGATGGCGGTGGATTGCGCCGCAGCACGAGATTATTCCCTGCCAGTACGCTTTGCTGTCCTGACGCACGATCTGGGCAAGGGAACCACGCCGCGGGAAGAATGGCCGCACCATATTGCTCATGAGGCACGCGGCTTCGAACTCATCAAGCCGCTTTGCCAGCGCCTGCGCATCCCCAACGATTGCCGCGATCTGGCCTTGGTGACGGCGCGCTTTCACGGGCTGGTCCACCGCGTATTCGAGCTGCGCCCGAAAACGCTGCTGAAGCTGTTGCTGGAAACCGATGCCCTGCGTCAGCCGCGGCGCTTCAAACAGTTTTTGCAGGCTTGCGCCGCCGATGCCTGCGGACGCGCAGGCTTTGAAAACCATGCTTTCGCGGCGGAAGGTTTTCTGCTCCAGGCGCTGGATGCGGTTGCCGGGATTGATGCCGGCGCGCTGGCCGGACAGTGCGCCGGCCCCGCTGCCATCAAGGAGCGGGTCGCCCGGGCGCGCCTGGCGGCAATCAAGAAATGGCTTCAGCACAGGCGCGAGCCTGTCATGCAGTAAACGTCGTTTAAGCCCAGATGCTCCATTAGGCGGCTCTTTGAGGCTAACGATCATGGCGATTCGCCGCCCCGAATCATGAAACAGCGATTCGCCATGATCGTTTCCCTCACCCCTGACCCCCATAAGCGCTAACATAACACTCATACCACCACTCTCTCGCATTGATACTGTCGCTTACGCGGTGCTTCGCGCTGTTACGTTAATCTGGGTTAAAATGTTTATGTAATCCTTACCGCGGAATCCTGAAATCATGCAGATACTGGGCCAATATCCCTTCAAACGCATGCGCCGCATGCGGCGCGATGACTTTTCTCGCCGCCTGATGCGGGAACATCAACTCAGTTCTGCCGACCTGATTTACCCCGTGTTCGTGCTGGAGGGGGAAAACCGCATCGAGACCGTGGCTTCCATGCCGGGCGTTGAGCGCCAGACACTGGATCACCTGCTGCAGCGGGCGCAGCAATGTGTCGAACTGGGCGTGCCGGTGCTGGCAATTTTTCCGGTGGTCGATACTGCGCTCAAGAGCCTGGATGCGGCTGAAGCCTACAACCCGGACGGCCTGGTGCCGCGGGTGGTGCGCGCCTTGAAACAGCGTTTCCCCGAGCTGGGCGTGATGACCGACATCGCGCTTGACCCCTATACCAGCCACGGTCAGGATGGGCTGATCGATGCTGCCGGATACGTGATGAACGACGAGACTGTGTCCGTGCTGGCGCGGCAGGCTCTGGCACACGCGGCGGCGGGGGCTGATGTGGTTGCGCCATCGGACATGATGGATGGACGCATCGGAGCGGTGCGGGCGGCGCTGGATGGCGCAGGCTACATTCACACGCGCATAATGGCTTATTCCGCCAAATACGCTTCCAGTTTTTACGGGCCGTTCCGCGATGCCGTGGGTTCCTCAGCCAATCTTGCCGGAGGCAACAAGTACACCTATCAAATGGACCCGGCCAACAGCGACGAAGCGCTGTGGGAAGTGGGACAGGACCTGGCGGAAGGCGCGGATATGGTGATGGTCAAGCCGGGCATGCCCTATCTCGATATCGTGCGGCGCGTGAAGGATGAATTCAAGGCGCCCACCTTCGTCTATCAGGTCAGCGGTGAATATGCCATGCTCAAGGCTGCGGCCCAGAACGGTTGGCTGAACGAAAAAGCCTGTGTGCTGGAAGCGCTGCTGGCATTCAAGCGTGCCGGCGCAAACGGGATTCTGACTTATTTTGCACTGGATGCGGCACGCTGGTTGCAGGAGAAGAACTAGGAGCCTGTCGGACTTATGATGAATCGGCTGCGAATCCGCCTGGGCGGTCCATATTTCACCGCTTTCTTGGTCAATAGAATGACTATTGACCTGCAAAACCGGCAAAATCTGTCCTCGCCCAGCCGAATTCTCGCTTCGATCCCCATAAGTCCGACAGGCTCCTAGGACAGCATGGCGCGTCGCTCGCGGTCCAGTTTGATGATATAGCGCTGAATCATTGCCTGCTGGCCGGAGGGCAGGTCAATAAACATGCACCCGGCGCGCCGGATCTTTACGCCGTTTTTCATGGCGACTTCGTGTTCGTTGCGTATCTCGATTCCCGTGGTGACGGTGCCGGTTTCCGGCAGCACGATGCGGCAAGCGGCGAATTTGTCGCCGATTTCAAAGACGATCAAATTCTGGTAATTGGCGATGGCGATGCCGCCCAGGCTGATGTCGGCGATCGCCGCTTCCATCCTGCCACCACCAGCCTTGGCCATGGCGCACTTGATCGGGTTGATCAGGGGGGTGGCAAGGCGGTAGTACTCGCGCCTTTGCAGTTTCAACAGTTCGTTGGGAATGCCGGCCCTGAATGCGGGGCGGCCGTGATGCTCTACCTGCTTCAGGCCATCGGCCACGAACTGCACCTTGACGCGATCCTGGGATGTTGTCAGGACAATCTTGTCGCTGGCCAGCGCGCGCTGGTTGAGAACGTCGTTGGCGCCGAAATCGAGGAGCAGGGCGCCAGAGTCGGCATCCACGCCGATAATGGAAGTCAGAATGAAATCGTTGCCCTGGTTGAAATAGGCGGTGACGAGTTCATTCTTGTGTTCGATCGCACGCAGGATATAGAGGATCTCCATCCTGGAGTGAATCATGTAGTTGCTGTTGTCAGCGACAGCCTCGGTTTTCAGGGCGGGGTGGTTTTCCATCCGTGGTCTCTGCGCTCATTCCGGGGTCCAGCCAGCGGCGAGCCTGAATCCGTTTGTTTGCAACTCGCCTGATGTCGCCATTTTGCCTGATTCTCCTGGAGGAGGCCAATCTCGAGCGCAATGGTTTCAGGCCAGGGCCAGGATGGCTTCCACTTGCCTGATTTTTGCGCGGTCAAGTGCTTTGCCCGCCGCCGTATTGTTGCGCAAATCGTCCGTGCCAAAAACCGCCAGCCTGATTTCGGCTATTTCGCCCCGGAGGGTAAAGGTCGGCACGGCCAGCATTTCATCGTTGAGGCGGAGGCGTTTCTCCCCCGTCTCATAAGGAATGCCGCGGTTGAGCAGGAAAAGCTCGACTTCCTTGGCGCTGTCGGTGAACAATTGCAGGTTGATGTCGGAATGGCGCGTGGCGGTTCCGCTTAGCACCGACCCCGTGAGGTGAGGGTTGAAGCGTTCCAGCAGTCGCATTGCATCCAGGGCCTCCTGGCGCAGGCGTTTCAATCGGGCTGGCTGTTCGTCCTTCTGGTATAGATCCTGGTAGGCGCGCAGCGCCATTTCAACTTCGTTGTTGGTGGGCAGGCTGTGGCTGTCCGGCACCCCGATTTGACGGGCTGCCTTGCGCTTGGCAGCAGCATAATCCTGCATGCCATCCTCGGCGATCAGGCGGGCGGCTGATTGGGCAATCATCTCGCGTATCTGGCGCCGCTGAGGCGAAGGATCCTTTGTTATGTGGCGCATCCGGAATACAGCCCCTTAGAAAAGTTGATCCTTGATTTCATCAGAACTTTTTGCGCCTGGAAGCCCGATGACATCATTGGTCCACTGGTTCTGGGTGGGAGGCGGAAACTCCTGATAAAAATATTCCGGAATGCCGCCATCGCTGACGCGCAGGCCATTTTCCGGGTTGATATGGATTATGCTGACGCCGTCAGGAACCGCATATTGGCTTTCCGGTACATTTTTCAGGGCCTTGCCCATGTAGCTCATCCATATTGGCAGGGCAGCTTGTCCGCCGGTTTCGCCGGCACCCAGGGAGCGCGGCTGGTCGAAGCCGATCCAGGCTACGGCCACCAGGCTTGAATTGTAGCCGCAGAACCAGGCGTCGACCTGGTCATTGGTCGTGCCGGTTTTTCCGGCCAGGTCCTGGCGCCCCAATTGCATTGCCTTGATGGCGGTGCCATGGCGCACCACGTCTTGCATCAGGGTCGTCATGATAAAGGCGTTGCGCGCATCGATTGCCCGCTCAGCCGATTCCCCGGCACGCGCCGGCTTGGCTTGTGACAGTACGGTGCCGCGCCCGTCCACGATGCGATCAATGAAATAGGGCTGGACACGGTAGCCGCCATTGGCAAATATCGAATAGCCGGCCACCATCTGCATTGGCGTAACGGAACCGGCGCCCAGCGCCATGGTGAGGTAAGCCGGATGCTGCGCGGCACTGAAGCCGAAACGGGTGATGTAATCCTGGGCATATTCCGGTGTGATGGACTGCAAAATGCGCACGGAAACCAGATTCTTGGACTTGGTGAGCGCAGTGCGCAGGCGCATCGGGCCTTCGGTTTTGCCGTCATAATTCTTGGGTTCCCATGTTTCGCCAGCGTTGGCGCCGGGAATTGAAAGCGGGGCGTCATTGATGATGGTGGCAGGCGTGAATCCCTTCTCCAGCGCGGCCGAATAGATGAAAGGCTTGAAACTCGAACCGGGCTGCCGCCAGGCCTGGGTAACATGATTGAACTTGCTGTGATTGTAGTCGAACCCGCCCACCATGGCGCGAATGGCGCCGTCGTGCGGGTCTGCTGACACGAAAGCGGCCTCCACCTGCGGTAGCTGGGCGATTTGCCAGCCGTTCTTGTTGCCGGGCATGACTCGAATCAGGGAGCCGCGGCGCAGGCGGGTTTTCGCTTCGGCGGAGGGGGCCAGGTATTTCTGGGCAAAACGCAGACCTTCGCCGCTGATTTCCACGGTTTCGCCATCCTTGCAATAAGCACTTATTTTTTTGGGGCTGGCTTCAAGCACGACCGCGGGCATCAGGCCAGCGACTTCTTCCACCTCGTCCAGCGCGCTTTCCAGAACATCATCGGGGAGCGGGCCTTTATGCTGCAAATTGATGAAACCTTCCGCCCCACGGTACCCGTGGCGACGGTCATAATCGAGCACGCCCTGGCGCAGGGCGGAATTGGCGGCGTTCTGGTCTGCCCGGCGCAGCGTGGTGTAAACCTTGATGCCGCTGCTGTAGACCTGGTCCTGGTAGCGCTCGAACAGGCTTTGCCGCACAAGCTCGGCAACGTAGTCGGCTTTCACCTCGGCCACCTGCGAGTCATGGCGGACGTGAAGCGGCTGCTGCAATGCGGCCTGAAACTCGCTGTCCTTGATATAGTGAAGGTCATGCATGCGCCGCAGCACGTATTGCTGGCGCAATTTGGCGCGTTTTGGGTTGACCACCGGGTTGTAGCGCGACGGCGCCTTGGGCAGGCCGGCAAGCATGGCGGCCTCGGCAATATCGATCTGGGCGAGCGGCTTGCCGAAATAGAGTTGGGATGCCGCGGCAAAACCATAAGCGCGCTGGCCAAGGTAAATCTGGTTGATGTAAAGCTCGAGGATCTGATCCTTGGAAAGGCTGTGCTCTATTTTCATCGCCAGCATGGCTTCGCTGAGTTTGCGGGTGAGGGTCTTTTCGCTGGAGAGGAAGAAATTTCGCGCCACCTGCATGGTGATGGTGCTCGCGCCTTCGCGCGCGCCGCCTGCCGTGAGATTGGCGATGGCCGCGCGGGCCACGCCCATGTAATCCACTCCGCCATGCTGGTAAAAACGGTCATCTTCCGCGGCAAGAATGGCCTGGCGCATGATGAGGGGCACTTCCCCGATTTTAACCAGGGCACGCCGCTCTTCCCCAAACTCGCCGATCAACGCACCGTCAGCCGTGTAAATGCGAAGCGGGATCTTCGGGCGGTAGTCGGTCAGGATGTCGAGTGAAGGCAGTTGGGGATAAGTCAATGTAACCACCAGCGCTACCAGCGCGGTTACGATGAGGCCGCCTGCCAACACTACAAGGGAGATGTAGTGCCACCAACGAAGAGTCATGATAGAGATTTTCTGGAAATGTATGATGTAATAAGGCTGTTCCGGATTATAGACGGTAATTTCAAGCAAAATAAACTTGCATTAAATTAGTTTACAGCGTGTATAGTTGCTGATAGCATTTAATGTAAATTATACGTATTGCTTCTAACAGGCCGTGCACAAGGGGAAATTTACTTGCGATTCGATTTTCTGGAAGCCAAGTCGCCGCCTTTGATAGGCGTGGACATCAGTTCTTCCGCGGTGAAAATGGTGGAGCTTGCGGAGGCGGGCAAGGATCTTTACCGCGTGGAGCGCTATGCAATCGAGGCGCTGCCAAAAGATGCCATGGTGGACGGAAATATCGTCAACCTCGAAGCCGTGGCGGAGGCGCTCAAGCAGGCATGGAAACGTTTGGGGGGGCGCATCAGGAATGTTGCGCTGGCGCTCCCATCGGCCGCGGTAATCACCAAAAAAATTGTCGTTCAAGCCGGCTTGCGGGACCAGGACCTGGAATTCCAGGTTGAAACCGAGGCTAACCAATACATCCCCTTCGCGCTGGACGAGGTGAACCTGGATTTTCAGATCATCGGCCCCGCACCCGGCAATCGCGATGAGGTGGAAGTACTGATTGCCGCATCGCGCAAGGAAAAGGTTGATGATCGTGTTGCCGCGGCCGAAGCGGCAGGACTCAAGCCGGTGGTGATGGATATCGAATCCCATGCCACGCAGGCCGCCTACGACCTGATCGCTCGCCAGTTGCCAGGCGGCGGACGGGAGCAGACGGTGGCTATTGTCGACATTGGCGCGGCCATGACGCACATCAACGTGTTGCATGACAATCAGTCGGTATATCTGCGAGAGCAGAACTTCGGCGGAAATCAGCTGACGCAGGAAATCCAGCGCCGCTACAGCCTTTCGGTTGAGGAAGCCGAGGTTGCAAAACGTCAGGGGGGGTTGCCGGACAATTACGAGCCGGAAACATTGCAGCCATTCATGGATACCCTGGCACTGGAAGTGGCGCGCGCATTGCAGTTCTTCTTTTCCTCCACCCAGTTCAATCGGGTGGACCTTATACTTCTCGCGGGCGGTTGCGCCATGATTCAGGGACTGGACGAAGTAGTGGCTGGCCGGACGCAGGTCAGCACCATGATCGCCAATCCTTTTGCCAATATGGCCTTGTCTTCCCGCGTCAAGCCCAAACAGCTGACCGCTGACGCGCCGGCATTGATGATCGCATGTGGCTTGGCCCTGCGGAGGTTCGATTCATGACAGTCCGCATCAATCTTCTGCCGCACCGCGAGCAAAAACGGGCAGCCAGGCAAAGGCAGTTCCTGATTCTGGCGGGCCTGGTCCTGGTCTTCGGCGTTGTTGTCGCCCTTGCCGGACATACGTTTATTTCCGCCAAAATCGATAATCAGGAGGGGCGGAACAGCTTCCTCAAGGCGGAAATCGCCAAGCTTGACAAACAGATAGCGGAAATCAACACCCTCAAGGAAAAGACGCAGGCACTTCTGGAACGTAAAAAAGTGGTCGAGTCCTTGCAGGCTGACCGTTCACTGGTCGTCCACCTGCTTGACCAGCTTGTGCGCCGCTTGCCAGATGGCGTCTATTTGAAATCCATAGAGCGGAAAGGCAATGACGTCAAACTGGTAGGTTATGCACAATCCAATGCGCGAGTGGCCTCTCTGATGCGTAACCTGGATGATTCGCCATGGCTGGAATCGCCCGTTCTGATTGAAACCAAGGCAGTAATGGTGAATAACTTGCGGGTAAGCGAGTTTACCCTGGAGGTCAAGCTGAGCTCCCCGAAGAATGACGAAGGCAAGGACAACCCGGCTGAGAAAAGCATATCGCAGCCTTTGAGGGACAAGAAGGCATGAACCTTGAAGACCTTAAGACACTGAACCTCAAGGACGTCGGCGGCTGGCCAGTTGTGCCGAAGATGGCGGTGCTGTTGCTGTTGCTCGTGATGGTGATCCTTGCGGCATACTGGTTCGACTGGAGCGAACAGTGGACGCAGCTCGACACGGCAAGGCAGGAAGAGGAAAAGCTGCGCGACACCTTCCTCACCAAGAAAAAACAGGCCATCAACCTGGATACCTATCGCCAGCAACTGAAGGAGATAGATCAATCTTTTGGGGCGCTACTCAAGCAGTTGCCAAACAAGTCGGAAATGGATGCCCTGCTGGTCGATATAAATCAGGCCGGACTGGGACGTGGGCTGGAATTCGAATTGTTCAAGCCCGCGCCGAGCGAAACCATGACGGAGTTTTATGCGTCACTACCGGTGACGATCAAGGTGACCGGGAGCTACCATGACCTTGGCCACTTTGCCAGCGATATATCCCAGTTGCCGCGTATTGTGACGCTGAACGACATCAAAATCGAGTCCGCCAAGGACGGCAGACTGACCATGGATGGCGTGGTGAAGACATACCGCTATCTGGATGAAGCCGAAGTCTCTGCCCAGAAAAAAACGGCTGCGGATGGCAAGAAGAAGGGCGCGGGAGGGGCGAAACAATGAGGTGGCTGATAATCGCTGTCATGGCGCTGGGGACGGCCGCGTGCGGAAGCGGCCCGCATGATGACCTGGACAAGTTCGTGCGTGACGCCGGTCAGGGTATGCGGGGCAAGGTGGAGCCGTTGCCGGAAGTCAAGCCTTACGAACCCTTTCCCTATGAAGCATTCAATTTGCCGGATCCGTTTGCGCCACGCAAGCTCAAGCCATCCACTGCTGGCGGTGGCGGAGGTTTTCAGCCGGACCTGAATCGCCGCAAGGAGCCGCTTGAGTCCTTCGAATTGGAAAAGCTCAAGATGGTGGGCACGCTGGAACAAAACCATGTGACCTACGCCTTGATCAAGGCGCCGGACAATAGCCTTTATCGCGTAAAGGTCGGGGACCACATGGGCGTCAACTTTGGCGTCATCAAAAGTATTAGCGAACAAGAAATCAAACTGACCGAAACAATCGAGGATAGCGCGGGCGATTGGAGTGAAAAGCCAAACAGCTTAACGCTGATTGATGAATCGAATGCGGGTCAACAGAAGAAATAGAGGGCGCCATGATTAGATCGAACTTGATAATGAAAACGATGTTCCGTATGGCGTGTGCCGTACTGCTCACGGGAGCGGCCAACCTCTCGGTTGCCGCGGATGGCGGTAGCGCAACGGCCGCGACCGGGCAGAACAACATCGAGAGCGTGACATATACCACGCTGCAAAATGGGAAAATTGAAGTCAAGGTCAGCTTGAAGCAGGCGTTGGCGGCGCCTCCTGTCGGTTTTACGACGAACAACCCGCCGCGCATCGCGCTGGATTTTCCGGGAACCGCCAATTCGCTAGGCAAAAATATGGTGGAGGTGGGGCAGGGCACGCTGCGCACCATGAATATCGTTCAGGCGGGAAGCCGCACGCGACTGGTGATGAATCTTGCGAAACCGTCCGCTTATGAAACGCGCATGGACGGCAAGGATTTATATGTCACCTTGCAGAGCGCTCCAACGGGCATGTCGAGTGCCAACGTGACGACGCGGTTTGCCGAAGCCGGCCTCGCTGCGGCCGCCGGGCAGAAAATTCACAGCTTGAACGATATTGATTTTCGGCGTGGCAGCAATGGCGAGGGCCGCATCATCGTTGGACTGTCGGATTCCACGACCGGGATCGATATACGCAAAGTGGGCAAGAACCTGGTGGTGGAATTTCTCGATGCCAAGCTGCCGGCCAACCTTGAACGCAGGCTCGATGTGCTTGATTTCGGCACCCCGGTCAGCGCGCTTGCCATCTCCAGCCAGGGAAAGAATACGCGCATGGTGATCGAGCCGCAGGGGCTGTGGGAATACTCCGCGTACCAGGCTGACCGCCAGTTCATCGTGGACGTGAAGAAGGTCGTGGAAGACCCCAATAAAATGGTGCAGGGCGCGAAACAGGGCTACGCAGGCGAGAAGCTTTCGCTGAATTTCCAGAATGTGGAAGTACGCACGGTGCTGCAGGTGATTGCTGACTTCACCAACCTGAACATCATTACCAGCGATTCGGTGTCTGGCTCCCTCACGCTGCGATTGAAGGATGTTCCCTGGGATCAGGCGCTGGACATTATTTTGAATGCGAAGGGGCTGGATAAGCGCAAGAATGGCAACGTTATCTGGATCGCCCCGCGAGATGAGCTGGCAGTCAAGGAAAAAGCCGAACTAGAGGCAAAACAGCAAGTATCAGACCTTGAGCCGCTGCAGACTGAATATTACGCGCTGAATTACCTGCGCGCGGACACCGCCAATAAAATGCTGCTTGGCCAGGCTGGAACGAGCATGGACAAGGGGGATGATGCAAGCTGCGCGCCGGCCGCGGCAGGGGTGAAGGCAATAACCACCGGCATTGCCAGTACAGGAACTGCCGTTGCCGGCCCACAGAAAATATTGTCGAAACGCGGTACGGTTACCTTCGACCAAAAAACAAACATGCTGATCGTCAATGACATTCCCAGCAAACAGGAGGAAATCAGGCGCCTGTTGGCCGCGATAGACGTGCCGGCCAAGCAGGTAATGATAGAGGCGCGCATCGTTTCAGCAACGGACGGATTCAGCAAGCAGTTGGGCATGCGACTGGGAAGCCAAAGCGGACATAATCCCGGCAACTATAATTTGGGCGTTTCAGGCAACCTGGATAGTTCCAGTGCAATTGCGTCGGGCGTGCGGCCTAGTGGCGGTGGGAATTTGAATGTAAACCTGCCCGCGACACCTGGAGTGAGCGGCGCGACACCCGGCAGTCTTGCCCTGACTTTATTAAACCTTGGCGGCGGAAATCTGATTAACCTGGAAATCTCCGCAATGGAGTCGGATAGCCGCGGCACGGTGCTTTCCAACCCGCGCGTGATGACCTCCAATCAGCGTCCGGCGGCAATTGTGAAGGGCATCCAGTTTCCGGTAATAACGCCGGGAACGGCCAATTCCCCGCCAACCACGACCTATAAGGACGCATTGCTGTGCCTGCTGGTCAATCCGCAGGTACTGAACAATGACTCCATATTGCTGGACGTCGAAATCACCAAGGATGATCCGCAAACACCCGATGTGGCTGGAAACAGGGCGCTTGATATCAATCGGGTCAAGACGCAGATCCTGGTGAATAATGGTGAAACGGCGGTGCTGGGTGGAATCTTTCTCCAGGACACCAAAACGGCCGTGGACAAGGTGCCGCTATTCGGGGACATACCTGTCATCGGCAATCTGTTCAAGCGAACGGTTCGAAGCGATGACAAGAATGAACTGATGATTTTCCTGACACCCAGGATTCTCAAGGAAAGTCTGAACGTTCAGTAAAAAGCGGGATGTTTTGCGAGTTCGCGCAACGAACATTGCGTGTTCACGAGTCAGGTTCCGTGATGCGGAAAACGAACGGCAACCAGGGTTCCTTTCCCGTCCGGTCCCGCGCTCAGGCTGATCGTGGCACCGTGGCGCTTGGCCACTTCCGCCACGATGGCGAGGCCAAGCCCACTGCCGCTCTGACCGCTGCCGAGCACGCGGTAAAAGCGTTCGAAGACCCGCTCGCGATGGGGCGGCGCGATGCCGGGGCCGTTGTCTGATACGCGCAGCACCGCTCCGCCGTGCTCATAATCCACGCTCACCGTGACCTGCCCCCCCGTCTGGGTATAGCGAATCGCATTGTCGAGCAGGTTGCCGAGCATCTCGGTCAGGCTTGCGGCGTCGCCGCGCAAAGGCGCAAACCGGGAAATCCCCTCGAAACCGAAATCCATCCCTTTTTCCAAGGCCAAGGGCACCCAGTTCGCGGTGCACTCCTGAGCCAGCCGGTTGAGATCGAGGGGCGCAAAGGTTTCGGCGCCCTGCCCTCCCGGTTCGTTGCGTGCCAGCGCCAGAAGCTGGTTCACCAGATGATTGCCGCGCATCGCGCTGGTGAGTATCTGTTGAAGCGCATACTGCTTGCGTTCCGGTTCGTTTTCACGCAACGCCAGTTCGGTCTGGGTCTTCAGGCCGGCAAAAGGCGTGCGCAACTGGTGAGCGGCATCGGCGACGAAGCGCTGCTGCGCCAGCATGACTTGTTTGAGGCGATCCAGCAGGTCGTTAACGGCATTGATCAGCGGGCGCACCTCCGCCGGCGCACGGGTTTCATCCAGCCTGCTCAGGTCATCGCGGTGCCGCAGCGTGACGTCCTGCCGCAAACGTTCCAGCGGCTCCAGTCCCTGCTTGAGCGCATACCACACGGCGCCCACCGCGATCACGATCAGCAGCAGCTGGGGAATCACGATGTTGGCGAAAATGCCGCGGATGCTGGCCTGGCGCTGGTGCGTGGTTTCCGACATGTGCAGCTGGAACAGCGGCGAGCCGGGCGGACCGGGGTAAACCAGGCTCACCATGCGGGTTTTTTCTCCACCATGCTCGGCGTTGCTGAACAGTGGGCCTGTTTTTCCTCCACGGTATGAGATCGGGCGCGCCAGGTCCGCGTTGCCGGCCAGCAGGCGTCCATCCTGGTCGCTGACGCTGTAATACACGCGGTCCTGTTCGCCGGGAGCGCCGCCGGCGGGCAGCGTCGGCTTGAAATCGAGACGTTCCTTGCCACTGCCCAGCTTCATCTGCGTCGCCAGCGATTGCGCCCGTTCCAGCAGCGCACGGTCGTAAGGCTGGCTGGCGTAGTTGAGGGTAGCGACGTAGCCAGCCACGGTGCTGAACAGCCACAGCAGGAACAGCGGCGTCAGCAGCCAGTTCATGAGGCGGTCATGCAGGGAAAGAACTTCATCTTCCATCGTAATCATGCCTATGCAAGCTTGTCGATAACGTAGCCAAGGCCGCGGATGTTGCGGATCGTCACGCCCGCGACCTCAATCTTCTTGCGCAGGCGGTGAATGTAAACCTCGATGGCATTGGCGCTCGCTTCCTCGGCATAGCTGTAAAGGTGCTCCAGCAGTTGATCCTTGCTGACCACCCAGCCGCTGTGCGACATCAAGGCCTCCAGCACGCCTGTCTCGCGCGTGGTCAGTTCCAGCGCTTCGCCATTGATGGCGGCGCGGCGTCCCACGCTGTCGAAGCTCAGCATGCCGCAGGAGAAGACCGGGTTCACGCCGCACTGGCCGCGCCGCAACAGGGCGCGCACGCGCGCTTCGAGCTCGGGCAGGCAGAACGGCTTGACCAGGTAATCGTCCGCACCCAGATCGAGCCCTTTGACCCGATCTGCCACCCCGTCCCGGGCGGTCAAAATGATGACCGGGACCTGGCTGTTGCGTTCGCGCAAGCGGCGCAGCACGCATAGCCCATCCATGCGCGGCAGGCCGAGGTCGAGAATCACCAGGTCAAAGAGCTGGCCGCCCTTGAGCATGAGGTCCGCGTCCATCCCGTCGCCAACGCAATCGACAGCATAGCCGTTGTGCGACATGGACCGGCACAGGCCATCGGCCAGCACTTCATCGTCTTCGGCGATCAGGATGCGCATGGGATTTGTAAGTTTTGCGTAAGGCCAGGGCGTTAAGGTGTAAAAAGCCGATGGTGAGGTTTACCGCCAGCCCGGTGTTGTCGAGCAATTCTAATTGGAGGATTTGAAATGTCAAAACGCGAAATGAACTGGGCGGCGATCGATGCCGATCCGAGGTTCCAGGCGCTGCACCGCAAGAAAACGACTTTCCTGTGGGGGTTGATGATTTTCTCGACCATTTATTACTTCCTGCTGCCGATCGGCGCCGCCTATTACCAGGACCTGTTCAAGATCAAGGTATGGGGCGTGGTCAACATCGGCATTCTGTTCGCCCTGTCGGAGTTTGTTGTGGCCTGGGGCATTGCCTTCATTTACTCGAAAAAAGCCAACGCCGAATTCGACACCATGGCGCAGGAAATCATCAACGATGCGCACAAGCTGGGAGCCTGACATGAACAAGATCTTCAACAAGCTCGCTCTGTCCGCCGCCTTGCTGCTGGCCAGCGGCGCCGCTCTGGCGGCGGGCGGCGCGGTCGCCGACGAGTTCAAGTGGCTGACCTTTCTGGTGTTCGGCGTGATCATCGCCATCACCATGGCCATCACCTTCTGGGCCGCCAAGCACACCCACACCACCTCCGAGTTCTACGCCGCCGGGCGCTCGGTGAGCGGCCTCCAGAACGGCTGGGCGATTGCCGGTGACTATCTGTCCGCCGCGTCCTTCCTGGGCATCGCCGGGCTGATTTCGCTCTACGGCTACGATGGCTTCATGTACTCGGTGGGCTGGCTGGTGGCTTACATCACCGTGCTGCTGGTGATCGCCGAGCCCTGCCGCAACATCGGCAAGTACACCATGGGCGACATCCTGGCCTTCCGCAACGACCCGAAAAAGACCAAGACCGTCGCGGCGCTGTCCACCATCACCGTGTCCACCTTCTACCTGACCGCGCAGATGGTCGGTGGCGGCGTGCTGATCAAGACACTGATCGGCATCGACTACGAAATCTCCATCATCGGCGTCGGCATCCTGATGCTGGCCTACGTGGTGTTCGGCGGCATGAAGGCCACCACCTGGGTGCAGATCACCAAGGCCGTGCTGCTGGTGATGGCGTCCATTCTGCTGGTGACACTGGTATGGGCGCCTTACGGCTTCAGCCTGCCAGGGTATCTGCAAGCGGTAGTGGGCGACGAGAAGGTCATTGCCCAGGTCGCCAAGCTGCTGGGCGACAAGGCATCCACCATGAGTCCGGCCGAACTGGGCCAGCGCTTCCTCGAACCCGGCCTGTTCCTCAAGAGCCCGATCGACCAGATCTCCCTGGGGATGGCGCTGGTGCTCGGCACCGCCGGGATGCCGCATATCCTGATGCGCTTCTTCACCGTGCCGACGGCGCAGGCCGCACGCACCTCGGTGATCTGGGCCATGGCGATCATCGGCGGCTTCTACGTGCTGACCCTGTTCCTCGGCACCGGTGCCGCGATGCTGGTCGGCCCGGCCAAGATCGCCTCGATCGATGCCGGCGGCAACATGGCCGGCCCGCTGCTGGCGCAGTTCCTGGGTGGCGGTGAAAACTCCTACCTCGGTAACTTCATGCTCGCCTTCGTCGCCGCCGTGGCCTTTGCCACCATCGTTGCGGTGGTTGCGGGTCTGGTGCTGGCCTCCGCTTCTGCCATGGCGCACGACATCTATGTCGGCGTGATTCGCGGCGACAAGGCTACGCCCCAGGAGCAAGTGGTGGCAGCTCGCGTCTCCTCCATAATCGTCGGCATCATGGCCATCACCGTCGGCATCCTGGCCAAGGGGCAGAACGTCGCCCACTTGGTGGCCCTGGCGTTCGCGGTGGCGGCATCGAGCAACCTGCCGGCGGTGTTCCTCACGCTGTACTGGAAGAAGTGCAACACCACTGGCATCATCGCTGGCATGCTGGTCGGCTCCATCGCCGCCATCGGGCTGGTGATGGTCTCCCCCAACATGACCTACCCCAAGGCCGTGATCAAGGCTGCGAACAAGGTCCTGGACGGCGAGCCTGCGAGCGAAGCGAAGCCAGCCGTTCCGGCGCAGCCCGGAACCGGCTTCATGTGCGAGCTGTTCGCCCTGGACGGCTGCAAGAAAGCCGAACCCGCCAAGGCCGCCGAACCGGCCAAGCCGGCCAAGCCGGGCACCCGCGAAAAACTGGTCACGCTGAAAGCCCAACTGGACGCGGCAACGGACGAAGCCGAGAAAAAGAAAATCCAGGACGAGTTCGACAAGGTGAAGAAAGCCAACGACAAGGCCGAGGGCGACCTGAAAAAGATGGCGGGCCAGACCACCAGCATGATGGGCCTGGAAAAACCGTTCTTCCTGCTCAAGAACCCCGGGCTGATTTCCATCCCGCTGGGCTTCCTGATGGTGATTCTCGGTTCCCTGCTGACCCGCGACAAGCGCGCGGATGAGATGTGGGACGAACTCTACGTGCGCCAGAACACCGGCATCAACGCGGAAGCCGCCAGCGCGCACTAACGATCATGGCGATTCGCCATGATCGTTTCCCTCACCCCCGCCCTCTCCCAAAGGGCAAGGGGGACGAGGAAACGCTTCGCGTTGTTTCGTTAAAGAGCGCCGGCCTTGCTAGTGGCCCCCTGGTTCGCGCCAGGGGGCTTTTTGTTTTTGACGCTGTATTCGCGGCGCGTATCATCCTAGAAAATTCATGTCCGGACTTTTGCCATGAAGTGGTTCACGAATTTATTTGGCCGTAAGCCGGAATTGAGCCCGGAACAGGAATCCCGCCTGGCGGCATGGCAGGCGTTGCCCGCCATTGGGC
>JAQTLK010000011.1 GCA_028714955.1 Sulfuricella sp.
AACTATCTTTTTTCCGTCCACCAGATAATGCCTAGCGCAACGCCGAGAAAGGCGATGGCGGGGAATGACGCGCTGAACAGCGGCGGCCAGTCGTTGAGCAGGCCGAGATGAGCGAAAACCCGGTTCAGCAGGTGAAATGACAGGCCCACCATGATCCCCAAAAATATCTTGCCGCTGATGCCGCCGCTGCGCGTCTGGTGATAAGCGAAAGGCAAGGCGAAGATCATCATTACCAGCGTGGCAAAGGGGTAGGCCAGTTTCGACCACAGCGCAATTTCATAGCGGGTGGTTTTCTGCTTGTTTTCGCGCAAGTGCGCCACGTACTGGTAAAGATTCCAGGCGGACATCTGTTCCGGCACGACCAGCAATACCGAGAGAATGTCAGGGTTCAGGACCGACTTCCATGCCTGCTGCGGCAATTTTTCCACCGTGGTGCGATCTCCTTCGAAATGGGTCTGCATTACATCTTCCAATAACCAGCGTCCCTCCGATTCGTAGTGGCCGCGATCGGAATAACTGACCGTTTTCAGGTGATAGTCACGGTCATATTCGAAGATCTTCACACCCAGCAGCGTGGTGTCCGGCAGGATTTCACGCACGTTGACGAAGCTTTGCTCGTCCTTTAGCCACAGCCCGGAGCGGAACTCCTGCGCCACTACCGAACTGGTGGCTTTCAGCCGGAGTTGTTCCGCCATGCGTTCCGCGCCCGGCGTGATCAGTTCGCCGAAGAGCAATGTCAGCAGCACGAATATCATGCCGGTCTGCAACAATGACAGCGCGAAGCGTTGCGTGGATAACCCGGAAACCCGCATGACAGTGAATTCGGAATGGGCGGAAAGCTGCGCCAGGGCGAACAGCGTGCCGATCAGGGCGGCGATGGGGAAAAGCTCGTAGACGTGGCCGGGCAGGTTGAGCGCGACGAAGGCCATGATTTGCGGCAGGCGGTAGCTGCCTTTGCCCAGGTCTCCCAGTTCGTGAATCAGGTCGAAGAAGGCGAAGAGGGAGAGCAATGCGGCAAAAACGAAAGCCGTGCTGGCATAGATTTCACGCGCCAGATAGCGATGCAGAATTCTCATGGCACCCGCCGCAACCAGTTGAACAGCGAGGGCGCCAGCAACAGGCGGCGGTAAAACAGGGCGCCGATCAGCAAGGCCAGAATGCCGTGCACCAGCCATACGCCCGGGGCCGGATGCAGCTTCCCCTGCGCCACCCATGCCTGGGCGATGCTGATGCAGTTGTTGTAGATGAGGTATGTCACCAGCGCCATGATCAGGTTCATGGAGCGCCCCGCGCGCGGGTTGACGAAGCTCAGCGGGATGGCCAGCAAAGCCAGCAACAGGGCGCTCAATGGCAGCGACAGGCGCCATTGCAGTTCGGCAATGTTGGTGGGGGTCTTGTCGCGCATCAGGTCGAGAACGGAGAGAGACTTTGGCGACGGCGCTTCCAGATGCGCTTCATAAGGGTCGATGCGAACCGCGTAGCGCTCGAATTCGACAATCTTGTATTCCGGCGATCCGGGCAAGCCTTCGTAGCGGCGCCCGTCGAGCAGCACCAGATACCGGTCGCCGTTGCTGGCCTGGCTCTGGTAACCGTGCTCGGCAAACATCACACCCTGTTTCTGGTTTTCGCTTGATTGCATGAAAATGTTGTGCACCGTATTTTTCGCCCCGGCAAAACTTTCCACGAAAAACACGCGATCGGCATGCTTCGACTCCTTGAAAACGCCGGGAGAGACTGCGGCTGCATCGTCGCGGCTGTCGATCTGGGCGCGGTACTGATTTTGTTTTTGTACTGCCCAGGGAGAGAGCAGCAGGCTCAATAGCGCAACGATCAGCGCCACTGGTGCGGCAAATGCCATTACCGGCCGGATAAAAGCCGTCAGGCTCAGCCCCGAGCAGAACCAAACCACCATTTCGTTGTCACGATAGCTGCGCGTCAAGGTCAGCAAGACGGCGATGAACAACGTGAGCGACAGCAGGACCGGCAGGTAATTGAGCGCGCTGAAGCCCAGAAAGGCCGCCACCGCCTCGCTTGCCAGCGAACCGCTTGCAGCCTGGCCGAGAAGCCGGATCACCAGGGTGGTGATGCTGATTGCAAGGAGGATGATGAATACGGCGGTTGCATTGCCAAACAGTTCATGCAACAGGGCGCGGCGAAAAATCATATTTTGGGTTTTCTTTGACTTTCTTGCTCAGGTCTGAGGATAATTGAAAACAGTCAATATCTTGATCAATATGGGACAACAAGGAGCAATACGTGGAATTTAGCATAAAAAGCGGCAGTCCGGAAAAACAGCGTACCGCCTGCGTGGTGGTGGGCGTATTCGAGCATCGCAAACTTTCCCTTGCGGCCGATCTCATGGACCGCATTTCCGGCTTTTACATCAGCGACATTCTGCGACGTGGCGACATGGATGGCAAACTGGGGAGCACGGTGCTGTTGCATCATGTTCCCAATGCCCTGTGCGACCGCTTGCTGCTGGTGGGGCTGGGCAAGGAGCGCGAATTCAAGGACAAGGAGTACCGCGAAGCTGTGGGATCCGCAGTCAAGGCGCTGAACGCTACCGGCGCGACCGAGGCCGCCATGTACTTGACCGAAGTCCCGGTGAGAAAGCGCGAGCTGGCATGGAAAGTGGAGCAAACGGTCATCGTGGCGATGGAAAACGCATATCGTTTCGAGCGCCTCAAAAGCAAGCAGGACGAGCCGCGCCGCCCCTTGCGCAAGATGGTGTTGAGCGTGCCGCGCCGCAATGAACTGGCAGTTGGCGAAGCCGCCCTGAATCGCGGCCAGGCCATCGCTCAGGGCATGAATCTGGCCAAGGACCTCGCCAATCTTCCCGGCAATATCTGCACCCCGACCTATATTGCCGAGCAGGCGCAGGAATTGGCCAAATCGCATCAGTTGACAATCGAGGTGCTGGAGCAGAAGGACATGGAAGCGCTCAAGATGGGAGCGTTTCTTTCTGTCGCCAAGGGTAGCCGCCAGCCCCCCAAGCTGATTGTGCTGCAGTATGCCGGCGGCAAGAAAGACCAGAAGCCGGTGGTGCTGGTCGGCAAGGGTATCACATTCGATGCCGGCGGCATTTCGCTCAAACCCGCCGCCGAGATGGACGAGATGAAATATGACATGTGCGGTGCGGCAAGTGTGCTGGGCGTGTTCCAGGCGATCGCGGAAATGAAACTGCCGCTCAACGTGGTCGGCCTCATTCCCTCCTGCGAGAACCTGCCGGACGGCAATGCCAACAAGCCGGGCGACATCGTCACTTCGATGTCCGGGCAGACCATCGAAATCCTCAATACCGATGCCGAAGGCCGCCTGATTCTGTGCGATGCGCTGACCTATGCAGCGAAGTTCGAACCTGCCGCGGTGGTGGACATCGCCACGCTCACCGGCGCCTGCGTCATCGCGCTTGGCCACCAGGCCAGCGGCCTGCTCGCCAACCACGACCCGCTGGCGCGCGAACTGCTGCATGCCGGCGAATATACCTACGATCGCGCCTGGGCATTGCCGTTGTGGGAGGAATACCAGGAACAGTTGAAGAGCAACTTTGCCGACATCGCCAACATCGGCGGGCGCCCCGGCGGTACTATCACGGCGGCCTGCTTCCTGTCGCGCTTCACCAAGGACTACGAGTGGGCGCATCTGGATATTGCCGGCACGGCCTGGAAGTCGGGCAAGGAGAAGGGTGCCACCGGACGCCCCGTGCCGCTGCTGGTGCATTTTCTGCTAAATCGCACCACGGGCTGATCGCTGGTTCTGATGACTCAAATCGACTTCTATACCCACGTACAGGACAAGCAGTTGTTCGCCTGCAAGCTCAGCGCCAAGGCGCTGGCGCAGGGGCTGCGCATCCTCGTCCTGGCGCAGGACGAGGATGCTGCCGCCAGTATGGATCAGATGTTGTGGCGTGTCCCTCCCACCGGGTTCCTGCCGCATTGCCGTGCGCGCGACCCGCTGGCGGAAGTGACGCCGGTCATCGTGGACTGCGATCCCGGGGAGTTGACCCACGACCAGTTGCTGCTGAATCTTGGCAGCGAGAGGCCAGCCTTTTTCAGTCGTTTCCAGCGCCTGATCGAGATTGTCACCACGGACGAGGCTGACTGCCGGGCGGCGCGCGAGCGCTTCCGCTTTTATCGCGACCGTGGTTACGATATTCGTTCCCACGACATGAGCCAGTCCGGCAAAGCCGCATCATGAACCAGCATGATGCGGGACTGGTTCACGACGACGTCCTCGCCAAGATGGATGCGCTGCTGAAAAAACACCATGATGCACTTGCGCGAGGCTCTGTTGTTGAGGACTTCCCCGTCCTGACGGATGTGGTGAAAGATGATGACGTCATCCCGTTGCTGACCGAGGTGGTTGAGGTCGAGACCGAGGTTTCGCCAGTGCCCGAAGATGAGGCGTTCTCGCCTGGCGATGAGGAACTGGACTTGTTGGATAGGCGGATACAGGAAATGCTCGATCAGCATCTCCCTTCTCGTATCGCCGAAGCCGTGGATAAAATGTTTCCGGCCATGCTCGAACAGTTCTCCAGGCAGGTCGAAAATATGCTGCGCGATGCAGTGGCGCAAGAGGTGCGGCAGCAGGTGGCGGAATCGCTGCGGCAGGGCCATCATGACGATGCTCCGGAATAAGCTATAATTCCGCCTTTTCCCTGTCCGGTTTTATCCATGGAACTCGCCAAAAGTTTTGAACCCTCAGCCATCGAGGCGCACTGGTACCCATTGTGGGAGTCGCGGGGCTATTTCAAGGCCCATATGCAAGCCGACCGGCCTGCATACTGCATCATGCTGCCGCCACCGAACGTCACCGGCACCCTGCACATGGGACATGCATTCCAGGATACCCTGATGGATACGCTGGTGCGCTATCACCGCATGAAGGGCGAGAACACCCTGTGGCAGCCGGGCACCGACCACGCCGGCATCGCCACTCAGATCGTGGTGGAACGCCAACTGGATGCAAAAGGCATTTCGCGCCACGACCTCGGGCGCGATGAATTTCTCAGGCGGGTGTGGGAATGGAAGGAAGAATCCGGCTCCACCATCACGCGCCAGATGCGCCGGCTGGGCGCTTCCTGCGATTGGTCGCGCGAGCGCTTCACCATGGACGAAGGCCTTTCCAGAGCAGTAAACGAGGTTTTCGTCACGCTTTATGACCAGGGCCTGATCTACCGCGGCAAGCGCCTCGTCAACTGGGACCCGGTGCTGATGACAGCGGTGTCCGACCTGGAAGTCGTCTCCGAAGAGGAGGACGGCTTCATGTGGCATATCCGTTACCCCGTCGAGGGGGGCAGCGAAGCGCCGGAGGAAGCGTTGATCGTTGCCACCACCCGGCCGGAAACAATGTTGGGCGACATGGCGGTGGCCGTGCACCCCGATGATGAACGCTACAAACACCTGGTCGGCAAGCACGTGCGCCTGCCATTATGCGAACGCAGCATTCCCATCATTGCCGACGATTACGTCGATCCCGCGTTCGGCACCGGCTGCGTCAAGATCACCCCGGCGCACGACTTCAACGATTATCAGGTCGGCCTGCGCCATCATCTCGAGCCTTTGAACATCCTCACTCTCGACGCCAGAATCAACGACCTGGCGCCTGCCGAATACCAGGGCATGGAGCGCTACGAGGCGCGCAAGAAGATCATCGCCGACCTCGAAGCCCGGGGCCTGCTGGTGGACGCCAGGCCGCACAAGCTGATGGTGCCGCGTGGCGACCGCACCCACGTGGTGATCGAACCAATGCTTACCGACCAGTGGTATGTAGCCATGGAGGGGCTGGCGAAGCGCGGCCTGGAGCTGGTGGCCAAGGGCGAAGTGAAGTTCGTGCCGGACAACTGGACTCACGTCTACAATCAGTGGCTGGAAAACATCCAGGACTGGTGCATCTCGCGCCAGTTGTGGTGGGGGCATCGCATCCCGGCATGGTACGACGAGGACGGCAATGCCTACGTGGCACGCAACCTGGAAGACGCGCAGAAACAGGCCGGTCCCGGCAAGACGCTGAGCCAGGACGAGGATGTGCTCGACACCTGGTTCTCCTCGGCCTTATGGCCGTTCTCCACCTTGGGCTGGCCGAACCAGACGCCCGAGCTCGCCACCTTCCTGCCGTCGAGCGTGCTGGTCACCGGCTTCGACATCATTTTCTTCTGGGTCGCCCGCATGATCATGATGACCGATCACTTCACCGGACGGGTGCCGTTCAGGGAGGTTTACGTGCACGGCCTGGTGCGCGACATGCACGGCCACAAGATGTCGAAGTCCAAGGGCAACGTGATCGACCCGATCGACCTGATCGACGGCATCGGCCTGGAAGCCCTGGTCGCCAAGCGCACCACTGGCCTGATGAATCCCAGGCAGGCGGAATCCATCGCCAGGCAGACGCGCAAGGACTTTCCGGACGGATTCCCCGCCTTCGGCACCGACGCCATCCGCTTCACCTTTGCCAGCCTTGCGTCCCATGGCCGCGACATCAAGTTCGACCTGCAGCGCTGCGACGGCTACCGCAATTTTTGCAACAAGCTGTGGAATGCCACGCGCTTCGTGCTGATGAACACCGAAGGCAAGGACTGCGGCCAGGACGAAGCGCTGCCCTTGCAGTATTCCGCCGCCGATCAATGGATCATCGGCCGTCTGCAGCAGGCGGAAGCGGATGTGGCCGATGGATTCGATTCCTACCGTTTCGACATGGCCGCGCGCGCCGTTTACGAGTTCGTCTGGGACGAATACTGCGACTGGTACGTGGAACTGGCCAAGGTGCAGCTACTCCCTCACCCCAACCCTCTCCCGGAGGGCGAGGGAGCCTTGTTCGAGGCGCGGCAAAGGGCGACGCGCCGCACCCTGGTGCGGGTGCTGGAAAGCACGCTGCGCATGGCGCACCCGATCATTCCATTCATCACCGAAGAACTGTGGCAGAAAGTCGCTCCGTTGGCCGGAAAGAGCGGGGCAAGCATCATGCTGCAAGCCTTCCCGCTTGCCGATACGGGCCGCATCGACGAATCGGCCAACGGCCAGGTCGCGCTGCTCAAGGAACTGGTCAATGCCTGCCGAACCCTGCGCGGTGAAATGAATCTATCCCCGGCTACGAAAGTGCCGCTTGTCGCAGTGGGCGATATTGCCCGGCTGGTTCCTTATCTGCAGGCACTGGCGAGAATTTCGGAAGTAGAAATTGTTTCGGGCGAACTGCCGGCGGCAGATGCGCCGGTGGCGGTGGTGGGCGAAATACGTTTGATGCTCAGGATCGAGATCGACAAGGAAGCCGAACAGGCGCGTCTGTCCAGGGAGATCGCGCGCCTGGAAGGAGAAATCGCCAAGGCCAACGCCAAGCTCGGCAATGAAAGCTTCGTCGCGCGCGCCCCCGCTGCGGTGGTTGCGCAGGAAAAGGAGCGGCTGGTGAACTTTGGCGCTACGCTGGAAAAAATGCGGGTGCAGTTAGCCAAGCTGGGCTAACGGTCATGGCGCAGCGCCGCCCCAGATCATGAAACAGTGCTGTGCCATGACCGTTTCCCTCACCCCTGGCCCCTCTCCCGGGGGGGAGAGGGGAACGGCTTGCCCCTTCTCCCTCCGGGAGAAGGTTGGGATGAGGGAGAGAGCGCCCGCAAGGGATGTCCCCGCCGGGATTGGCGGCAAAGCCGCTCAATCCGGCGAGAAGGGGGACGAGGTCTCGCTGCGCGAATTTCACGTTAACTGTCGCTGCTGATGCGCCAGGAATTCTCGTCGCGGACGACCTCATAACGCGCCCAGCGAGAGAATTCTTCTTTGCTGCAGATAAAGTTGCGGCGCCGCTGCGGACCCGCCAGCACCTTGTATTCAACGCATTCGGGTGCGCCACAGGATGCGCCCTGCGCCAGGACCTGGCGCACTTCCCAGTGACTATGAAAGTTTCCGTTGCTGTAGGTTGCGCCAACCTTGATTACCAGTTTTGCCATTATTTTTTCCGGGTAAGGCGACAAAAAGCATAAGACTGTTTGCCCTGAGAGGGTGTGATGTGGGTGCCGCCGAAAGATTCTTCAAGGTTTGGAATTCTATGCTGGCAGGCGGAAATTCTTAACCCGGATGTTTCATCAATTCGCGTGATGATCGCGCAGGATTTTGTTCCGTAGGGGAATTTTGTGAGGGAGTGGCGTTTTATTCATACGCCCGACCGAACGAAATTTCCATACGGAACAAACGTGCGGGATAATTCACTGGCGTGCTGGCAGATTTCCGTGGCCTTGATGACAGGACGTCTCATTGCACACAAGTCGCGGATGTCTTCACCCGCACTTTGAGGGGTAAGGCGTGTCACCACGGCTTGGCACAAGCGCAAGAAATGTCAAGGCCAGCGATAGGGCGCGATATCCATCGCCTGCGGGCGTCCCAGAACCAGACTGGCCATGATTTCCGCGCTTGCGGGTGCCATGGTGACGCCATAGCGAAAATGGCCGCTGTTGATATAAAGGTTTTCCAGTTGCGGGTGGCGATCGATAGTGGGGATGTTGTCTGGCGATCCGGGACGCAGTCCTGCCCAGAACCTGACCACCGGCGCTTGTTTCAGCAGGGGAAGAATCCGCATGGCATGGGCATGAAGCATGGCTTTGGCTTGTGCCGTCGTGCTCTTGTCGAAGCCAACGTCTTCCAGCGTGCTGCCTGCCAGGATATGTCCATCGAGGCGCGGAATCAGGTAAAAGCCATTTTGCAGGATAATGGTGCGCAAAGTGCCGGGTTCCGTCTTGAACAGCAGCATCTGTCCGCGCATGGGGCGGATATCGAGATTAGGCACAAGTCCGCCCAGCAGATTCCCACTCCAGGCGCCGGAAGCGACGATGTAGCGCCCGGCTTTCAGGTCGCCACGGCTGGTTTCAATGCCGGTGATTCTGGTGCCATCGTCTTTCCATCCCGTGACTTCAGCATGTTCCAGGATTCCGACGCCAAGCAGTTCAAGCCTGCGCCGCAAGGCTTTGAGCAGTCTCGGGTTGCGCGTTTGGGCGACATCCGGGAGCCACAAGGCATTTTCGTCAACCGACAGTGGGGGAACAAGCTCCCGCGCCTTCGCACTTTCCAGTCGAGTGGCGTGCGTGGCGCACCATGCCTGAGCCCTGGCCGTCGAAAAGGGGGGCAGCACCAGCATGCCGCAGCGCTGGTACTCGGGATCGATGCCGCTTGCCGCTCGCAGATCCTCGGACCAGGCAGGGAACAAGGCGATGCTCCGCTGCACCAGGCGGTTGACGGCCTCGGCGTAATCCCATGGCAAGAGGGGGTAGAGAATCCCTCCTCCCGCCCAGGAGGATTCCTGGCCCGCCGGGCCACGTTCCAGCAATGATACCGATGCGCCCGCACTTGCCAGTTCAAGCGCCGTACTGCAACCGATGACGCCGCTTCCAACTATGATGCAATCCGGTTTCAACATTCGTTCCGATTTCTGGGGTGTCCATTATGGCGCGCTTGACCTGCCATTTCAAATGAGCTTAACTTGTAAAGCTCCGTTAATCACGGAGGAACGTTGGGCAAGATCAGTGGCATTGGCTATCCCGGATGTTTCATAAATTGACGCGCGCCCTCGCTGGTCTTTTGTCCCGTATGGAAATTTCGTTCGGTCGGGCGTATGAATAAAACGCCACTCCCTCACGAAATTCCCCTACGGAACAAAATCCTGCGCAATCATCACGCGAATTTATGAAACATCCGGGCTATGAAATGGAGGTCACAAGATGCTGAAAAATCGCTACATATTCATCGCGCTGGGAATGCTGTTCAGCCCGCTGGCTTGTTCTGTCCAGGTGAGTATCGGTATCGGGCTTCCCGATGTAAGCATCGGCATCAACCTGCCGGCTTATCCGCAACTCGTGCGCGTGCCAGGTTACCCGGTTTACTACGCGCCGCGACTGGAAGCGAATTTCTTTTTTTACGACAGCATGTACTGGGTTTACCAGGACGATAACTGGTACGTGAGTTCCTGGTACAACGGGCCCTGGAGACTTGTGGAACCGGAGTTTGTCCCTGTGTTCATCCTGCGCATCCCGGTGCGCTACTACCGTCAGCCGCCTGCCTACTTTCGCGGATGGCGGCCAGATGCGCCGCCGCGCTGGGGCGATCACTGGGGCCGCGACTGGGAGCAGCGTCGAAGCGGCTGGGACAGATGGGATCGCCACGCGGTGCCGGCGCCAGCGCCATTGCCTGTCTACCAGCACCAGTATTCAGGGGATCGCTACCCTCGTCAACTGGAGAGGCAGCAGCAACTGCAGCAGCAGAACTACCGTTACCAGCCGCGTGACCCCCTGGTACGGCGGCATCATGAAGAGTGGGCGGAGCATCAAGGAGCGCCGATGCAGCGGGAAATGCAGGGACGACCGGCAGTCCAGGATCGCGGACAGCAGGCGCCAGGGCCGCGGGGATGGGAAGAAAGGCGGCCCGGCAGGGACGACGCACGCGAGCCGCGGCGGGGGCAAGAGCATGAGCAGGGGCGGGGCCATGGCCGCAATGAGTAATGCAGGACGGACCAGGTCCGAAATTTTATAGCAAAGCCGGTTCGGCCCGAATGCTTCATGAATTCGCGCGATGTTCGTCCAGGATTTTGCGCGTTGGGCGAACCCCCCTTTGTCTCATGGGAGAATCCTGTGCAGGGGAAAAGCATGAGCATCTGGAACGCTTTATGCCATGCTCTCGACAGGGACGGTTAGTGGGGGTTAAACTGCAGTTTTTTGCAGGAATTGGCCTCATGATAAAAGGCAGTCTGGTCGCGATTGTGACGCCCATGCGGGACGATGGTAGCCTGGATCTGGAGCGGCTACAGGCACTGATTGATTTCCATGTGGGCGAAGGTACTGACGCCATCGTGGTTGTCGGCACCACCGGCGAATCGCCGACCGTGAATTACGATGAACATTGCCAACTGATCCGCGCGGCAGTGGAACAGGCGGCGGGGCGCCTTCCCGTTATCGCCGGAACCGGTGCCAATTCGACCAGCGAGGCCATTGAACTGACTCGTTGCGCCAAAGAGGCAGGTGCTTCCGCGTGCCTGTTGGTCACACCTTACTATAACAAGCCCACCCAGGAGGGCTTGTACCGTCATTTCAAGGCAGTGGCCGAGGCGGTGGATATTCCCCAGATACTCTACAACGTTCCCGGCCGTACCGCTTGCGACCTGTCCAACGATACGGTGCTGCGTCTGGCGCAGATTCCCAACATCATCGGCATCAAGGACGCGACCGGCAACCTGGAGCGGGGCACAGACCTGATCCTGCGCGCTCCAGCCGATTTTGCCCTGTATTCCGGAGATGACGCCAGCGCCCTGGCTTTCATGTTGCTGGGCGGCCACGGCGTGATTTCGGTTACCGCGAATGTCGCGCCGCGCAAAATGCACGAAATGTGCGCGGCGGCATTCCGCGGCGATCTGACCACGGCGCGCCGCATCAACGACAGTCTGTTCGGACTGCACCAGAAATTGTTCGTTGAAGCCAATCCCATTCCAGTGAAGTGGGTGGCGGCGCAACTGGGTCTGATCGGTAACGGCATCCGTTTGCCGCTGACTCCCCTCTCTCCTGCATTCCACGATACGTTGAAAGCGGCAATGCATCAGGCTGAACTAATTTGAAGGTTTCGAATTTCATGACGTTTCGTAAACTCGTTTTATCCCTGACGCTGCTGGCGCTTTTGGGCGGCTGCGGTTCCATGTCCATGCTTGAAGGAAAGAAAATCGACTACAAGTCGGCCGGCAAGGTGCCGCCGCTTGAAGTGCCGCCGGATTTGACCGCGCCCGTGGCGGACAGCAAATATGTGGTGCCCGACGTGAGCCCGCAGGGTAGCGCAACCTTTTCCGCTTATCAAAGTGAACGCGCGGGTCAGCCCCAGACGGGCAATGGCGATTTGCTGCCCGAGCAGGCTAAAGTGAAGGTCGAGCGTTCCGGGAACCAGCGCTGGCTGCTGGTGAATGCCACGCCGGAACAGGTGTGGCCGGTTGTCAAGGAGTTCTGGCAGGAGCTGGGCTTCATCATCAAGGAAGAAAATCCTGAATCCGGCATAATGGAAACGGACTGGGCGGAAGACCGTGCCAAGATTCCACAAGACGCCATTCGCAGCGTCCTGGGCAAAGTTGTCGATGGCCTGTACTCCACGGCTGAACGGGACAAATTCCGTACCCGCCTGGAACGCGGTGCCGCTGCCGGCACGACGGAGATTTATATCAGCCACCGCGGCATGTATGAAGTCATCCAGGGGGGCGATGGCGGCAACTCGACCATTTGGGAGCCGCGCCCCGCGGATCCCGAACTGGAAGCCGAAATGTTGCGCCGCCTGATGGTGCGGTTCGGCGTTGAAACGTCTCGAGCCAAAGCGCAGATGGCCAATGCGTCCGCGGTACCCGACCGGGCCAAGCTGAGCCGTTCCGCAGATGGCGTGCAGATGTTGACCGTACTGGACCCGTTTGATCGTGCCTGGCGGCGGGTGGGTCTGGCTTTGGACCGCGTCGGTTTCACCGTGGTTGACCGCGACCGTTCCAAGGGCGTGTATTTCGTGCGCTATGTGGACCCGGATGCCGATGGCAAGACAACGGGGAAGAGCTGGTTCTCCAGGCTTGCTTTCTGGAGCAGCGACGAAAGCAAGAAAATGCGTCAGGAGCAGTATCGCGTTCTCGTGAAAGAGAGCGGCGATGCCTGCCAGGTTGAGGTGCTGGACAAGGATGGCAAGGGAGCCGCTTCCGATACCGCCAACAAGATTCTCAAGCTGCTGCATGAACAGCTGAAATAATGCGTTTTGCCTCCCTCGGCAGCGGCAGCCGCGGCAATGCGCTGGTTGTCGAGGCCGGCCAAACGCGGGTCATGCTGGACTGCGGCTTCTCCGTGCGTGAAACCATTCAGCGCCTGGCCCGTCTGGAACTGATGCCGGAACAGTTGAGCGCAATTGTGGTGACGCACGAGCATGCCGATCATATCAGTGGCGTGGCGCCATTGGCGCGCAAATTCAATATTCCCGTATGGTTGACGCACGGCACTTATTGCTATTTTGCCAATCGCTCCGGCGGACAGTTCAAAGACAAGCAGCCGCTTCACCTTTTCGACAGCCATGAGCGTTTCACGGTCGGCGACCTGGAAATCCAGCCTTTCCCCGTGCCTCACGACGCCCGTGAGCCGGCGCAGTTTGTTTTCGGAGATGGCGCGCGAAGGCTGGGTGTGCTCACCGACACAGGCAGTTCCACGCCCCATATTGAAACGGTTCTGAATCGTTGCCATGCGCTGGTGCTGGAATGCAATCACGATGCCGACATGCTGCGCAACGGTTCCTATCCGGCAGGTTTGAAGCAGCGCGTGGCAGGGCGTTTTGGCCACCTGGACAATGTTGCAGCCGCCAGATTCCTGGACAAGCTCGACAACACCAGGCTGCAGCATGTCATAGCCGCTCATTTGAGCGAAAAAAACAATCTTCCCGGCCTGGCGCAGGATGCGTTGAGTCGTGTCTTGAATTGCGAGAAGGGGTGGATCGGGATTGCCGGACAGGAAACGGGATTCTGCTGGCGTCAGATAACCTGATTGATGGCATAAAAAAACCGGCCAGAAGGCCGGTTTTTTTAGCTCTGAAACCTGAATTACTTGGCGGGAGCGGCAGCGTCAGCGGCAGGAGCGGCAGGAGCAGCGGGTGCTTCAGCGGCAGGAGCGGCAGGAGCAGCAGGTGCTTCAGCGGCAGGAGCGGCAGGTGCTTCAGCAGCAGGAGCGGCAGGAGCAGCAGGTGCTTCAGCGGCAGGAGCGGCAGCAGCGGGCGCTTCGGCAGCAGGCGCGGGAGCGGTTTCTTCTTTCTTGCCACAAGCGGACAAGGACAGTGCCAGCAGAGCGGCGATGAGTACGGAATGTTTCATTTTAATTCCCTTTTGAAAATTTTCAGATATATATATGAGAAATCGGTTATTCCAAGTTGGGGCGCCAACCGACTGCAGCATTTTACCAAATTTTTTAGATTTTACCAGTCCCTTTTTGAATTGGCTTTTTACTGGGGGGTTGTTTACTGGTTTATGCCATCAGGCCATAACCTGATGGCATTTTTCTAAAGTCCCAGGGTGGTAGGCGCGGCCGCTGGTTCGGCAGTTTCCGCCATGTCGTTGAAACGCCGGATCAGTTCCAGCGCGCCCGCCTTGTCGTTCAGCGCCAAGGCCGCACGTGGATGCTCATAGTGAAAACGGTGCAGATAATGGTCATCGTCGGCAATGATGAATGGGTCGCTGATGCTCCTTGCTTCATCATTGGTTTGGTAAATGGCAATCGCATGGCTGAACTGCCTGAGCAAATTCATCATGCGCGGACATTCCCGTGTCAGGTAATCGGTGTCATGCAAAATGATGACAAGCCGGTTGGCGCGGCTCATGAGGAGAAAATTCTGCAGCGCCTCGAATCTTGCGAGGCTGTTGTAACCCTCGTTGCGCAGGTTGTAGCTGAAGATGCGCAGGTTGCGGCGCGCTTGCCGGATCACCAGGTCTATTGCCTGTTCATATTCCTGCAAACCCTCCAGCCGGCGGTATTCTGGCGCAGGGGGCGGGGGTGCGTCAGCCATGGCATTCACTCCGATATGAGATTCGGGTACGGTATCATTGATAAAAAAGATTTTCCATGCGCCCGTTCAAAGTTGATGCAGGGAAATGATAGTAGTTTGCCGAATTCGGTTAAAATGGTCGATCTTTTTATTTGTCAACGAGGCGGTCCCTCGTGCAACCCCCTGGAGCAAGCATGAAAATTGCAAAAAATACGGTCGTGACCATCAGCTATGAACTCCGCGACAGCGCGGGTGAAGTGCTGGAGCAGAGCGATGAGCCGGTCAGCTACTTGCATGGCGGTTATGACGGCATTTTCCCGACCGTGGAAGAAGCGCTGGAGGGCAAGGGCGTGGGTGAAGTATGCGAGATGACGCTGGAACCCGAGCATGCCTTTGGTGAATACGATGCGGACCTGCTCCGTATCGAGCCGCGCAGCCAGTTTCCCGAAGGGCAGGTGGAAGTGGGAATGCAGTTCGAAGGCGTGGCGGATGGCGATGACGACGAATGGATTCTTTATACCGTGACCGATGTGACGGACGACAAGGTGGTGGTGGACGGCAACCACCCCCTGGCTGGCCAGCGCTTGCTGTTCAAGTGCACCGTTAGCGATGTGCGTCCCGCGAGCGAGGATGAAATGGCCCACGAACATGCCCATGGAGAACACGGGCACCATCATTAAGGATGCGTGAGTGGGTAAGGTGAAGATTCAAGCCTCGGGCCTTTGTGCCAGAGTCGCTTCTACGCCTCACCCCTCGCTCAACTTCTTCAGCTGGTAAACCAATTCCAGCGCGGCTTTCGGGCTGAGTTCGTCCGGCGCGCTGTGCCGCAGCATTTCCAGCGCCGGGTGCGCTTCCCCGCTAACTGACATTGTCGCGAACAGGTCGCCTTGCGGACTTGCCGCCATTCCCTGTTGTTCCAGTTGCAGCAGCCTTTTCTTCGCCTGCTGAATCACCGTTGCGGGCACTCCCGCCAGTTGTGCCACCTGCAGTCCGTAACTCTGGCTGGCCGGGCCTTCTTCCACGCTATGCAGGAAAACGATGTGGTCGCGGTGCTCCACGGCGTCGAGATGTACGTTGGCGACCTGTCTGAATTCCTGGGCAAGCTGGGTGAGCTCGAAGTAATGCGTGGCGAACAGGGTGTGGCACCGAATTCCGGCGATCAGCTGGCGGGCGATGGCCCAGGCCAGTGCAAGGCCGTCGAAGGTTGAGGTGCCGCGCCCGATCTCGTCCAGCAGAACCAGGCTGTTTTCCGTGGCGTTGTGCAGGATGTTGGCGGTTTCCGTCATTTCCACCATGAAGGTGGAGCGGCCGCCGGCCAAGTCGTCGGATGCGCCGATGCGGGTGAAAATCTGGTCGATCGGCCCGATGCGCGCGCTGCTCGCCGGCACGAAGCTGCCGCAGTGCGCCAGCAGCACGATGAGCGCGGTTTGCCGCATATAGGTGGATTTGCCGCCCATGTTCGGGCCGGTAATGAGCAGCATCTGGCGCGTGCGCGAGAGGCGGGTGTCATTGGGAATGAAGTTCTCGCACTGGTTTTCCACTACCGGGTGGCGTCCGCCGCTGATTTCGATGACCGCTTCGCTGCAGAATTCCGGTGCGGTCAGGTTGAGCGCCTGGGCGCGTTCTGCCAAGGTCGCCAGCACATCCAGTTCGGCCACGGCTGCGGCAATGGCCTGCAACGTGGCGATATGTGGCTGGAGAAAATCCAGCAAGCCTTCATACAGATGTTTCTCGCGTGCCAGCGCACGCTCGGAGGCGGACAGCGCCTTGTCCTCGAAGGCCTTCAGCTCCGGGGTGATGTAGCGCTCGGCATTCTTCAGCGTCTGGCGTCGGCGGTAATCGTCCGGCACGTTGTCCGCCTGGGTGCGGCTGACCTCGATGTAGAAACCGTGTACCCGGTTGTATTCCACTTTCAGGTTGCCGATGCCGCTGCGCTCGCGCTCGCGGGCTTCCAGCGCGAGGAGGAAATCGCCAGCTTTGTCCTGAATGGCGCGCAGCTCGTCCAGTTCGGCATCGTAGCCCGCTGCGATGACGCCGCCTTCGCGCAGCACGGTGCCGGGTTCGGGCATGAGGGCGCGTCGCAGTTCTTCCGCCATGTCCGCGGGGACATCAGTCGCCGTGCGTAGATGATTCAGTCGCGGGCTGTCGAGGCCATCCAGGGCGGCATGCACTTGCGGCAGTAAGGCGAGGCTGTCGCGCAGTCCGGACAGGTCGCGCGGCCGCGCGCTTCTGAGTGCAATACGCCCGGTGATGCGCTCGATGTCGGCGCTTTGCCTGAGAATTTTGTGAATGCCCTTGAAAGGCGCCGCCTCACCTGGCCCGAGCAAGGCGGAAATGGCGTCCTGACGGGCGCGCAGGGCGGCGTAATCGCGCAGCGGATGGTGCAGCCAGTGACGAAGCAGGCGGCTGCCCATGCCGCCGGCGCAGGTGTCGAGCAGGGAGAGCAGGGTAGGTGCAGGTTCGCCACGCAGGGTTTCGCTGATTTCCAGGTTGCGCCGCGCCGCGGCGTCAAGCAATACCAGTTCGCTTTCATGTTCCACGCGCAGGCTCCGGACGTGGGGCAACTCGCCGCATTGCGTGTCCTGGGCGTATTGCAGCAGCGCGCCCGCCGCGGCGATCGCGGCATGCAGGCTGGCGCAGCCGAAACCGTCGAGATCGCGGGTGGCAAACTGGGTGGTCAGCCGGCGCATGGCGGAATCATGGTCGAATTGCCACGGCGCAATCGCCCTGAATGTGCATTTTGCGGCCTCCAGGGCAGGATGCGTCCAGCCCTCGGGGAACAGGATTTCCGACGGCTTGATGCGCTCCAGTGCTGCGGTAAGCCGCTCCGGCGCCATTTCTGCGACTGTGAATTGGCCGCTGACCAGGTTCAGCCACGCCAGGCCGAGCAGGTTCTTGTTTCCCGCCACGGCGAGCAGCAGGCTGTCGCGCTTGTCGTCCAGCAGCGCGGCATCGGTGAGCGTGCCGGGCGTGATGATGCGCGCCACCTTGCGCTCCACCGGTCCCTTGGCGGCGGCAGGGTCGCCTACCTGCTCGCAGATGGCGACCGCTTCGCCGAGCTTGACCAGCTTGGCGAGATATTGCTCGGCGGCATGATAGGGCACGCCTGCCATCCTGATCGGCTGGCCGGCACTGGCGCCGCGCGTGGTAAGCGTGATGCCGAGCAGGTGTGCGGCACGTTCGGCATCGTCGAAGAACAGCTCATAAAAATCCCCCATGCGGTAAAACAGCAGCATGTCGGGGTGCTCTGCCTTGATGCGCAAATACTGCTGCATCATGGGCGTGTGCGTGGACAAGTCTTCTTTGCTCATCAAAAACAGTCACTTATCTTGATTTTAAGCGGGCCAGGTGCAGCGCTGGAACTAACTCTTGAATAATAGTGCCTTGATATCGTTCAGCTTGTCTCGCAATTGCGCGGCGCGCTCGAATTCCAGATTCTTGGCGCAGTCACGCATTTCCTTTTCCAGTAGCTTGATTTCTCTGGCCAGGTTCTTGTCGTCCAGATGCTCGTAATGTGCCATTTCCTGCGCAACCTTGAGTTCTTTCTGCGCCGTCTCGATATCGAATACGCCGTCGATAATGTCCTTGATGCGCTTGGACACGCCTTTGGGCGTGATGCCGTGTTCCATGTTGTAAGCCAGTTGCTTGGCGCGGCGCCGCTCGGTTTCGTCCATGGCGCGCTGCATGGATTTGGTGACGTGGTCGGCGTAGAGGATCGCCCGGCCGTTGATATGCCGCGCCGCCCGTCCGATGGTCTGGATCAGCGAGCGTTCGGAACGCAGGAAACCCTCCTTGTCGGCGTCGAGAATCGCCACCAGAGACACTTCAGGAATATCCAGCCCCTCGCGCAGCAGGTTGATCCCGACCAGCACGTCAAATATCCCCAGGCGCAGGTCGCGGATGATCTCCACGCGCTCCACGGTATCGATGTCGGAGTGCAGGTAGCGCACCTTGACGCCGTGATCGGACAGGTAATCGGTCAAGTCCTCGGACATGCGCTTGGTCAGCGTGGTGACCAGCACGCGCTCGCTCTGCCCGATGCGGGCCGTGATCTCGGATAACAAATCATCCACCTGGTTGATCGCCGGGCGAACTTCAATCACCGGGTCCACCAATCCGGTGGGGCGCACCACCTGTTCCACCACTTGCGCCTGATGCTGGCTTTCGTATTCAGATGGCGTGGCGGAGACGAAAATGGTCTGGCGCATCATTTTCTCGAACTCGTCAAAGCGTAGCGGACGGTTGTCCAGCGCGCTGGGCAGGCGGAAGCCGTAACCGACGAGATTCTCCTTGCGCGAGCGGTCGCCCTTGTACATGGCGCCCACCTGGGGCACGGTAACGTGGCTCTCGTCGATGAACATCAGCGCGTTGGGCGGCAGGTAGTCGATCAGCGTCGGCGGCGGGTCGCCCGGGTTGCGCCCGGACAGGTGGCGCGAATAGTTCTCGATGCCCTTGCAGAAGCCGATCTCGTTGAGCATCTCCAGGTCGTAGCGCGTGCGCTGCTCGATGCGCTGCGCTTCCACCAGCTTGTTTTCCTTGTGGAAGAACTCGATGCGCTCGCGCAGTTCTTCTTTGATGTTTTCGATCGCGCGCAGCACGGTGGAACGCGGCGTGACGTAGTGGCTGGAAGGATAAACGGTATAGCGCGGCACTTTCTGATGGATATGCCCGGTCAGCGGATCGAACAGCGACAGGCTTTCCACCTCGTCGTCGAACATGGAAACGCGGATTGCGTTCTCGGCACTTTCCGCCGGGTAGATGTCCAGCACGTCGCCGCGCACCCGGAAGGTGCCGCGGCTGAACTCGATGTCGTTGCGCTCGTACTGCATCTCGGTGAGGCGCTTGATGGCCTCGCGCTGGCCGATTTTCTCGCCCTGGCGCAGGTGCAGGATCATGCCGTGGTAGTCCACCGGATCGCCGATGCCGTAGATGCACGACACGGTGGCGACGATGATGCTGTCCTCCCGCTCCAGCAGCGACTTGGTGGCCGACAGGCGCATCTGCTCGATGTGCTCGTTGATGGCCGAATCCTTCTCGATGAACAGGTCGCGCGACGGCACGTAGGCTTCCGGCTGGTAGTAATCGTAGTAGGAAACGAAATACTCCACCGCGTTTTCCGGGAAAAACTCGCGCATTTCAGAATACAGCTGCGCTGCCAGCGTCTTGTTGTGCGCCATGATGATTGCCGGACGCCCCAGCCGGGCGATCACGTTGGCCATGGTGAAGGTCTTGCCGGATCCGGTCACCCCGAGCAGGGTCTGGAACGACAGGCCGTCGTGCAGTCCCTCCACCAGTTGGGCGATGGCGTTCGGCTGATCGCCGGCCGGCTCGAACGGCTGATGAAGTTTGTAGGGACTATTGGGGAAAGTGACGATCACGGGTAGAATTTGACGGTTTGGTTAAACAGCAGAATTGTACCACGCGGGCCAATACCCGACCCGCTTACTCAAGGATAGAACATTGGAACTGTCACAGCGCGTTCAAGCCATCAAGGAATCCCCCACCCTCGCCGTTACGGCCCGCGCAGCCAAGCTGAAGGCAGAGGGAAAAGACATCATCGGCCTGGGCGCCGGCGAGCCTGATTTCGACACCCCGCAGCACATCAAGGACGCCGCCAAGAAAGCCATCGACGACGGTTTCACCAAATACACCCCGGTGGGCGGCATCCCCAGCCTGAAAAACGCCGTCATCGCCAAATTCAAGCGCGACAACGGCTTCGACTACAACGCGAAGGAAGTCATCGTCGGCGTGGGCGGCAAGCAGACCATCTTCAACCTGGTGCTGGCCGTCATCAACCCCGGCGACGAAGTCATCATCCCCGCCCCCTACTGGGTCTCCTACGCCGACATCACGCTGGTCGCCGAGGGCAAGCCGGTGATCGTCGATTGCGGCATCGAGCAGGGCTTCAAGATCACCCCGGCGCAACTGGCCGCAGCCATCACCCCCAGGACCAAGCTATTCATGATCAACAGCCCGTCCAACCCCACCGGCGCGGTCTATACCCGGAGCGAGCTGCAGGCGCTGGGCGAAGTGCTGAAAAAAAATCCCCATGTGCTGGTCGCCACCGACGACATGTACGAACACGTCAACCTCTCGGGCGAAAAATTCGTCAACATCCTCAACGCCACCCCGGAACTGAAAGACCGCTGCATCGTGCTGAACGGCGTTTCCAAGGCCTACTCCATGACCGGCTGGCGCATCGGCTACGCCGCCGGCCCGGAAAAAATCATCAAGGCGATGGAAATTTTGCAATCGCAATCCACTTCCAACCCGACCTCCATCTCCCAGGTGGCCGCCCAGGAAGCGCTGGACGGCGATCAGGAATGCATACAACCGATGGTCAAGGCCTTCCGCGAAAGGCATGAATTTGTCGTCCGCCGCTTCAACGAAATGAAAGGCCTGAAATGCCTCAAGGCCGGCGGCGCGTTCTACGCCTTCCCCGACGCACGCGAGGCCATTGCCGACCTGCACCAGCGCGGTCTGATCAAGGAAGCCAACGACATGGCCCTGTCCGAATACCTGCTGGAGAAAGGCGTGGCCGTGGTCCCCGGCTCGGCGTTTGGTGCAGAGGGGTATTTTCGCATCTCTTTCGCCACTTCGATGAACAACCTGGAAAATGCCCTGAACAGGATCCAGCAGGCCTTGTCGTAGTTTTGCTTGCACAGATCGCGAGATTTCCATATAATTCTTGTCTTCAAATTGCGCCGGTAGCTCAGCTGGATAGAGTACTTGGCTACGAACCAAGGGGTCAGGGGTTCGAATCCCTTCCGGCGCACCAGAAAATTAAAGGGCTAGCTCAGGCTAGCCCTTTTGCATTTTGTCTGGCTGGCATTGGCGGCGCTTTCGCCATGGCGAGGCCCGTCCCTTACCCAGCCAATGGCCGGATTTTTTTCGCTACTCGTGGGAAAATAACGGTTATCCATTCCCATGAGCTTTCCATGCCGCTTGCCAAACTGCTTCCACGACAACTGCGCCTGACCCTTGACCCGGCGCAAATGGGCTTTTCCGACACCTCCGAGCTGGTTGCAGAGCCTTTGCCATGGATCGGCCAGGCGCGTGCCGAGAAGGCAGCGCGTTTCGGCTTGTCGCTGGATCAGCCGGGTTATAACCTGTTTGTGCTGGGCGAGGTGGGGAGCGGTCGATCTTCCCTGCTGGAGGCGGCGATGCGCGAGGAAGCCGCGAAGCGTTCTGTGCCGCCAGACCTGTGCTATCTGCACAATTTCGACGTGCCCGAGCGGCCTGTTGCCTTGCGCTTGCCGGCAGGGCAGGGGCGGGTGTTGCGCGACATGATGGCGGAGCTGGTGAAGACCTTGCGGACGGAGATTCCGCGACGTCTGGCCGGGCCGGAATTCAAGGCCGAAAGCGAGCGCATCCAGAAAGTGTTCAAGGATGAAGAAGCCGCGGCCTTTGCCGAACTGAGCAACTTTGCCGCCGCGCGCCATTTTTCCTTGCACCGCGAGGACGAACGCATGGTTTTTACCCTGCTTGGCGAAGGGCATGCGGTGACCGAGGAGGAAATGCTGGCGTTACCCGCGGAACGCAAGGCCGAGATCGATCGTGCCGAGCAGGAGTTGCGTGCTGAAATCTCTCGCTTCCTGGAGCGCATGCGCCCCAAGGAGCGGGCGGCCAACGAGGCGCTGGCCCAGCTCAAGTACCGCATGGTCAAGCCGCTGGTCGAGCATGAGGCCGGTAATATCCGTGCCGCCATGAAGCAGCAGATCAAGGATTCGCACAAGCTCGGCGGCTATCTCGATGAGGTGGTGAAGGACGCGCTTGCCCAACTGGAGTTGTTCGGCAGTGAAGACGCCGAACAGCAAGCGGATCTGACGGACATGCTGGCGCGCTATCGTGTCAACCTGGTGGTGGATAACGGCGGCTTGTCCGGTGCGCCGGCGCTGGTGGAGGACAACCCGCTGTTCCGTTCCCTGTTTGGCAGCATCGAGTATCAGGTGGAAAACGATGTGCTGGTGACGGATTTCTCGCGCATCCGCGCCGGCAGCCTGTTGCGGGCGCATGGCGGGTTTCTGCTGCTGCATCTGCGCGATTTGCTCGGCGACCCCCTGGTGTGGGAGAAGCTGCGCCGTTTCCTGCGCAGTGGGCGTTTGCAGATCGAGGAGCCGGGCATGCTCTACGCCCCTGGCCCGGCGGTGTCCCTGGAGCCGGAAGCGGTGGACGTAGTGGTGAAAATCATCCTGATCGGCAGCCGCGAGCATTATTACGAGCTGCAGGAGGAGGAGCCCGAATTCGGCCGTCATTTTCGCATCAAGGTGGATTTTGCCGAGAGCTTCAAGGCAGGGGCGGATTCTCACCGCGCCGCAGCCATTTTCATTGCCCATGTCTGCAACCGTCTCGGCCTGCCGCACTTCTCGGTTTCCGCCGTGGCGCGCTTGCTGGAGGAAATGCATCGCGAGGCGGATGATCAGTCACGGTTTTATGCCGTATTCGCCTACCTGGAACAACTGGTGACGGAGAGTGCGGCATTGGCCGGTGGCGCCCAAGTGCAGCGCGATCACGTGGAGGCAGCGCTGGCGGCCAGAACCTGGCGCCACGATTATCCCGACCAGCGTCTGCACGAGTCGATCGCCGAAGGCGAATTGCTGATCGCGGTGAGGGGCGAACGGGTGGGGCGCATCAACGGCCTGACCCAGATCGACCTGGGAGACCACCGTTTCGGCATGCCGGTGTGTGTCTCGGCGCGCACGTTCCCTGGCAAGGAAGGGGTGCTCAACATCGAGCGCGAGGTACAGATGTCGGGCCCGATCCACGACAAGGGCGTGTTCATCCTGCAAACCTATTTTGCGTCGCTGTTCGCCCATCTCGGCCCGCTATCGGTGAACGGCGCGCTGGTGTTCGAGCAGGAATACCATGGCGTGGAGGGCGATTCCGCTTCCTGCGCCGAGCTTTATGCCTTGCTGTCGAGCCTGTCCGGACTACCGATTCGTCAGGGACTCGCCGTTACCGGCGCGCTGAACCAGTATGGCGAAGTGCTGCCGGTCGGTGGCTTGAATGAAAAAATAGAGGGGTTTTTCCGCGTTTGCCGCGAGGCCGGGCTGGACGGTAGCCAGGGCGTGATCATGCCGTCACGCAACACGGCGCAATTGATGCTCAACGCGCAAGTTGTCGAGGCGGTCGAGCAGGGGAAATTCCATCTCCATGTCATCGACGAGGTGGGCGAGGCGCTGGAGTTGCTCATGGGCGAGCCGGCCGGGGAACTCGACGAGAACGGCATTTACCCGCACGGCAGCGTGCTGGGCCTGGCGCAGAAAACATTGATGCATTACCGCCGCATCTGCCACCTGGCGGATCATCCCAAATCGGGGCGCAAGACGCGCCGCGGGACATACTGATGGAACTGGGTCTGATCGGATTTTTTGCTGCGCTGGTGTGGTTCTGGATTGACAGCATGGCGGCGCGTGAGGCGGCCGAGCTTGCTGGCAAGCGGGCCTGCCGCGAGGAGGGGGTGCAGTTTCTCGACGATACCGTGGCCTTTGCCGGACTCGGCTTTGGCCGCGATGGCTGGGGCCACCTCAAGCTCCGCCGCACCTACCGTTTCGAATTCAGCGATACCGGCGACAACCGGCTCAAAGGCATGGTGGTGGTGCTGGGGCGCAAGGTGGAAACCCTTGACCTGGAACGCCGCTATATTGAGGTTACACCATCTGCAGCAGTTCCACCTCAAATACCAGCGTGGCGTTGGGAGGGATCACCCCGCCCGCGCCACGGGCGCCATAGCCGAGGTGAGGGGGAATCGTGAGCTTGCGCACGCCGCCCACCTTCATGCCTTGCACGCCTTCGTCCCAGCCCTTGATGACGTGACCGGCGCCGAGGGGGAAGGCGAAGGGGTCGTTGCGGTCCTTGCTGGAATCGAACTTGGTGCCGTCGGTGAGCCAGCCGGTATAATGCACCGATACCCGTTGGCCGGCCTTGGCTTCGTCGCCGGCGCCCAGGGTGATTTCTTCGTAGATCAGTCCGCTTTCGGTGGTGATTTCAGCCATGGAAACTCCGCTTTGGTTGTAAAAAGGACATTATGCCAGAGCCCGTTGCGGGCTTGTAATCAAACTTGCCGGGCGTTCCGGAAATCCTTTAGGATTGCACTTCCATGACAATCATCGCGGTTTTCAATCAAAAAGGCGGCGTCGGCAAGACCACCACCAGCCTTAATCTCGTCGGCGCCCTGGCGCGCGGAGGGCTCGATCCTCTGGCCATCGACCTCGATCCGCAAGCTCATCTCACCATCATCGGCGACGTGTCGGTGGCGTCCGGCGCGGACAGCGTGTTCGGTTTCTACAGTGAAGCCAGCACCTTGTGCGATCTGGTGCGCAAGTTCCCTATCGGCGGCAACATCATTCCTTCGCATATGGAGCTGTCCAAGGTGGATGCCCTGCATGGCAAGGGTCTGAAGTCGGTGATGCGTCTCAGGAATGCAATCCAGGCGGAGATGCTGGAGCAGGAGGAAGCGCCGATCGTGATCGATTGCTGCCCCATGCTCAATGTGCTGTCGCTCAACGCCATTTTTGCTTCGGGCAAGGTGCTGGTGCCGATCTCGGCGGATTTCCTCTCGGTGAAGGGGGCGCTCCAGTTGGAGAATACTCTCAAGGCGCTCGAGCATGTGGTGAAGAAACGCATCGAGCGGCGCTACGTGGTGACCCGCTTCGATGCGCGTCGACGCATGACGCGCGAAATCGTGGCGCAACTGCGCGAGCGTTTTGGCGCCGAGCTGTGCGCCACCCACATCACCGAAAACGTCAGCCTGGCGGAAAGCCCCGCTTACAACAAGGATGTCTTCACCCATGCGCCGCACAGCCAGGGGGCGAAGGATTACGATGCCCTGGTGACGGAACTGGCAGCAACAGGCTTTCTCTGATGCCAGCCGAAAGCGCGGTGCCGGGCGTGGCTTATGCCCAGGACCATGGTATCCATAAAATGGCGCCGTTGGAGGGCATCAACCATGACCAGACATGTGCTTAAGAAACGCTCGAAAAAAGCCGGCCTGCCGCCAGGTTCGCTGGTGCATATCGGAGAGCAGAAAACCGATGTCATGAAGTTCTCGGTGCTGGATTACGACGAGCAAAACTGCAGCGAAACCATCCTGAGCCGGATCGAGCAGTGCTTTGTTTATCGCGACAGGCCGAGCATTACCTGGCTGGATATCGAGGGGGTACATGACATCCATGCGCTGGAAAAGATTGGCCAGTGCTTTGGCCTGCATCCGCTGGTGGTGGAGGACATCCTCAACACCGACCAGCGCCCCAAGATCGAGGATTACGGCGACTATCTCTACATCGTGCTGCGCATGCTCACCAACGGCAGCGAGAAAGGTGAAATCAGTTCGGAGCAGGTGAGCCTGATCCTCGGCGAGAATTTCGTGCTCTCCATCCAGGAAGGGGCCAAGGGCGATGTGTTCGATTCGGTGCGCACCCGCATCCGTAGCAGCAAGGGGCAGATTCGCAAGCTGGGTGCGGATTATCTCGCTTATTCGCTGATCGATGCGGTGGTGGACAATTATTTCATCATCCTGGAAAGAATCGGCGAGCGTGTCGAGTCGCTGGAAGAAACCCTGATTAGCGACCCCGGACAGGAAACGCTGCACCTGATCCACAACCTCAAGCGCGAGATGATCTACCTGCGCAAGTCAGTGTGGCCCCTGCGCGAGGTGGTGAGCGGCATGCAGCGCCGCGATTCGATCCTGATCCGCGAGAGCACCGGCTATTATCTGCGTGACGTGTACGACCACACCATCCAGGTGATCGACACCGTCGAAACTTTCCGCGACATGCTGTCGGGGATGCTCGATATCTACCTCTCCAGCATCAGCAACCGCACCAACGCGGTGATGAAAGTGCTCACCGTGATCGCTACCATCTTCATTCCACTGACCTGGATTGCCGGGGTTTATGGCATGAATTTCAAAAATATGCCGGAGCTGGGGTGGCGTTATGGCTATCTGGCGTCGTGGATTGCAATGATTTTCGTGGCGCTGGGTATGGTGATTTATTTCAAGAAGAAAAAGTGGTGGTGAAATGATCCTGGAAAAGCTAGTCCTGGCCGGCGATATCGGCGGCACCAAAACCCTGCTGCAACTGGTGGATGTTCAGGACGGCGCGCGCCATACGGTCTATGAGCGGCGTTTCGACAGCGCGGCGCACGTCGATTTCAACGCCATCGTGGGGGAATTCCTTTATGCCGCCGGGTTCATTCCCGCTGCCGCCCGGCCCGTTGCCGCCGCCTGCTTCGGCGTGGCCGGGCCGATCCATGGCCAGAGTGCGAAAATAACCAATCTGCCGTGGACCATCAATGCCGGCGCGGTGGGCGCGGAATTCGGCATCGCCAAGGTGCACCTGATCAACGATTTTGCCGCCGTCGGCTACGGTATCGAGGCGCTTCACCCTGATGACCTGGCGACCTTGCAGGCAGGAGAAGAAGAATCGCATGGCACGCGCGCCGTGCTGGGTGCCGGCACCGGCCTGGGGGAGGGCATCCTGCTGTGGCAGGGAAATCATTATCAGGCGTTGCCCTCAGAAGGAGGGCATGTGGACTTTGCGCCTGCGGATGACGACCAGATCGGGTTGCTGCGTCATCTGCAACGGTTGTTCGGGCATGTCTCCTGCGAGCGCATCCTGTCCGGTTCCGGTTTGGTCAGAATATTCGAATATGTCGTCGCGGCTTCCCTGGCAAAGCCAACGCCGGCGTTGCAGGCCGCCATGCTTGCAATCGATCCTGCCGCCGCCATTTCAGCTTATGGCCTCGACGAGCGTGATCCGGCAGCGCTGAAGGCGCTGGATATGTTCGTCGCCATTTACGGCGCCCAGGCAGGCAATCTGGCGTTGACACTGCTGCCCTCCGGCGGCGTGTACGTGGCGGGAGGCATTGCGCCGAAAATCATTGCCAAGCTCAAGCGCGGCGGCTTCGTGCGCGCCTTCAATGACAAAGGGCGCTTTGCCGCCTTGACCCGGCGCATCCCGGTACGGGTGGTGATGAACCAGAAAGTGGGCCTGATGGGCGCGGCCCTGGTGGCAAGCAGGCTGGCGGATGAAAATCGGGTAGAATAGCCGGACAAATTCCGGGAAACGACCATGAATGACGAAACACAAGAAATTTTCGAGGCGAAAAACGACCTCGAACACAAATTGCTGGCAGCGGCAAATGGCGATTTATCCAGCGAGGAACTGATCGCGGGGCTGCTGGATGCGCAGGTATTCATGCCGGTGGAAGACGAGGATAGCGGGATAATCGGCTTCCAGCGCTCCACCTACGCCCGACCCCTGGTGGTGCAGGCCGAGGAGGGCGTTCATGTGTTGGTGCTGTTCAGCAGCCCGGAACGGGCGAAAGTGGTGGTACAGGAATTTCCCAAATTTGGCGGCGGACTGCTGACGGATTTCCGTTGGGTGCTGGAGCGCATCGATGCCGGTGCCGGTGTCACCATCAACCCCGGCTGGGAAATAGGCATCGACCTGGATCCCGAAACCGTCGCGCAACTGACGCAGGAACTGCTTGCGGAAAAAGCCAGACTGCACTGAAGCACTTTACGCCGGGGAGGATATGTCGTCTCCCCGGCTTGAACGGCGGCTACTCCACCGTTCCGAAAGACTTGTCGCTGCTGTAAGCCGGCAATGGCAAGCCGGCGATACGGCTGCCCTGATTGACCGGGCCGCCGGGGAACAGGCGGTAAAGATACTTCCCTCCTCCCCGCTCGGCGAATTCTTCTTCCAGGCAACGTAACAGGGTACGCCCGCTTGGTGCAAGTCCGCATTCCTCGAAATGGTCGCGCATGAAGCACACTACTTCCCAATGCTCGGGCGTCAGCTCAATCCCCTCTTTTGCGGCTATTTCCCTCGCCACATCCTCGGACCACGGTTCGAGTTCTTCCAGTTTGCAGGGTATGCCGCTCGACGAACGTTCAGCGGCGGCAATGGCTTGATTGATGTCCAACATGATAAGTCCCTCCTTTTAGTGAGAGGCGGATTTCTACTCGATATATGGCGCCTCTTTATGTTATATAGCAGGTACATCCTGAACTATTAGATATCACCATAAACGATTGGTTCTGAGGATGCGCACATCCTGTTAATTGAGTGGAAACCGTGACATCAATGTGCGCCAATCGTCTCGACGCATTTTAAAATCAAGTCATTATTTATGTAGCGCCGAGCGCCTTTTTGACCACGGCCAGCATTGCCGGGGTGTAGTCGAGTTTGAGCGCGGCCTCGTGGCCTTTCTCCGACATCTTTTTCCAGGTCTTGCGCAGGATGTCGAGCAGTTTTTCTTCTTCGTAATGGCTGTATTTGTTCACGAATGCTTCCAGGTAGTGCTGCAGGAAGGTCAGGTCGATGATGTCTTCCAGGGTCTGGGTTTCCGGGTTGAGCTTGAGCTTTTCCTTGCGCAGCAGCGATTTGACCTTGCCGATCATTTCTTCATCGTAGCCGACTTCGCGCATGATTTCGCCGGCGGTTTCGCCGTGATACCTGTACAGGAAAGTGCGCCATTGCATATAGCCGGCCTTGTCCATCGGGTAGCTGTCGCGCGGAATTTTCCAGCGGCAGATATGCTGGGCGCGCACGGCAAGTTGCAGTGCTTCGGAAGCATCGGGGGCGAAACGCTGGAGCATGGCGCTCATGCGTTGGGCATAGAGCAGTTCCTTGGGGTGTTCCTTGCCTTCGAAAACTTCCTTGTTGGGATCCTGTGCATTGGCGGCGTCAAACTTTGCAATCGCCTGGTCGAAGCGGCGCTTATCAGAAATCATGTTGGTCATCCTTGATCTGGAATAAGAAAGGCAAAAAGTATATCACCAAACCCTGATGGAAGTGGGTGCGGCAAATCTCCGGGAAGAAGGGCTGGACAGGGCGTCCAGGGCGGATGCCGGGAAGGGAATTGCATTTGGGCGGCTGTTTGTTCGTAAAGTGAAGGACACAAAAAAGCCGCCAGGATTCTGCCTCCCGGCGGCTTTTCGTTGCTGCCCTCGGGCTGATTACAGTTCGCCGGAGTGCTTTGCCAGGTACTCGGCTACGCCCTTGGTATCGGCTTTCATGCCGGCCTTGCCTTTGCTCCAGCCGGCAGGGCAGACTTCGCCGTGCTGTTCGGTGAATTGCAGAGCGTCGACCATGCGCAGCATCTCGTCGATATCGCGGCCCAGGGGCAGGTCGTTCACTACCTGGTGGCGCACCACGCCGCTCTTGTCGATCAGGAAGGAGCCGCGATAGGCGACGCCGGCATCGGCTTCGACATCGTAGGCCTTGCAGATTTCATGCTTGATGTCGGCAACCAGCGGATACTGCACCTGGCCGATGCCACCATTGTTGATCGCGGTGTTTTTCCATGCAAGATGGCTGAAGTGGGAATCGATGGAAACACCGATGACTTCCACGTTGCGATCCTTGAATTCTTTCAGGCGGTGGTCAAAAGCGATCAGCTCGGACGGACACACGAAGGTGAAGTCGAGCGGGTAAAAGAAAATGACCGCATATTTTTCCTTGATGTGGGTCTTGAGGTTGAAGCTTTCTTCAATACTGTTGTTGCCCATTACTGCCGCAGCGGTAAAATCCGGAGCGGCCTTGCCGACGAGAACTGACATGATGATTTCCTTAAATTAGGGTGGTTGATCGGTGATGAGTTTTCATTGTATTTAGAATAAGTCCAGATTGCAATCCGAATTTTATTAAAGGCCAATCTACGTTAACATTAAAAGCTTCGTGACATTCTGCTATCTTCAAGCTCAAACATGACTCATGACCTGACCAGTACACCGAATCCCCTGCTGACCGAGTTGCCCCCCCTTGGCCTGGATGCCGACAGTCTGGCGCTGGATTTTCGCCAGTATTTCCACCATACCCTGGGGCGGGATCAGCATGGCACGCCGCCGCACTGTTTTTACACCGCGCTGGCACTGACCTTGCGCGATCGTCTGGTGGAACGCTGGAGGGCGACCGATGCCGCTTATGCCGCGAGCCAGTGCAAGCGCACCTATTACCTGTCGCTGGAATTCCTCATGGGTCGGGCGCTCTCCAATGCCATGCTCAACCTGGAGGTGAGCGACAGCGCCAGCGCGGCGCTCGGCAATCTTGGTTTGCTGATGGAGGAAGTGGCCGAGGAGGAGCACGATGCCGGCCTCGGTAACGGTGGCCTGGGACGCCTTGCCGCGTGCTTTCTCGATAGTTGCGCCACCTTGCAGTTGCCGGTGACGGGCTATGGCATTCGCTACGAGTACGGCATGTTCCGCCAGCGCATCGAAGACGGCTACCAGGTTGAAGAGCCCGACCACTGGCTGCGCAACGGCAATCCGTGGGAACTGGAGCGGCCCGAGTTTACCCAGCGTGTCCAGTTTGGCGGACGCTGCGATTATTATCGCGATGCCGCCGGCAAATTGCGCGTGCGCTGGGTGGAAAGCCGCGACGTGCTTGCCGTGCCTTATGACATTCCCGTGCCGGGGTACCGCAACGGCACCGTCAACACCTTGCGCCTGTGGAAGGCCGCCGCAACGGATGAATTCGACCTCAACGAATTCAATGCGGGCAGTTACACGGAAGCGGTGGCAGCCAAGAACGCCGCCGAGCATATCTCCATGGTGCTCTATCCCAACGATGCGAGTGAGAACGGCAAGGAATTACGCTTGCGCCAGCAATATTTTCTCGCTTCGGCCAGTTTGCAGGACGTGTTGCAGCAATGGTCGCGCGACCATGGCGATGATCTCAGCCTGTTTCCCGACAAGGTCTGTTTCCAGCTCAACGATACTCACCCCACTTGCTCGGTGGCGGAGCTGATGCGCCTGCTGCTGGACGATTATGGACTGGAGTGGGAACCGGCATGGCAGATCGTGTCCCGCACCATGGCCTACACCAACCATACCCTGCTGCCGGAAGCGCTGGAGAAATGGCCTGTGCGCATGTTCCGCAGTCTGCTGCCGCGCCTGATGGACATCATTTTTGAAATCAATGCCCGCTTTCTGAATGAAGTATCGCGGCGCTGGCCGGGCGATGTCGCGCGCCTGGCGCGCATGTCCATCATCGAGGAGGGGCCGGTGCCGCAGGTGCGCATGGCTTATCTCGCCGTAGTGGCGGGTTTTTCCGTCAACGGCGTGGCCGAGCTGCATTCCAGATTGCTGCAGCGGGAGCTGTTCCGCGATTTCCATGAATTATGGCCGCACAAGTTCAACAACAAAACCAATGGCGTGACGCAGCGCCGCTGGCTGGCGGCGAGCAATCCCGCCTTGAGCGAGCTGATTACCGAGACCATCGGCGCGGGCTGGGTGACTGACCTGCAGCAGTTGCGCAAGCTCGTCCCCTTTGCCGATGATGCCGAATTTCGCGCCAGGTGGCGCGCGGTGAAGCAGGACAACAAGCTGCGCCTGGCCGCGCTGGTGCAGGCCGACTGCGGCGTGAGTTTCGATGTCGACGCCTTGTTCGACGTGCAGGTCAAACGCATTCACGAATACAAACGCCAATTGCTCAATATCCTGCATGTCATCCACCTCTATGACCGCATCAAGCGCGGCGACACGTCTGACTGGACGCCGCGCTGCGTGCTCATCGGCGGCAAGGCCGCGCCGGGTTACGCGCTGGCCAAATCCATCATCAAGCTGGCTTGCAACGTGGCGCGGGTCGTCAACGCCGACCCGGCTTGCGGCGGCTTGCTCAGAATGGCCTATTTGCCGGACTATCGTGTTACGGCGATGGAGATGGTAAGCCCCGGCACGGACCTGTCGGAGCAGATTTCCACCGCCGGCAAGGAAGCGTCCGGCACCGGCAACATGAAGTTCATGATCAACGGAGCGCTGACCATAGGCACCCTGGACGGCGCCAATATCGAGATCAGGGAAGAAGCGGGCGCGGACAATTTCTTCCTCTTCGGCCTGACCGCCGCCGAAGTGGAAGCGCGACGCCCCATCCACGACCCGCGGGCCGAGATCGAGGCGGACCAGGACTTGCGGCGCGTGATGGAGCTGCTCGAAACGGGGTATTTCAACCCGTCCGAGCCGGGCATCTTCGACGGCATCATTCGCTCGCTCACGGTGCACGGCGATTACTGGATGACCGTGGCCGACTTCAGGAGCTATGCTGCTGCGCAGCGCCAGGCTGCAGCGGCTTACCGCGACGAGGCGCGCTGGACGCGCATGAGCATTATCAATAGCGCCACCAGCGGCAAGTTTTCCAGCGATCGCACCATTCGCGAATATAATTCGGAGATCTGGCATCTCACGCCGATTTCCGCCAAAAAACAGGGAGAGCGCGCATGATCATCAGTTTCCGTGCCATGTTTCTTGCAGTGCTGGCATGCTGTCTAGGCGTGCTGGGATTCGGGCTGTATCTGCAGCATGGTTTGCATCTCGAGCCTTGTCCGCTGTGCATCCTGCAGCGCATCGCATTCATTTGCGTCGGTTTGACGGCGCTGCTGGCTTATCTGTTTAATCCGGGGATCGTGGGCCGAATGTTTTTCGGCCTGCTGACCGCGCTTTTTTCCGCCGCCGGCGCGGGCGTGGCCGCGCGCAATATCTGGCTGCAACATCTGCCGCCTGACCAGGTGCCGGAATGCGGGCCGGGCCTGGGCTATCTGATCGATGCTTTTCCCCTCGCCAAGGCCTTGCCGATGGTGCTGAAAGGTTCAGGCGAGTGCGCCGAGGTGGCATGGACAATGCTTGGATTATCCATCCCGGCCTGGGCTCTGGGCTGGTTTCTGGTGTTTTTCATGGCCGGGGTGGCCGCCATGTTCTTACGCGAGCGGCGCTGAACCGTTTTCGAGGTCGTTGATAACGGCGGCGAGAATCTCGCCGTCAACCTGACGACCTTCCTTCACCGCTTCGAGGATCTTCACCCTTTCCCGCGCTTCGGCGAGCGTGATGCAGGAATATATCTCCGCGCCGCTATACTGCTTGCGGAACAGTTCGATGGCGCGTTGCCGCGAGTGGGTAATTGCCGCCAGGGAATGCACCTCGGGCTTGTAGCCGTATTGCAGGCCGGTGACCAGGTAAACCTGACTATCCTCGATCATTTTTGCGCTTCCCCTGAATTCAAGAATGAAGCGGACAATTTATTGAAGTTTTGTTGCATTAGCATGACAGAAGGATTATATGTATGAGCGAACCCATCAGGCTCTCCAAGCTCATGTCGCAACTGGGGCTGTGCTCGCGTCGCGAGGCCGATTCCTATATCGAGCGCGGGCTGGTGTTCGTGGATGGCTTCAAGGTCACCGAACTGGGCACCAAGGTGCTGCCGTCACAGACCGTGACGCTGGGACACGGCGCCAGGGTGCAACAGGCCAGCCGCGTCACCATCCTGCTGCACAAGCCGGTGGGCTATGTTTCCGCGCAGCCGGAAAGAGGCTACCAGGCCGCGGTGACGCTGATCGGCAAGGATAGCCGCTTCAAGGGTGATACTTCGCCGCAACAGTTCGACCCCTCGCAACTATTCGGGCTGGCACCGGCCGGGCGGCTCGACATCGATTCCCAGGGCTTGCTGGTGCTGACCCAGGACGGCCGCATCGCCAGGCAGCTGATCGGCGCCGACTCGCAGATCGAGAAGGAATACCTGGTGCGCGTTCAGGGCAAGCTCGATGAGGCTGGATTGAAACGCCTCAACCACGGCCTGAGCCTGGACGGCGAAGCGCTGAAACCGGCGAAGGTAACCTGGCAGAATGCCGACCAGTTGCGTTTCATTCTCCAGGAAGGCAAGAAGCGGCAGATTCGCCGCATGTGCGAGCTGGTGGGGCTGCGGGTGGTGGGGCTCAAGCGCGTGCGCATCGGCAAGATCAGGCTGGGGGATTTGCCGCCCGGGCAGTGGCGTTATCTGCGGGAGGGAGAGTCGTTTTGAAGGTCTTCGGCCTGGCCGGCTGGTCCGGCAGCGGCAAAACCACTCTGCTGGAGAAGCTGATTCCCCTTTTTGTTGCGCGTGGATTGAGGGTTTCCACCGTCAAGCAGACCCACCACGATGTCGACCTCGACCAGCCGGGCAAGGATTCATACCGTCACCGCGCTGCCGGGGCGAACGAAGTGCTGCTGACCTCGTCCGCTCGCTGGGCCTTGCTGCACGAGTTGCGCGATGCGCCGGAGCCCTCCCTGGCACAACATCTGGCGCGCCTTTCTCCGTGCGACCTGGTGCTGGTGGAGGGTTTCAGGCAGGCGGCGCTCTCCAAGCTGGAAATTCACCGCGCCGATAGCGGCAAGGCATTGTTATATCCCGGTGACCACCATATCATTGCCATTGCCAGCGACATGCCGCTTGAAGCACCTTTGCCAAGGCTGGACCTCAACGACCCGGCCGCGATTGCCGATTTTATTTTGCGTCATCTGGACCTGAATCATGAGTGAGCCCCAAAAAATGCTGAACGCCGAAGAGGCGCTTGAACTGTTGCTCAGTCACGCCCGTCCGCTGGACGAGGTAGAGCACATCCACACCACTCACGCGCTGGGCCGGGTGCTGGCGCAGTCGCTGGTTTCCGGCGTCACCGTGCCGCCGCTGGACAACAGCGCCATGGACGGCTATGCCGTGGCTTGCGCGGACCTGAATCCGGGTGGCGAAACGCGCCTCAAGGTTGCCCAGCGCATTCCTGCCGGCAGCGTGGGCCACGCCCTTGAACGGGGCACGGCGGCGCGCATCTTTACCGGTGCGCCGGTGCCGCCAGGCGCGGATGCCGTGGTGATGCAGGAGGATTGCACGCCGGATGGGGATGAGGTGGTCATCCGCGCCACGCCCAAAAGCGGGGCAAATATCCGTCGTGCCGGCGAGGACATTATCATCGGCCAGGAAATACTGCGCGCGGGGGTCAAGATGCGGCCGCAGGAAATGGGGCTGGCGGCCTCGATCGGCCTGGCGGACATTCCGGTCTATCGCAGGCTGCGCGTGGCGCTGTTCTTCACCGGCGATGAAATCGTCATGCCGGGTGAGTCGCTGCAGGAAGGCGAGATATACAACTCCAACCGCTACACCCTGCTCGGTCTGCTCGAAGGCATGGGTTGCCGCGTGGCGGATTTCGGCATCGTGCCGGACAGTCTGGATGCCACGGTGGAAGTGCTGGACCAGGCATGGCGCGAGGCGGATCTGATCGTCACCAGCGGCGGTGTTTCGGTGGGAGAAGAGGACCACGTCAAAGCCGCGGTGGCGCGCACCGGCAAGCTCGACATGTGGAAAGTGGCGATGAAGCCGGGCAAGCCCATCGCCTACGGCACCGTGCATGACACGCCATTCATTGGCCTGCCGGGCAACCCGGTTTCAGCCTTCGCCACTTTCTGCCTGTTCGTGCGTCCCTACATCCTGCGCTGCCAGGGCGTGGAAAAGGTGACGCCACGGAGCTATTGGCTGCCGGCCGCCTTCGAGTGGCATAAGCCAGGCAAGCGGCGCGAATTCGTGCGCGCCCGGCTGGAAGCGCGGGCAGACGGGGCCTTGGCTGTAGTCATCTATCCCAATCAGGGCTCGGGCGTGCTGACTTCGGTGGCGTGGAGCGAGGGCCTGGCGGAAATCCGCGAAGGCTCGACCGTGGCGCGCGGCGATGCCATCAGGTTCACGCCCTTTAGCGAATTGCTGGGCTGAACCATGCTGACCGTGCTGTATTTTGCCCGTTTGCGTGACGCGCTGGGCGTATCCTCCGAACGGGTCGGTTTGCCTGCCGATGTGAGCGATGTGGCCGGGCTGGTGGCCTGGTTGCGTCTCCGTGGCGGCGTATGGGAAGATGAACTCGCGCCAGGCCGGGCATTCCGCGTGGCGGTGAACCAGGACATGGCTGACGCCGCGAGCGGGATCAAGGACGGCGACGAGATCGCCATTTTCCCGCCGGTCACCGGGGGCTGATATGGCCGTCCGCGTGCAGCAGGAAGATTTCGATGTCGGCGCGGAACTGCTCGCCCTGCGCCAGGGCAACCCGAAAATCGGCGCCATCGCCAGCTTCGTCGGCCTGGTGCGCGACATCAACGAAGGCGACAGCGTTGCCGGCATGACGCTGGAACATTATCCCGGCATGACGGAGAAGGCGCTCGCCGCCATTGTCGAGCAAGCAGAAGGGCGCTGGGATATCTACGATGCCCTGGTGATTCATCGCGTCGGCGACCTCAAGCCGACCGACCAGATCGTGCTGGTGGCGGTAACTGGCGCCCATCGCGGCGAAACGTTCGCCGCGTGCGAATTTATCATGGATTACCTCAAGACCGAGGCGCCGTTCTGGAAGCGCGAAAAAACCGCCGAAGGCGAACGCTGGGTGGATGCGCGCGAAAGCGACGAAAAGGCGGCGCTGCGCTGGCGCTGACCCGAATCAGGCATCCGGGTTAGTTATACCAGGATTTCGGCTGCGCCTTTTCCCAGTCTTTGCGCCCCTGTGCGATCAGCCAACCGGTATAGATAAACACCTCGAACATCAGGAACGCGAACCCCCAGAGCAGGACGTTCATCGGCGAATAATCGCCGATCCTGGCAGCGAGGCCCCAAGCCTGGGGCGGGTTGATCCAGTTGATCAGCAAGGGGCCGAGCCACGGCCCCAGCAGGCAGGAAAGCGTCAGCATGGCGATAAAATGAACCACCGCCTGGCGGCCTGAGGGCAGGTGTCTGCGAAGCGGGCTTTCCTTGTTTTGCTGGTCCACGGCTCGCCCTAATAGCTTTCTGCCGGAGCAACAGCGGTTTTGGGCGCATTGGGTTCAACAGTCGATGGATGGAATATTTCCGGTGGCGCACCATTTTTGGCAGCACCGATGTTTTGTTCCACCGCTGGCAGGGAGTGAGCGATACCCTTGTGGCAGTCGATACAAGTCTTGCCTTCGGCAAAGCCCTTCTGGTGCATGGTGTTGGAGCGCCGGCCCTGTGCGGAGTAATCGAAGGAAGCATAGTTGTGACAGTTGCGGCACTCCCTGGAGTCTGTTTTTTTCATGCGCGCCCATTCATGCTCGGCCAGTTCGAGACGTTTGGCATTGAATTTTTCCGGCGTGTCGATGCTGCCCAGCAATTTGTGGTATACCTCGTTGGATGCCTGGATCTTGCGGATGATCTTGTGCGTCCAGTCCTTGGGGACGTGGCAGTCAGGACAGGTGGCGCGCACGCCGGTACGATTGGTGTAGTGGATCGTGTTGCGGTATTCCTGATACACATTATCCTTCATTTCATGGCAGGAGATGCAGAATTCCTCGCGGTTGGTCATTTCGAGAACCGTATTGAATCCGCCCCAGAAAAGGATGCCGCCGAGAAAGGCAATGGCGAGGATGCCCCATCCGGCTTTCTTTATCTTGCCGCGCAGGCCGCCAGACTTGATGGTTGTGTCATTCATGTCGTTCCCCTCGTTTATTGCAAGGCGCTGGCTGGCTTGAAGGTGTTTTCCACCAACGGTTTTGCATCGGATTGAGGGACATGGCACTGCAGGCAGAAATAGCGCCGTGTCGAAATGTTGGCATGGTCGGTGCCGCTACGGTCCTTGAAGTGGGTAAGGCTGATCTTGGTGGCGCCGGTTTCCTTGTAACGCGACCAGGAATGGCAGTCCATGCACTTGTTGAAATTTTTGGTAATGGTGTAGTTCTGCACTGTATGTGGAATGATCGGCGGTTGCTGGACAAAATTGCGCTCGATCGGCCCGCGATCCCGTTCCGGTCTGAACATGTCGGTTTCGGGATCGGGCGCCTGGACATCGGTTCCACGCAGTGAATGCAGCTTGGCGACACCTTCGCCCGGGGCGGCATGCAGCATCAGAGGTGCCGCGGCCAGCAGGCCGGCAAATAGTGGTGTGAGCAGCAGGTTTCGGAAAATACGGGCTGTCGGCTTCATGACTCGCTCCTTTGGTTAAAACGATGGGTAATCTGGAAAACATTCTTGCTGCAGACATCGGCGCAACGACCGCACAGGGTGCAATTGCCGGTGTCGATAATGGGGCTCTGCTGGCCGACCTGCTTGAGCGCTGGACGGATGACCTGTGGCTCCGGGCAGACCCTGAAGCAGTCCATGCAGTCGTTGCAGTCATTGCGCCTGGCCGCAGATACGCGCAACAGGGCGAAGCGCCCGAGCAGGCTGTAAAACGCGCCCATGGGGCAGACATGCCCGCACCAGCCGCGTGGCGCCAGCAACAGGTCGTAGAGGAAAACACCCAGCAGAACGAACCCGCCCAGGCCGAATCCGAAGAACAGGCCGCGGTGCAGGATGGAAACCGGATTGACCCATTCCCAGGCCAGCGAGCCGGTCGCCCCGGCGGCGATCAGGGTGCCGGCCAGCAGCCAGTAGCGCGTGTTTGCGTCAGGTGCATGCCCGCTCTTGAGGCCGAGGCGGCGACGCGCCCAGGCGGCGGCATCGCTGATCAGGTTGACCGGACACACCCAGCTGCAATAAACCCGTCCGCCCACCAGGAAATAGAAAGCTGCCACGATGGCTGCTCCGATCAGTGCTGTCCGGTAGGGGAAATGGCCGGCTGCAAGGGATTGCAGCAGCACATAGGGGTCGGTGAGCGGCAGCGTTTTCAGCGTCAGGCTGGAAGAAAGGTTGCCCTTGACGATCCAGATGCCGGCCCAAGGGCCGAGCAGAAACAGCGCGAGGATGCCGAGCTGGCTCAGACGCCGCAGAAACAGCCATTTGTTTGCGCGCAGCCAGCCTTTCACCGCGATGGCCTCAAGGCCAGGGCGCTCTGGCGAGCTCTTGCCGGAGGGGATGGCGCTCACGGTGCCGTCTCCTCAAGTCCGCGCACGGGCAGTTTTATCTGGTCGCCGATCAGCGATCCCCCAGCTTTGGCTTTTTCCTCCCAGCCCTTGCGGTAATGCTCGGGTAATTTTCCCTTGGCGAGCTTGATCGGATAAACCTTGATCGCGGCTACCGGCAGGACGCAGGACTTCTCGCACTTGCCGCAACCTGTGCAGTAATCGGAATGAACCGTCGGCAGCAGCATGGCATGGCGGTCGGAGCGCGGGTTGTGCACGATTTCCAGGGTGATGGCCTTGTCGATCACCGGGCACACTCGATAACACACATCGCAGCGCAGTCCAAGGAAATTGAGGCAGGTTTCATGGTCAGTCAGAACGGCGAGGCCCATCCTCGCCTTGCTGATGTCGCTGAGTTCACGGTCCAGTGCCCCGGTTGGGCAAGCCTTGACGCAGGGGATGTCATCGCACATTTCGCAGGGAATGGCGCGGGCTTCGAAATACGGCGTGCCGGTTGCCACGGAACTCCCCAGCGTGGCCAGCTTGAGCGTGTTGTAGGGGCAGTCGCGCACGCACAAACCACAGCGTATGCAGGCCGAGAGGAACTGCGCCTCGCCGCGCGCACCAGGCGGACGCAAGGCCTGCGACGGCAGCGCGCTCGCCTGCCGGGCGTAAAGGCCCACCCCCAGCGCCATCAGGCAACCGGCCCCCGCCGCACCGGCGATGCTGTTCAAGAAGCGCCGACGCGCTTTTGAAGCTGGCTGGTTTGCTGTCGTTTCAGCGTTCACGTTTTATCCCTTACACCTTGGTGACCTTGACGGCGCATTTCTTGAAGTCGGTTTGTTTCGAGATCGGGCAGGTGGCATCAAGGGTGAGCTTGTTCACCAGCCGGGCTTCGTCGAAGAACGGCACGAACACCAATCCCACAGGAGGTTTGTTGCGGCCGCGGGTCTCGATACGCGCCTTGATTTCACCGCGGCGCGAACTGACCTTGACCAGCATGCCGCGCTGCAGGCCGCGTTTCTTGGCATCGTCCGGGTGCATGAAGACCTGCGCTTCGGGTACGGCGCGGTGCAGTTCGGGAACGCGCTGCGTCATTGAGCCGGTGTGCCAGTGTTCCAGCACGCGGCCGGTGCACAGCCAGAGGTCGAAATCCTTGTCCGGCATTTCGGGCGGATGCTGATAGGGCAGCGCAAAAATCACCGCCTTGCCGTCTTTTTGACCGTAGAAGCGGATGCCTTCGCCTTTTTTCACGTAGGGATCGTAGCCTTCGCGGTAGCGCCACAGCGTTTCCTTGCCGTCCACTACCGGCCAGCGCAGGCCGCGCGCCTTGTGGTACATGTCGAAGGGCGCCAGATCGTGGCCGTGACCGCGGCCAAACTTTGCATACTCCTCGAACAGGCCCTTCTGGACATAAAAGCCGTAGGCATCGGATTCGTCGTTCCTGTAATCCTTGATGGCGTGTTGGTTTACGGTTTTGAGCTCGGCCATGGGGAATTTGTTGACCACGCCGTTCTTGTACAGCACATCGAACAAGGTCTTGCCCTTGTACTGGGGTTTCTTTGCGATCAGTTCGGCAGGCCAGACGTCCTCGATCTTGAAGTGCTTGGAAAACTCCATCAACTGCCACAGGTCGGAACGTGCTTCGCCTGGCGCCTTGACCTGCTGGCGCCAGAATTGCGTGCGCCGCTCGGCGTTGCCATATGCGCCTTCCTTCTCCACCCACATCGCGGCGGGCAGGATCAGGTCAGCCGCCATGGCGGAAACTGTCGGATAGGCGTCAGACACCACGATGAAGGTGGCCGGATTGCGCCAGCCCGGATAGGTTTCGCCGTTGATGTTGGGGCCGGCCTGCATGTTGTTGGTAGTCTGGGTCCAGTAGCACTTGAGCTTGCCATCCTTGAGCGCGCGGCTCTGGGCGACGGCGTGCAAGCCGATCTTGTCGGGGATGGTGCCTTCTGGCAACTGCCAGATTTCCTCGGCATGTTTGCGGTGCTCGGGGTTGGTCACCACCAGGTCGGCGGGCAGGCGGTGGGAAAAGGTGCCCACTTCGCGCGCCGTGCCGCAGGCGGATGGCTGCCCGGTGAGTGAGAACGGGCCATTGCCGGGCTCGGAGATCTTGCCTACCAGCAGATGGATGTTGTAGATCATGTTGTTGGCCCAACTGCCGCGCGTGTGCTGGTTGAAGCCCATGGTCCAGTAAGAGACGACCTTTTTCTTCGGGTCGGCATAGAGTTCGGCCAGGCGCTTGAGGTTGGCGGCCGGCACGCCGGATAGTTTTTCTGTCTTTTCCAGCGTGTATTCCGAGACGAATTTCTTGAATTCCTCGAAGTTGCTGTCCCTGGCATCGTTGGGGTTGTGCTTGGGCTTGCCGTCCGGGCCGGGATAGCCGTTGAACTGGGCGTCCTTCTCCAGTGGATTGTTGGGGCGCAGGCCATAACCGATGTCGGTTTCGCCGATCTTGAAATTGGCGTGTTTCTTGATGAAGTCGTGATCGACCTTGCCACTCTGGATGATGTGGTTGCAGATGTAATTCATGATCGCCAGGTCGGTCTGCGGCACGAATATCATACCGTTGTCGGCCAGCTCGAAGGAGCGGTGCTCGAAGGTCGAGAGCACATGTACTTCGCAATTGGGATGGGAAAGCCGCCGGTCGGTGATGCGCGACCACAGGATGGGGTGCATCTCGGCCATGTTGGGACCCCACAGCACGAAATTGTCGGCATTCTCGATATCGTCGTAACAGCCCATCGGTTCGTCCATGCCGAACGTGCGCATGAAGCCGGCCACGGCCGATGCCATGCAGTGGCGGGCGTTGGGGTCGATGTTGTTGGAGCGGAAGCCGGCTTTCATCAATTTGCTGGCGGCGTAGCCTTCCCAGATGGTCCACTGCCCGGAGCCGAACATGCCCACGCCGGCGGGGCCATCTTTTTTCAGGGTTTCCTTCCATTTCTGGGCCATGACGCCGAAGGCTTCGTCCCAGGAGACGGGGGTGAATTCGCCGTTCTTGTCATAGACCCCGTTCTTCTTGCGCAGCATTGGCTGAGTCAGGCGGTCGCCACCATACATGATCTTGGAAAGAAAATAACCCTTGATGCAGTTCAGGCCGCGATTGACGGGCGCATCCGGGTCACCCTGGGTGGCGACGACGCGACCGTTCTGGGTGCCGATCAACACCGAGCAGCCGGTGCCGCAGAAACGGCAGCACGCTTTATCCCAGCGGATGTCGGTGCTGGCTGCGGCTTCCTGGGCCTTTGTGGCGATGGCAGGCAGCGAGATGCCTGCACTTGCCGCGGCGGCGGCGATAGCGTTGACCTTGATGAAGTCGCGTCGGTTCATAGTCATGATGGCATCTCCTTAACAGTCGGGTTCGGAATGTTCGTAAGCCAGCGTGATGGACATCACGTGGTCGAGTTGTTGTACTTTTACCAGTGCATCCGCGCAGGCATGATCCGGGGTGTCTTCCACGGTAATGATCATCTGCCCGTCCTTGCTGCTTATGGCGTGAACTTCGGAGCCGGGGATGGCGCAGACCGCTTTTTTCAGGGCAGCGAGCCGGTCGGGATGTGCGCGTAGTACCAAACTGGCAATATTCATGCGAGGGCCTCTTCAAATTTTTCGGCGGAATGAAGCGTGATGGCGTGGCTGGGGCAGTCCGCCACGCACATGCCGCAGCCGTTGCAGCTGGCGGGATCGACTTGCGGCGTGGCTATGCCGCCTCTTTCCAGGCGAAAGCGGATGGCGCCCCTTTCGCAATGCTCGCCGCAAGTGCGGCAAACCACCTTTTGCCGAGTCAGGCAGGAAATTCCAATGGATGCCTTGAACAGCCACGGTTTCGCCCCGGGCGTTATATGAAGCGCGCCGGGCTTGCATGCCTCCACGCATTCTCCGCAGAAACTGCAGCCGCCAGCAGCAAAGCGGATTTCCGGAAAGCCGCCGTCACCCTTTTGCAGCACCCCGGTTTCGCAGCGCTGGATACAATCGCCGCAGCGCGTGCAGCGTTGGGTGAAACGTGCCTCAGGCAAGCTCCACGGCGGACGCACGGCTTGCGTGCCGCGCTCCGGGCGTCCGCGCAGGAAACTGCGGCGGGATGGATCCATGCTGTGCTTCTCCACTTGAAGTCGTTTGAAGCATCGTAGTCCCATGGTGTGACATGTGAAATTGATCCACATCAAGGAAATGGTTATTGCCGGATTCCATTCGAGCATGCCTGTCTTTGCAGTACAATAAGCCTGCCAACTGCTCTAACTCAATTTAGGTATAAAGGTTCTCATCCGGCTTGTGTGAGTCCTGTTGCCATAAGTTTTCACGAATCTTTTTATTATTGATCTATATCAATGATCCTGAAATGGGTTTGTTTGACCATGCGATGCAGAGCCAAGGAGGAAGTGTTGGCCTATCGATGTACTTAATTTACATTTCAGAAGGGGGTATGTGATGAAGCAGACGAAGAAAGCGATGTTGGGGTTGATGACGCTGGCGGTTTTGCCTTTTGCGGTAAGCACCGCCTATGCGCAGGAAACTGCCGGGCACGACATAGGCAAGGCAGAGCAGGCTTACGAACAGGCAGGCGGATCCCCGCTCCAGAACGAGCCCATGCACCAGAATATCAATCCCAAGGCCCCGCCCATGACCGAGGCGGAATTCCAGCACGGGAAAGAGATTTTCTTCCAGCGCTGCGCGGGCTGCCACGGCGTTCTGCGCAAGGGTGCGACCGGCAAGCCGCTGACCCCGAACATCACTTTGGAGCGCGGCACCGAATACCTCAAGACGTTCATCAACTATGGTTCTCCCGCCGGCATGCCCAACTGGGGCACCTCCGGCGAACTGACGCCGCAGGAAGTGGACCTGATGGCGCGCTACGTGCAGCAGGAACCGCCGACTCCGCCCGAATATGGCATGAAGGAAATGGAGGCGTCCTGGAAATTGCTGATCCCGCCTGAGAAGCGTCCCACCAAGCAAATGAACAAGCTCAACCTGAAGAACCTGTTCTCGGTGACGCTGCGCGATGCCGGCAAGATTGCGCTGATCGACGGTGACACCAAGAAGATCGTGGAGACGATCAAGACCGGCTACGCCGTGCATATTTCGCGCATGTCCGCGTCCGGCCGCTACCTCTACGTGATTGGCCGCGATGCCAGGATCGACCTGATCGACCTGTGGATGGACAAGCCCGAGACCGTGGCCGAGATCAAGATCGGTCTGGAAGCCCGTTCCGTCGAAACCTCCAAGTTCAAGGGCTTTGAAGACAAGCTCGCTGTTGCCGGAACCTACTGGCCGCCTCAGTTCGTGATCATGGACGGCGATACGCTCAAGCCGCGCAAGATCGTATCGACTCGCGGCATGACGGTCGATCCGCAGGAATATCACCCGGAGCCCCGCGTGGCGGCCATCGTGTCCTCCCACTTCCATCCGGAATTCGTGATCAACGCCAAGGAAACCGGCAAGGTTTACATGGTCAACTACACCGATCTCAACAATCTGAAGATGACCGTGATCGATGCCGCCCGCTTCCTACATGACGGCGGCTTCGACTCGACCGGGCGCTACTTCATGGATGCTGCCAACGCCTCCAACAAGATCGCGGTGATCGATACCAAGGAAGACAAGCTGGTGAAGCTGATCGATGTGGGCAAGACGCCTCACCCCGGCCGCGGCGCCAACTTCGTCGATCCGAAATTCGGACCGGTTTGGGCGACTTCTGACCTTGGCGACGAGACCATCAGCCTGATCGGCACCGACCCGGTCAAGCACAAGCAGAATGCCTGGAAAGTGGTGCGTACCCTCAAGGGGCAGGGCGGTGGCTCGCTGTTCATCAAGACCCATCCCAAGTCCAAGAACCTTTGGGTGGATACGCCTCTGAATCCTGATGCGAAGCTGAGCCAGTCAGTCGCGGTGTTCGATATCAACCATCTGGAAAACGGCTACAAGGTCCTGCCGATTGGCGAGTGGTCCGGCCTGGGCGATGGCGCCAAGCGTATCGTGCAGCCTGAGTACAACGCGGCGGGCGATGAAGTCTGGTTCTCGGTGTGGAGCGCCAAGGACAAGGAATCCGCCATCGTGGTCGTGGATGACAAGACGCGCGAATTGAAAACAGTGATCAGGGATCCCGCGATCATTACGCCGACCGGTAAATTCAATGTCTACAACACGCAGCACGATATTTACTAACCTGCTTTGACCTGATGAACGACCGGGCGCAAGGGACAAGCCATGGCAACAAGAGTGGCATTCCGGGCACCCGGTTTCCTGGAAAGTCAGAGATACTCAAAGGATAATGTCATGAAGAAACGCTATGCCGCGATTCTCGCGGGAGCTTGCCTGCTGGGCGTGCAGACTGCCAATGCCGCGGTGGACATGGCGAAAGGCGAGGCGCTGGCGAAAGCCAGCAATTGCCTGGGCTGCCATACCATCGACAAGAAACTGGTTGGCCCTTCCTATCAGGATGTTGCCAAGAAATACAAGGGCGACAAGGAAGCCGAGGCCAAGCTGATCAAGAAAGTGAAGGAAGGCGGTACGGGGGTTTGGGGGCAGATTCCGATGCCGCCCAATAGCCCGAAAGTCAGCGATGCTGACATCAAGACGCTGGTGGAATGGGTACTGGCGCATTAAGCGGAGGAGCGGGGGCCGCCCGGGCGGCTTCCGTTCCGGTCCGGGCCCGGCGGCCATGTGGAGCGTTTCCCGTGTGGCTGGCGCTGGGCTCCTTGTTCTTTTCCGCCGGGGCGGCCTGCGCCGACCCGGCAACACCTGATACGGCACGCCGCAACGAGTTGATCCGCATGGTGCGTAACGACTGCGGCTCGTGTCACGGCATGCGCCTGACGGGGGGGCTCGGTCTCCCCCTGACGCCCGAGTCGCTCAGGGGGAAGCCCGATAGCGGCCTGGTGGCAAGCATTCTGTATGGCCGTCCGGGTACGCCAATGCCGCCCTGGCAGGCGTTCCTGAGCGAAGCCGAGGCAGCCTGGATTGTTGAAAACCTTAAACAGGGGTTCCCCGATGTTAAGCCGCAATAGTTTTCTTGCCCTGACAATGCTTGCCCTGGCGGGGTGCGCGAATGTGCCCCTGCGCGGTACGGGTGACCTCGGTGTCGTGATCGAGCGCGCCACCGGCAGTGTCGAAGTGGTCGAAACCAGCGGCCGTTCGGTGCTGGGGCACATCGCCGGACTGGGGGATCTTTCTCATGCTTCGGTGAATTACTCCCGTGATGGCCGCTATGCCTTCGTTTTCGGCCGCGATGGCGGCCTGACCAAGGTCGACCTGCTGGGAATGCGGATTGTCAAGCGTGTCATGCAATCCGGCAACAGCATCGGCGGCGCCATTTCCCAGGACGGCAAGCTGGTGGCGGTGGCCAATTACACCCCTGGCGGGGTCAAGGTGTTCGACTCGGCAACGCTCGACCTGGTCGCGGATATTCCTGCCATTGACGCGGCTGGCCAGCCTTCCAAGGTGGTCGGGCTGGTCGATGCGCCCGGCAACCGTTTTGTGTGGAGCCTGTTCAATGGCGGCGAGATCTGGGTAGGGGACCTGAAAAACCCGGCGCATCCCGCGCTGCAGAAATTTACCCATATCGGCAAGGAGCCCTATGACGCCATGATTACGGCGGACGGGCGCTACTACCTGGCCGGGCTGTTCGGCGAGGATGGCCTGGCATTGCTCGACTTGTGGCATCCGGAAGCCGGCGTGAAGCGGGTGCTCAACCATTACGGCAAGGGAGAGCAGAAGCTGCCGGTGTTCAAGATGCCGCATATGGAAGGCTGGGCGGCAACCGGCAACGAACTGCTGGTGCCGGCCGTGGGGCGCCACGAGGTACTGGTCATCGATCAGAACACCTGGCAGGAAGTCGCCCATATCCCGGTGCATGGGCAACCTGTGTTCGTCGTGGCGCGACCGGACGACCGCCAGGTCTGGGTGAATTTCGCCTTTCCCGATAACGACACCGTGCAGGTCATCGATGTGCCGAGCCGCAAGATCGTGAAGACGCTCAAGCCTGGCAAAGGCGTGCTGCATCTCGAATTCACGCCGCGCGGCGAGTCCGTATGGATTTCCGCGCGCGATGAAAACAGGCTGACGGTTTACGATAGCGAGACCTATGCCGTGCAGGCCGTGCTTCCCGCCGATAATCCGAGCGGCATTTTCTTCACCCACCGCGCCAATCGGACCGGATTATGAACGCAGCCCAGGAACTTCGTCTGCTCAACGATTACCAGCACGATTTCCCGCTCGAGCCGAGGCCGTTCGCGTCGATTGCCGCGCGCCTGGGCGTAGGGCAGGCCGAAGTGCTGCAGTCGCTGGCGCGGCTGCAGCAGCAAGGCACGGTGAGCCGGGTCGGCGCCGTGTTCCGCCCGCGCAGCATCGGCGCCAGCACGCTGGCGGCGCTGGCGGTCGCGGAAGACCGGCTGGACGAGGTGGCGCAGATGGTGAGCAGCTACCCCGAGGTCAACCACAATTACCAGCGCGAACATCTTTACAACCTGTGGTTCGTGGTGACCGCGCCGGATGAAGTGGCGTTGCAGCGGGTGCTCAAGGAAATCGAGGAGCGCGCCGGCAGCAAGATGCTTTTCCTGCCCCTGGTGGAGGACTATCACATCGACCTTGGCTTCGACATGACCGGCTGCAAGCGCAAGAGCGACTCGTTCATCGAAAGCCATACCGGCGTGCAGCAACAGCCCTACCTTCCAAGCGAGCAGGAAAGCCGCCTGATCGCCGCCATTCAATCCGGCCTGCCTCTGGTCGAACGTCCTTTCGCGGCCGTCGGGGAGACCGTTGCTATGTTGGAGACGGAGGTGATCGACGGGGTGAAGAAACTGTTTCGCCTGGGTGTGATCAAGCGCATGGGGGTGGTGGTGCGCCATCACGAGCTGGGTTACCGCGCCAACGCCATGGTGGTGTGGGACATCCCCGACGAGGAAGTGAGCCAGCTCGGTTCGTGCCTCGGCAAGCTGGAGTTCGTCACCCTGTGCTACCGTCGTCCCCGGCGCTTGCCGGCCTGGCGCTACAACCTGTTCTGCATGATCCACGGCCACGATCGCGAGGAAGTCCTGGCGCGGGTCGAGGAGATGCGCC
>JAQTLK010000012.1:0-34376 GCA_028714955.1 Sulfuricella sp.
TGTCCCCCTGCGCACGATCTTCCTCGCCTTTCTGGAAATCGGCCTCACCGCTTACGGCATGGCGATTTTGCAGAAGCTGCGCGCGCTGGTGATCCGGCGCGGCTGGCTCACGGAGGAAGAAACCAGCGAGGGACTGGCGATGGTGCAGCTCTATCCCGGCCCGATCATGGTGGACTTCACCGCCTATGTGGGCTACCGGTTGCGCGGCGTGCCGGGCGCGCTCGCGGCGACGCTGGGCTTTGTGCTGCCGGCCTTTGTTTTGGTCACGGCGCTTTCCGCCGCCTATTTCGCCGGGGGTGAGCTGCCCTGGGTACACAAACTGTTTCTCGGTCTGGAAGCGCTGGTGATCGGCGTGCTTGCCAACGTCACGCTCAACCTCGGGCAACAGGCGATCAAAGGCCGCATCGAGTTGTTCATCGCGCTGGCGGCTTTCATCGCCCTGCTGTTCAAGGTCAACGCGGTTCTCGTTTCGCTGGCGGCGCTGGGCCTGGGTGCCCTGGCCATTTCCAGACGGGGCGCCGCCTCCCCGGCGCCGGCGACGGCCACGTCCCGCCGGCGGCTGATCGCCGTGATGACGCTGGTGATGGTCATCGTCGCCAGCGCAATCGCGGCGCGCTTGTTCGGCACCCCGCTTGGCCAACTCGTCGTCTCGCTGTTCAAGATCGGTTCCGTCGCCTTCGGCAGCGGCATGGCCATCATCGGCGTGATGCAGGCCGAGGTGGTGCAGGCGCACGGCTGGGTCAGCCAGCGCGAATTTCTCGACGGCCTGGCGCTGGGGCAGATCACCCCCGGCCCGGTCCTGCTCACCGCCGCTTTCATCGGCTACAAGCTGGGGGGCGTGCTGGGCGCGGCACTGGCCACCTTTGCCATCTTCGCGCCATCCATCGCCATGACCCTGGTGTTCACCGAAGTATTCGGCCGCATCAAGCACCTGCAGCGGGTGCGAGGCGCGCTGGCCGGCGTGCTCGCCGCCTTCGTCGGCCTGCTGGCGGCAACGCTGTGGCAATTGGGGCATGTGGCGCTGGATAGCCCTTTGTTGCTGGCTTTCGCCGCTGCGGCGTTTGTGGCCGCACGCGGCTTCAAACTGGACATCGGCTGGGTATTGGGCGGCGGGCTGGCGGTGTGGGCGCTGTTGCTGGCCTTGGGATGGGCGGGATAAAGCGGTACACTCACCAGACATGCTTGGTAGTTCAACCTAGGAGAATGGCTTGAAAATTTCTTTTCACGGCGCCGATCGCGGCGTAACCGGTTCCTGCCATCTCGTGGAGTGCGCCGGCAAGCGCGTATTGATCGACTGCGGGCTGTATCAGGGCGGACGTGAACTCAGCGAGGAAAACGCGGCGCCGTTCGGTTTTGACGCCGCGGCTATCGATTTCGTGCTGCTGACCCATGCGCACCTGGATCATTGCGGCCGTTTGCCGCTGCTGGTCAAGCGCGGCTTCCGCGGCGAGATCATTGCCACCGCCGCGACGCGCGAACTGGCGCGCGTGGTGATGCTCGATGCCGCCCGTCTGCAGGAAGAAGAAGCCAAATACCAGGGGCGCAAGGCTGCCCGGCGCGGCAGCGAGGAGGTTCCCCAGCCGCTCTATACCACGCTGGACGCGCTCGACACGCTTGACTATTTCGGCCGCAATGCGGCTTACGGCCAGAGCCTGGCGCTTGCTCCGGGCCTGCGCGCTTCCTTCCTCGATGCCGGACATATTCTCGGTTCGGCCAGCATCTGCCTGTACCTGGAAGAAGATGGGCGCAGCCGCAGCGTGGCTTTCTCGGGCGACCTCGGCAATAGCGGTCGGCCGCTGCTGCGCGATCCGGTGCCGCCCTCCAGGGTTGATGCGGTGGTGATGGAAACGACCTACGGCGACCGCCTGCACAAGCCGCTGCAGCCCTCGGTCGAGGAGTTCTATCAGGCCATCGAGGACACCTTCCGGCGCGGCGGCAATGTCATCATTCCCACCTTCGCGCTGGAGCGCGCGCAGGAACTGCTTTATTACTTGCGCGAGGGCGTGGAAAGCGGCCGCCTCAGCAAGAGCATGCAGGTATTCCTGGATTCGCCCATGGCGATTTCGGCCACCGAGATTTTTCGCCGCCATCCGGAATGCTTCGATTCCGAAGCCTTTGCCGAATTTGGGCACGGGCGCGACCCCTTCATGCTGCCGGGCCTGCATTACACCCGTGAAACGGCGGATTCGATGGATATCAATCGCATCAGCGGCGGTGCCGTCGTCCTCGCCGGATCGGGCATGGCGACCGGCGGACGGATACGCCACCACCTCAAGCACAATCTGTGGCGGCAGAATTCCAGCGTGATCTTCGTCGGCTTCGCGGCCAAAGGCACGCTCGCGCGCCAGATCATCGACGGGGCGAAAACCATCCGCCTGTTTGACGAAGAAATTCCGGTGCGCGCGCGCATCCACACCATCAACGGCTTTTCCGCGCATGCCGACCGCGCTGAATTGCTCGCCTGGCATCAGCGCGTGGGTGCCGCGCGAACTTTTCTGGTTCATGGCGAAGAAGAAGTCATGCGCCAGTTCGGGACGCTGCTCGAAAATACGCAGGTGGAGATGCCCGAGATCGGGCAGTCTTTCGACCTGTAAGGTGCAACAGGAACCCAAATTCACAGGAGATCAATCATGACTATTGCAGACGAACTTCAGGCTACCATCGGGCAGATGGTGCAAGCGGGCAAGGGCATTCTCGCCGCCGACGAGAGCCAGCCCACCATCGCCAAGCGCTTTGCGCCGATCGGCGTGGCGTCCACCGAGGAGAATCGCCGCGCCTACCGCGCGTTGCTGTTTGCCGCTCCCGGCATCGAGGACTATATCAGCGGCGTGATCCAGTTCGAAGAGACGCTTGGCCAGCGCAGCGCGGATGGCACGCCGCTGCCCGAGGTGCTGGCGCGGCGCGGCATCGTTCCCGGCATCAAGGTGGACAAGGGCAAGGGGCCGCTGGCGCTGTCGCCCGGCGACCTCATCACCTATGGCCTGGACGGCCTGGCGGAGCGCCTGCAGCACTATAAAAGCCAGGGTGCGCGTTTCGCCAAATGGCGCGAGGTGTACGCGATCACCGAGCGCAATCCCACGCCGCTGGGCGTCTCCGCCAACGCCGAGATGCTCGCGCGTTATGCGGCGGTATGCCAGGAACAGGGCATCGTGCCCATCGTCGAGCCGGAAGTGTTGATCGACGGCGACCACAGCCTGGCGCGCTGCGCCGAGGTGACCGAAGCGGTGCAGAAGGAAATTTTTCATGCCCTGCACCGCCACCACGTGGTGCTGGAGCACATGATCCTCAAACCCAACATGGTGCTGCCGGGCAAGGATCACCCGGTACGGGCGAGCGCCGAGGAAATCGCCGCGGCGACGCTGCGGGTGTTCCGGCGCACCGTTCCGGCGGCCGTGCCGAGCATCAATTTCCTTTCCGGCGGGCTGGGGCCGGAAGAGGCGACGGCCAACCTCAACGCCATGAATGCCGGGTTTCCCCCCGCGCCCTGGCTGCTCTCGTTTTCCTATGGCCGCGCCTTGCAGCAGCCCGTGCTGCAAGCCTGGCAGGGCAAGGAGGAGAACGTCGCCGCGGCGCAACGGGCCTTGCTCAAGCGGGCGCGATTGAACGGCGCCGCGCAGCGGGGCGAATATCTGGCCACGATGGAAGCCTCGGAGTGACCTGACCGCCGCCAGCGCCGGATTCTTCAGACGGCATCGGAATGAAGGCGGCATGGCGGCGCTTGTTCCATTCGCAACGGGAGAAACACCATGGCTGATGTGCAAGCCCATATCCGCTGGTTCAATGAGATCGGCATCGACGACGTGCCGCTGGTCGGCGGCAAGAACGCCTCGCTGGGAGAGATGTACCGCAATCTTACAGGCACGGGCGTGCGCGTCCCCAACGGCTTCGCCGTCACGGCCGCCGCCTACCGCTACGTGCTCGACCACAATGACGCCTGGCCGCTGTTGCATGAGGCGCTCGACGGCCTCGACCCCGGCGATATCGGGGACTTGCAGGCACGCGGCGCCAGGGCGCGCGCGATCGTGCACGGCTGCGCCTTGCCCGATGACCTCAAGGCGGCGATTCTTGAGGCTTATGCCCGTCTCAGGCAGGAATACGGCGAGGGCGTTTCCCTGGCGGTGCGTTCCTCCGCCACCGCCGAGGATTCCCCGCAGGCTTCGTTCGCCGGACAGAACGACACCTATCTCCATATCAGCGGCGAGGAGGCCCTGCTCAGCGCCTACCAGCGCTGCCTGGCGTCCAACTTCACCGACCGCTCCATCCACTACAAGTACGACAACGGCTTCGATTATTTCAAGGTCCATCTTTCCGTGGTGGTCATGAAAATGGTGCGCAGCGACATCGGCGCCAGCGGCGTGATGTTTTCGCTCGATACGGAAACCGGCTTCAGGGACGTGGTGTTCATCAATGCCGCTCTGGGCCTGGGCGAGAACGTCGTCCAGGGCACCATCGACCCGGACAGCTTCCATGTCCACAAGCCCAGCTTCAACATGGGCTATCGCACGGTCCTCAAGCGCCGTCTGGGCAGCAAAGAGAAAAGGATGATCTTCACCGACACGCTCAACACGGCCAACATCGCCGTGGAGTATACGAAGAACATCGACACCACTCCCGATGAACGAAACCGCTTCTGCATTACGGACGCCGATGTAATGGTGCTGGCCGATTACGCCATCAAGGTCGAGAACCACTATTCGACAAAGGCCGGTTTTAACAAGCCCATGGACATGGAATGGGCGAAGGATGGCATCGACGGGCAGATATACATGGTGCAGGCGCGGCCGGAAACGGTGGCGTCGCAGCGCCAGGGCGCGATGCTGGAAATCTACCATCTCAAGGAGAGATCGGCGGTGCTGCTGCAGGGGAACGCCGTCGGCACCCGGATCGGCGCGGGCAACGTGCGCGTCATCGATGACGTCGCGCACCTGAGCGATTTCCGGCCCGGCGAGGTGTTGGTGGCCGACACCACGACGCCCGACTGGGAGCCGGTCATGAAAACCGCCGCCGCGATCGTGACCAACCGCGGCGGCCGCACCTGCCACGCCGCCATCGTCTCCCGCGAACTCGGCATCCCCGCGATCGTGGGGAGCGGCAACGGCACCGGGGTTCTTAAAAACGGCCAGGCGGTCACCGTCAGTTGCGCCGAGGGCGAGACCGGGAATGTCTATGAAGGCATCCTGGCATTCGACGTCCAGAAAACCGATCTCAGCCAGCTCGGGCGGCCGAAGACCGAGATCATGATGAACCTGGGCAATCCGGATCAGGCCTTCAGTCTCGCCGCCCTGCCGGTGGACGGCATCGGACTGGCGCGCATGGAATTCATCATCAACGAATACATCAAGGTGCACCCGATGGCGCTCAGCCACCCGGAGCAGGTGGACGAGGCGACGCGCGCGAAGATCGCCGCCTTGAGCGTTGCCTTCGACAGCCCCGAGGACTTCTTCGTCAAGACGCTGTCCGAGGGCGTCGCCACCATCGCCGCCGCGGTCTATCCGAAGCCCTGCGTGGTGCGCATGAGCGATTTCAAGAGCAATGAATACGCTTCCCTGCTGGGCGGCGTATTCTTCGAACCGCAAGAGGCCAACCCGATGATCGGCTTCCGCGGCGCGGCCCGCTATGCCCATCCGGCCTACGCCGACGGCTTTGCCCTGGAGTGCGCGGCGATGAAGCGGGTGCGCGACGAGATGGGCCTGACCAATGTGAAGCTGATGATTCCGTTCTGCCGCCGCGTGCAGGAAGGCGAAAAAGTGCTGGCGGCCATGGCGGGCCACGGCCTGAAGCGCGGCGACAACGGCCTGGAGATCTACGTCATGTGCGAGATACCCAACAACGTGATCCAGATCGACGCCTTCGCCCGACTGTTCGACGGTTTCTCCATCGGCTCCAACGACCTGACCCAGTTGACCCTGGGCGTGGACCGCGACTCCGAGATCGTGGCCTTCGATTTCGACGAGCGCGACCCCGGCGTGAAGGAAATGCTGCGCCTGGCGGTGGCGGGCGCGAAACGCAACGGCCGTCACGCCGGTATTTGCGGGCAGGCGCCGTCGGACTATCCCGAGATGGCCGAATACCTGGTCAGAATCGGCATCGATTCCATGAGTCTCAATCCCGATACCGTACTGGCCACCACGCGGCGGGTGTTGGCGCTGGAGCAGACCTTGCAAAATCCGGCCTGATATGGGCGCAAACGGCATGGATGCGGCATCGGGTCAGCCGGTGGGGTTTTTGCCCGGCGGCATTGTGGCAAGCTCAGGAAGAGAAATCTGGGCACTGGATTGCCTTGGTTATTCGGCCGGTTCAGCCCCTTAGGGCGCATAAAACCGAACTTGGTTGCGCCCCGCCTCTTTGGCTTGATACATCGCTATATCAGCGCATTTGACAATATCTTTTGCGCCGGCCTCGTGGTTGATGAACAGCTTGATGCCTATGCTCACCGTGCATTTGTGCGCAATGGTTTTTTTGCCATTGTCCGCCATCTGGATTTTCAGCTCGTAGGGTTTGGCGAGGACGCTGCGGATCTTCTTGGCAACGATATCTGCTTGCGAGGCGGATTCGGTCATATCCGTGTCCAGTTCACCGAGCATCACCATGAATTCATCGCCACCGAAACGTGCAACGGTATCCATTCCGCGCACACAACTGCTGATACGGTTCGCTACTTCGACCAGCAGCAGATCTCCGACATCATGTCCATATTTATCATTTATGGGCTTGAAGTCATCCAGGTCAAGGAACATCAGGGCGCCATAGCGTCCAGTGCGTTTACTGGCCGCCATGGCCTGGTCCAGACGGTTATTGAGCAAGCTGCGATTGGGGAGCCTGGTCAATGTGTCGTAAAAAGCCATGTTGTGAATCTGCTCTTCGGCTTGTTTGCGATCGGTGATGTCGCGCGCGAGGAAGATGAAGTGGGGATGCTGGGCGAACTCGACAGGTTTGTGGGAAACAGAAAGTTCAAACCACAATTTGCCATGCGCCCGCTCCAGTGCGTATTGTTTGCCGATCGAGTATCCCTTTTCATTCGCTTCCTGCATTGCCAGCGAGCAGACTTTTACGACATCCGGAGGAAAGACATCGGAGAGCGTTTTCCCGATGAATGCCCCGGGCGGCGTGGCCAGAAAGTCGGTGCGCGGAGAATGATAGTCAAAGATACGACCTTCCGGTCCAAGCTCGAACAAGAGGTCTGGAATGGCATCGAGCGTGGCCTGCAACTGGTGCCGCATTGAAATCAGTTCGTTTTCAACACGTTTTGACTCGGTGATGTCAGTAATGGTGACACGCACGGTCGAAGATGCGCTGTTCGAGGTATACAACAGGAAATCCAGGCGTGCATGAAGGATCGAGCCATCAATGCGGGTGAGTGCCAGTTCACAATTTTGCGTCTCGCCGTGCTGCAACGTGTACACGAAATGGCGATGCCAGCGGTCTCTATCCTCAGGGACGACAAGGTTTGCGAAACGCCGGTTTACCAGCTTCTTGCGAATTCCTCCCAGAAGGGCAACGCCGGTGAGATTTATTTCGGAGATCAGCCCCTCGCGAGTAAGCGAAAGATAGCCGACGGGGGCAAATTCATAGAGATCCACAAAGCGATCCCGGGATTCCTCCAGCGCGGCATAGGCGCGTCGCAGCTTTTCATTCTGCATCTCCAGCTCAAGCTGATGCACCTGGAGTTCGTGCAGCAGTTTCTCGGGAGAACGGATGGGCGAAACCGCAGCAGGGACGTTAGCCAGTTGCGCCTCGGCGTCTTTGCGCAGAGCGATACGGCGTTTCATTTCAAACTGTGTCCGGTCCATGTGCGTTTACCCTGGGAAAGGCAGTGGGGTTGACGAAATCTGCCGCAACGCCAGTATCCACGCGGGTTCCCTCACCCCTACCCCTCTCCCGGCGGGAGAGGGGGGTGCTCCCTTCTCCCCCCCCGGGAGAAGGGCTGGGGATGAGGGCGCGCTTCACTTTAATCTATCGGATTCTTTCAGACAGTGAAAACCAACCCTTGGTACAGGATAAACATTCACACTGGCAGGAGGCTATCCGGGCAAACACGTATGGTCTTCAGTGACCGCCTGGGAATCGCATTTCAAGCATGGGGATCGCGGGGCAAAGTCAATCTGTTGGATAGCCGTGTGCCGCGAAGTAGTTGCCTGGCGCCGATGGCGAGTATCGGGGTGGCCAGGCGCTGCAGTTGCCAATTCAGTGCCAGGGGTTTGAGCAGCATCGTCGCGGCCATGTCGTAGGGGTAGCAGGCCCGCATGCGCTCGTGGGCACGCAGCCGGTAGTGGCGGTACGCCGCTGCGATATCCGCACCGGGCGCCATCAGGTTGTAGATGCTGCGAAAAGCATACCAGACGTCCTCGTCGTCAATTTCGGCGAGGCGGCTCCACAAGGCGCGGAGGATCCGCGTGCGGCTCAGTCCTTCGTCGCCGCGATAACGCTTGAAGTGCTTGAAGAATTGCCCGTAGTGGCTGACCTCGTCGGTGCGGATTAGCGTTGCCAGCTGGCGCAGCACCGGTTCTTCGGTCAGGTCGCGAATCATGGAGTAGATGGTGGCGGTGCCGGTCTCCACCACGCAACGCGATGCCAGTTCCAGGCCGCGGGTCGGTCCGAGTAGTTCTGCTTTGCACAGCGGGCCGTAGGCGCGGCGAAAATCCTCGTAGGCAGCGGTCCAGTCGAATTCTGGCCACACCGTTTCGACGTAACGTCGCAGCGCCGCGCCGTGTTGCAGCTCCTGAGGCTCCCATTCGTGCCGCAGCCAATCGGTCAGCGCCGCATCGCCCTCGAAGTATTCGAGCAATATGCGAGTATACAGGTCACTGGTGATCTCCACGAAAGAGGCGCCGGCCAGGAAATAGAACAGGTCGGTGTCGCCGGCTATGCGCTCCCGCTCGATCTTGTCAAAGGGGAGATCATCGATGAACCAGCGCAAGATCGCACCGGAAGAACCGTAAGTAGCCATGGTTTGCCTCATGATAAAGACGCCGCTGGGTTTCAATCCTCAGTACCGGCCAAGAACAAAAGGTTCCCGGCGCGAGGTCGGCGCTGACCCGGACGGGAACAGGCGAGCGCGCCTCCGATCCCGTCAGGCGCGAAGCCCGCTTGCGTCGACGATGCGGGCCAAGTCCAGCAAAGTGTCCGCGCCGGTCTTGTGCATGATCCGCGTCTTGTGAACTTCCACCGTCCGATGGCTGATGCCCAGGTGACGCGCGATTTGCTTGTTCGGCAAGCCCTCGGCGGCCAGAACCATCACCTCTCTCTCGCGCTCTGTCAGTGATGCCACGCAGGTAGCTGCCATTTGATTGATCGCGGCTTGCGAGTTCAGCCTTTCGCTTTCCAGGAGCGCCACTTGGATGCTCTGCATCAGCGCCGCACTGGTGACAGGCTTGGTCAGGAAATCGACTGCGCCCGCTTTGATCGCGCGCACGCTGAGCGGAATGTCGCCATGGCCGGTGAGGAAGATGAGCGGCAGCAGGACGCCACGCCTCGACAATTCTGTCTGCAGTTGCATCCCGTCCATGCCGGGCATGCGGATATCGATGATGGCGCAGCTGCGCGGCACCGGCCGGCAGGCAGCCAGAAAGGCCTCCGCGCTTTCGAAGGTTTCGATGGCCAGATCCTCCTGTTCGAGCAGGAGGGTCAGCGCATCCCGCACCGCGTGGTCGTCGTCGACAATGAAGACGGTAGCCTTGCCGCTCATGACGCAAAGGGCAAGGTAAAGTGAAACGTCGCGCCGGGCGCGTTCTCCAGGTCCACCCACAGTTGCCCCCCGTGCGCCTCGACGAGCGCGCGGCTGATTGCCAGACCCAGCCCTACCCCTTTGGGTTTGGTGGTGAAGAACGGCTCGAAAATGCGCTGGGCCGTTTCCGCGTCGAGGCCCGGGCCGCTGTCCTGCACCGTCACCTGCGCCATGTTTCGCCCTGCTGCGGTTCGCACCGTGATGGTGATGGCCGCCGTCGGTACGCCGGCGCCGCGCATGGCGTCGACGCTGTTATGCAGCAGGTTGACCAGAACCTTCTGCAACTGGAGACGATTCCCCAGAACGGGCGGCAGGCCGTGCTCCAGTTCGACCACCGGGCGGAATTCGCTGTAGCCGCTTTCCGAGGCCACGGCGAGCGCCTCGTGCACCACTTCATTGAGATCGACCGGTTCCATCTCCGAGTCGCCTTTGTGCAGGAAATCGAGCAGTTCATGGAGCGTTTGTCCTGCCCGCTGCGCCTGTTCCATGGCGCCTTCGAGCGCACGCGCCAGTTTCTCCGGACTCCTGGCGCCATTGCGCAGCATGTGCAGCGCCGCTTCGCTGTAGGCGGAAATCGAGACCAGCGGCTGGTTGAGTTCGTGCGCGATTGCTGAGGCCGTCTGCGCAGCCACCTGCTGTTTGATGAGATGTTCCATCTCGCTGCGCCGTTCCTGTGCCTCTTTTTCAAGCTGTTTCATGCGGGAAACATCCCGCATGACGCCAACAGACCTGATTGCCCGGCCGTTCTCGAAATAAACCCGCCCGTAGGCTGAAATATTGCGCACCCTTCCATCGTTGCGGTTGACGACACGGTATTCGGCATTGTATTCGACGCTATCACTGGACCCAAGCGCGCTGCCACGGGGTTCAAGCGCGCGATTGATGGCGGCTTGCGCGGCCGCGCGGTCATCCGGGTGTATGCCTGTCATGAATGTTTGGTAGCTGATCGGTTCGTCAGGTCCGACGCCCCATATCTCGCGCGCCCGCTCGTCCCACTCGATGGTGCCGCTGGCAATGTCGCGAACATAGATGCCCAGTCCTGCCGCCTTCTTCGCCAGGCCCAGGCGATCTTCCCTTGATCGCAGCAACGCAGTCGTGGCGCGATCGAGCTCGGTGATGTCTGTCAGCGTCATGCGCAGCAGCGGTTTCGCAGCGTTGTCCGCGGCGGGATGGCAATTTACGCTTGCCCGTACCTTGCCGCTCTGGAAGCTCAGTTCGCAGGACTGTTTTTCTCTGTTTCGTGTCGCTTGCTGAAAATATCGATGCCACTTGTCCTGGTCCCCGTGCGCAAGGAAACGCGCAAAACGGCGCTGGAGCAGCTTCTCGCGGTCTTCGCCCAGCAATGCGGCGCCGGCCAGATTGATTTCAGAGATCAGGCCGGTGTCGCTAATGGTGAGATAGCCGACCGGCGCGAATTCGTAGAGGTCCACATAGCGGTCGCGGGATTCTTTCAGCGCGGCATAGGCGCGCCGCAACTCTTCGATCAGCCTCTCCCGCTCAACCTGATGCACCTGGAGTTCATGCAGCAGTTCGTCAGCAGGCCGTGCCGGCGCCTCGTCTTGGGGCGCATGGACAAGCTCCGCTTCCGCATTGGCTCTTGGCTGTAAGATGGTTTGGAAAGGGGATGCCATTGCGCCCTTAATTAAAGTATGCCCCCGAGACAGGGCTGTCCGGCATGCTCATTAACTGGGGACATCGTAAGATATTGCGGCCCTCGCATCAATAACCCCATGGACCTGGATGCGGCAGCGGGAGGCGGTCATGGAAGCGCTGCTCCCTCATCCCCGGCCCTTCCTCCGGACGGGGAAGGGTGAATTCCTCGAAAGCTTCCTGGCCGCCAGCGGAGGCGCCGATGCCGACGACGGAAAAGGGGGCGGCAGCTCCCGGCTCTTCACCCATTGCTGCGCTTGACTGGGTTGCTACGGCGAATGTCGGGAAAGCACCAGGATCATGTCGATGTCCGTTCAAGTATCGCCTGAACCAGATACCGTGGCCGGTGCCGCACTTCCTGGTAAATCCGTCCCACGTATTCGCCCAGCAGGCCGATGCCGAAAAGCGCGATGCCGATGAGGAAAAAGGCGATGGCGAACAACGTGAACATGCCTTCCGCCTCGGGCCCGACGATCAGGCGGCGAATCATCAGGAACACCACGAAGAACGCCGAGAGGATGGAAACGGCGATGCCGATCATGGAAAACATCTGCAGCGGGACGATCGAGAAGCCGGTCATGAGGTCGAAGTTCAGGCGGACCAGGCTGTAAAGGGAGTATTTCGATTCGCCGGCGGCGCGCTCCTCGTGCCCGACGGTGATTTCCGTGGGATTGCGCGCAAAGCTGTAGGCCAGCGCCGGGATGAAGGTGTTGACTTCGTGGCACTGGTTGATGGTGTCGATGATGTCGCGGCTGTAGGCGCGCAGCATGCAGCCCTGGTCGGTCATCCTGATGTGGGTGATGCGTTCGCGCAGGCGGTTCATGGCGCGCGAGGCAAGGTGGCGCCACCAACTGTCGCTGCGCTGGCGGCGGATCGAGCCGATGTAGTCGTAGCCTTCGTCCATCTTGGCGAGCAGCTTGCCGATGTCCTCGGGCGGATTCTGCAGGTCGGCGTCGAGCGTGACGATCCTTTTGCCGCGGCAATGTTCGAAGCCGGCCATGATCGCCTTGTGCTGGCCGAAGTTGCCGTTGAACAGGATCACGCGCGTCACGTCGGGGCGTTTCTGGAACTGTTCGCGCAGGATGGCGGCGGAGCGGTCGCGGCTGCCGTCGTTGATGAAGACGATTTCGTAGCTGGCCTGCAGCTTGTCCAGCGCCGGGTAGAGGCGGTCGAACAGGGCCTGCAGGCCTTCTTCCTCGTTGTATACGGGAATGATGACGGAGACGTCTGGTGTGCTCATTTCTTCGCGCTCCCGAATATTTCCTTGACGGCCAGGCATACCCGTTCCACGTCCTGCAATGACATGCCGGGAAACAGCGGCAGGGTGACGGTTTCGCGGCCCACTCTTTCAGCGTGGGGAAAGTCGCCTTCCTTCCAGCCCAGCCCGCGATACAGGCTGAACAGGTGCATGGCGGGATAATGCACGCCCACGCCGATCTCGCGCTGGCGCATGCGTTCGATGAATTCGCCGCGGCTGATGCTCAGTTTGTCTAGCGGCAGCAGGATCTGGAACATGTGCCAGTTGCTGTCGCTGAAATTCTCGGGCGGCAGGCCGCATCCCAGGGTACGGTCGAGACAGGCGAAATAGTGCCGCGCCAGTTCGCGCCGTTTCTCGTTGAAGCCCTCGATGTGCGGTAGCTGTCCCAGGCCGATGCGCGCCGCGATGTCGGTGAGGTTGAACTTGCCTCCCGCCACATCGACGTCCATGTTGCCGTCGGGGAAGCGCACCACGCCTTGCAGGCGCAGCTTTTCCGCCAAGGGGATCTGTGATTCGTCGTTGAGCACCAGGCAGCCGCCTTCGCTGGTGGTCATGTTCTTGTTGGCGTGGAAGCTGAAGGAGATCAGGTCGCCGAAGGCGCCGATGCGCTTGCCGTTCCAGCTCGCGCCCATGGATTGGGCAGCGTCCTCGATCACGCGCAGGCCGTGCCTGGCGGCGATGTCGTAGAGGCGGTCGCGGTCCACCGGCAGCCCGGCGAGGTCCACCGGGATGATGGCGCGGGTCGCCGGCGTGATGGCGGCTTCGAGCTGGTTCAGGTCGATGTTGCGCGTGGCCGGGTCGATATCGACGAACACCGGCCTGGCACCGACGTGCAGGATGACATTGGCGGTGGCGACCCAGGAAAGGGGCGTGGTGATGACCTCGTCGCCGGGGCCGATGCCGCACAATTGCAGGGCGACTTCAAGCGTGGCCGTGCCGGAGCTGAAAGCGCGCACCGGCCGGCCGCCGAAATACTGCGACAGCGCGCTTTCGAATTCCTTGACCCTGGGCCCGCTGGTGATCCAGCCCGAGCGCAGGACCTCGACAACACCCTGGATGGTTTCTTCGTCGATGGTGGGACGGGTAAAAGGGAGAAAAACCATGCTAACTCCTCGCTACGACGTAAACGCCGACAATGATAATGCCGATCCCCGCCAGGCGGGTCAGGGAAACCGCCTCGCCAAACAGCCACCAGGCGGCCAGGGCGTTGACCACGTAGCCGATGGAGAGCATCGGGTAGGCGATGCTGACCTCCACGCGGGACAGCGCCATGATCCACACCACCACGCTGATGACGTAGAAGCTCAGGCCGCCGAAGATGTGCGGTTCGGTGGCGAGCCGCCAGCCGACCGGCAGAATGTTGTCGCGGCTGAACTCGAAATGGCCGATGGCGTTGGTGCCCGCCTTGAGCAGCAATTGCGCTGCGGCGTTGAGCAGCACGCCAGTCAGGATGAGGGAGAAACTCAGCAGGTTCATGGGGTGGTCACCACCACTCGGCGGGTGTCGCGGGCGATTTCTTTCATTGGCAGGCCATGGTTTTTCAGTTGTTGGTAGGTGGCGGGGCGCATGATCGCCAGGGCATAGGCTTCAGTGCGCCATTTTTTCTCGAAGGCGGGAATATCCGCGATCCATTTGTCCGGCTCCTGCTGGATGCCGAATGCCATTTCATCCTGGAAATCGACCAGGGTCACCGTTCTGCCGATATAGAACGGCAGGGTCTGCTCGTACATGGCGAGGCTGTAGAACGGTGCGCCCGGCTTGAGGTAGGGCTTGACCTGCTGTGCCAGGTAGTAGGTGGAGGTGGTGCGCGCCAGCAAGTCGTGCCCGGTGAGCAGGGATTGCCCGGCGAGCAGGGAAGCGAGGGCAACGAGAATGATTGCTGCATGGGTCCGCTGGCGGCAGGCCAGGACGAGCCCCGCCGCCAGCGCCGCCAGCCAGCAGGCGGACGTAATGGCGGCCCACTGGCCATACTGCGCATAGGCATGGCGCGAACTGTCTTCGCCGGCCAGATTGACGGCGCGGGACGAAAGCCATATTCCGGCGAAGGCGAGAATGGTCATGGGCAGGATCTGCCAGAACAGGGTTTTGCCGTTCATGTTTGCCAGATGCCGCCCGGTCAACAGCGCCAGCGCGGGGAAGATGGGCAGGAGGTAGGAGGGTAGCTTGGAGTCGGAAAGCGAAAAAAAGAAAAAGATGAACACCGCCCAGAGCAGCAGGAAACGACCTGTCTGGAAGGTCTTGCGCTCGCCTTCCGCTTTCCATGCGCGCAACAGGGCGTCAAGCGTCGGAATCAGCCAGGGCAGGGCGCCCACCATGAGGATGGGGATGAAATACCACCACGGCTCATAGCGGCGGTGCACCTTGGTGAGAAAACGGTCGAAGTGCTCGTGAATGAAAAAGAAATGGGGAAACTCCGGGTTGGCGAGGGATACGGCCACGAACCACGGGGCGCTGATGGCAAGGAACAGCGCCAGCCCGCTCAACAGGTGCAGGCGCCGCCACAGTCCCCAGTCGCGCTGCACCAGGGTATAGATCACCAGCACCGCGCCGGGCAGGACCACGCCGATCAACCCCTTGCTCAGCACGGCCAGCGCCAGGCTGGCCCACACCACATGCATCCAGAATTTGTTTTCGCGCCGGCTGGCGGCGCCGTGCTGCGCCAGCAGAAAGGCCGACAGCCCCAGGCCCATGAAGAAGCTCACCCCCATGTCGAGGGTGTTCATGTGTCCCATGCCCACGTAGAGCAGGCTGCTGGCCAGCACCAGCGCGCCGTAAAGGCCGGCCTGCGCGCCGAACAGGCGGCGCCCGGCGTACCAGGTCGCCAGGATGCCGAGAAAGCCGGTCAGGGCGGCCCACAGCCGCACAGTCCAGTGATGCTCGCCGAACAGGCGATAGGCGGTCGCCGTGGCCCAGTATTGCAGCGCCGGCTTCTCGAAGTATTTGAGGCCATTGAGGCGCGGTGTGATCCAGTCGCCGCTGGCAAGCATTTCGCGCGGAATCTCGGCGTAACGGCCTTCGTCGGTCAGGGCGAGTTTGTTGTGTTCCAGGTTGCCGAACCAGACCACGCCCAGGAGGAGCAGCAACAGGAGGAGGCGCACCGGGGATGCGGGCAAGGCCATCGAGCTGATTTTGCGAAATATTCAGAAGGCCGAAGTATAGCATCGACGGGATTTTCCGTCCCTATGACGGGACAGGTGGTGGGTATGTTAAAATCCAAGGTTTTTACACAGTCCTGAATCGAGCTACGCCGATGCCGTCGCAACAGCAGCAAACCGATGTTTCCATCGTCATCCCGATTTACAACGAATCCGGGAATGTCGCCAACCTCGTGCGCCGGGTTGGCGAGGCCATGCTGCCCACCGGCAAAGCCTTCGAGCTGATCTGCATCGACGACGGCTCGTCGGACGATTCCGCGCAGCGCCTGGCGGACCTGGCCAAGGTTCACGGCTGGCTGAAGCCGCTTTACCTGATGCGCAACTACGGCCAGACCGCGGCGCTCCAGGCCGGCTTCGAGGCGGCGCAGGGCAAGCTGATCGTGACGCTCGACGGCGATTTGCAGAACGACCCGGACGATATTCCGGCGCTCCTGGCCATGATGGAGGCGCGCCCGGATGTCGACATGATTTCGGGCTGGCGCAAGGACCGCAAGGACAAATCCCTCTCCCGCAAGCTGCCGTCGAAAATCGCCAACGGGCTCATTTCCTGGGCCACCGGCGTGAAGCTGCACGACTACGGCTGCGCGCTCAAGGTTTACCGTTGCGAGATCATCCACGAGATCAAGCTGTACGGCGAGCTGCATCGCTTCATCCCGGCCCTGGCGGCCGAAGTCGGTGCCAGGATCATCGAGGTGCCGGTGCGTCACCACGCGCGCACCATGGGGACTTCCAAGTACGGCATCGACCGCACTTTCCGCGTGATTCTCGACCTGGTGTGGATCAAGTTCCTGTTCCGTTTCCTGCATCGCCCGCTGCATGCGTTCGGCGGTGTCGGGCTGACGTTCTTCTCCCCCGGCGTGTTGATCCTGTTGTGGCTGGCGGTGCAGAAATTCGCCCTGGGAGCCAACATCGGCGGACGTCCCCTGTTGCTGGTCGGCGTCATGCTGGTGCTGATCGGGGTGCAGCTGGTAGCCATGGGCGTGCTCGGCGAAATTCTGATCCGCATCTACCATGAGCCGGAAGGGCGCGCCCAGTACCGCTTGCGGGATGGCCCCCGCGTATTGCGTCAGGAAGCGCGTGACACAACGCCGGAGATTTAAGGCGGCGTTGCGCTGGGGCGCGGCAGCAGCGCTCCTGTCCTTGATCCTCTGGCTGGCCGGCCCGCAAAAACTCCTGCGCACCCTCGCTGGCGTCGATCCCGCCTACTTTTTCGCGGCGCTGCTTTTCTCGATTGCGTCCAACCTGGTGTCGGCCGTGCGCTGGGCGCACCTCGCGCGCATGCTGGGCCTGCAGGCGCCGACCGCGCCCCTGATCGTATTCTACGCCCGCGGCATCACCGCCAACTCCATTCTGCCCGGGGCGACCCTGAGCGGCGACATGCTGCGCGGCTACCAGTTGCATCGCATGGGCAACAGCCTGCTCAGGTCGGGCATCAGCGTCCTGTTCGACCGGGTCAGCGGGCTGTGGGTGCTGACCCTGATGTCGCTGCTGGCCGCCATGCTGGCCTGGAGCGGCGGAGAAAGCCTGAGCGGGCCGGTGTGGGGCAAGTCGCTGGCAGTGGCGGGTGTTCTGGCCGCAGGCGTGCTGCTGCCCTTTGCCTTCATCTTCGCGCACTGGTGGAGCTGGTTGCCGGTGAAAAAACTGGTGTCGCTCATCGACCAATGCGTCGAGGCGATGCACGCCCTGCTCGGCTCGCCTGCCGCCATGATCCGGCTGGTGGTCCTGTCCGTCGGGGTGCAGGTGCTTTCCATCACGGCATTGTGGCTGTGCGGGTTCGCTGCCGGCCTGCAGGTGCCCTTTGTCACCATGGCGATGCTGGCGGCGCCAATCTTCATCATGGCCGCCATCCCTGCCGGCCTGGGCGGGTGGGGGACGCGGGAGCTTGCGGCCATCCTGTTGTTCGGCGCGCTCGGCTATTCGGCCGATCTGGCGGCCACTACCGGGATTCTTTATGGTTTGTGCGGGCTGGCCCAGGCAATTCTGGCGGTGCCGCTGATGATGAAACGCTTCAGTCCCGAGGTGGATAAATGAAACTGGCCTGGTTGAATGAATGGCGTGCTGGCCGGATCCGCAATCGGGAACTGCTGATATTGCTGCTGCTGATTACGGCGCTGGCCTTCTTTTACGGCCTGGGCGGGGCGCCGCTGTTCGACCTCGACGAAGGGGCGTTCAGCGAAGCCACGCGCCAGATGTTCGTGCGCGGCGATTTCATTTCGCCTTACGTCAACAACCAGCCGCGCTTCGACAAGCCCATCCTGATTTACTGGCTGCAGGCGCCGAGCGTATGGCTGTTCGGCGTGAGCGAGTTCGCTTTCCGCTTTCCATCGGCCCTTGCCGCGGCCCTCTGGGTCGCCGTGGTGTACCGCTTCGTGGCGCAGCAGATGGACCGCACCACCGCCCTGGTGGCCGGCATCATCACCGCCACTTCGCTCGGCGTGCTGGCAATCGGCCGCGCGGCGACCGCCGATGCCGTACTCAACCTGCTCATCGCCGCCACCATGCTGGATATTTTCCGCTACTACCAGCAGCGCCGCAGCATCGTTCTGTACCGCGCCTTCCTGTGGATGGGGCTGGGCGTTCTGACCAAGGGGCCGGTGGCGGTCCTGATCCCGTTCGCGGTCAGCCTGATGTTCTTCGTCTGGCGCCGCGAATTCGGCGTATGGCTCAGGGCGGTGTTCAACCCTCTGGGCCTGGCCATCATGCTGGCGGTGGCGCTGCCCTGGTACGGGATCCAATACGGCCGGGAAGGGGATGCCTTCATCCAGGGGTTTTTCTTCAAGCACAATCTGGAACGTTTCAGCTCGCCCATGGAGCATCACGGCGGCGGGCTGTTCTATTACGCGCTGGTGATCCCGCTCATGGTGCTGCCTTACACCACGCTGCTGCTGGCCACCCTGGGCCGCTTCAGAGAGGCGCTGCGCGACGAGCGTTTGCTGTTTCTCTGGTTGTGGTTCCTGTTCGTCTTCATCTTCTTTTCCTTTTCCGGCACCAAGCTGCCCCATTACGTGCTCTATGGCCTGACGCCCATGTTCATCCTCATGGCGGTGTACCGGGAAGGCGTGCGGGGGAGGGCGGTCTTGCTGTTGCCCGCGCTGCTGTTTTTCCTGCCGCTGTTTTTTGCTCCGGAGATCGTTGCCTGGCTCCAGCCGCGGGTGAAGGACAGTTACGTGGCAGCTCTGCTGAGCGCTCCCGGCGAGGCATTCGGCCTGGGTTACCGGCTGCTGCTGGGTGCCGCGCTGGCATTCGTTCTGCTTCTTCTGCTGGAAGGCCGGATTCCGGCATGGTTCAAGCTGTTGCTCGCCGGCTGCGTCAGCGCCGTGGTATTTGTCGCCGCCCTGACGCCTGCCGCCGGGATCCTGCAACAGGCGCCAGTCAAGCAGGCCGCGCTGGTCGCGCGGCAACTGGACGAGCCGGTGGTCATGTGGCGCCTGAACACGCCGAGTTTCAACGTCTACAGCCGCAAGAGCACCGAACACCGCGACCCGAAGCCCGGCGAGGTGGTCTTGACCAAGACCCGGCACCTGGCCGAACTGCCGGCCTATCGGCTGCTCTATGAACAGCGCGGCGTCGCGCTGGCGCGCGTGCTGCCGGCGGGGACGAAGCAGTGAGAAGCCGCGTCGCGGCCGCCTGGCAGTGGGGACCCCCATTGTGCGCGCTGTTGCTGCTGGTCGCGGTTTATGCGAGTGGAAGCAACCGCGCCCTGTTCCTCTTCCTCAACCATTTCTCCGCTTACAGCGGCGATGCTGTGTGGGCGCGACTCACGGCGATGGGCGACACGGCCGTTATTCTGGCCCTGCTCCTGCCGTGGTGGCGCAAGCGCCCGGACCTGGTGTGGGCCGCGCTCCTGGCCGCGGTGCTGGCCACGCTCTGGACGCATGGCCTGAAACATCTGGCCGACGTGCCGCGTCCGCCAGCAGTGCTGGAGCCAGGCAGCTTTCACGTGATCGGCCCGGCGCATCGCGCCGGATCTTTCCCTTCCGGACACAGCACGGCGATTTTCACCCTGCTCGGGGTGGTGGTGCTGACCTCGGCGGCAGGCTGGCAGCGCTGGCCGCTGCTGGCATTCGCCATCCTGGTGGCGATCTCGCGCAGCGTGGTGGGCGTCCACTGGCCCATCGACCTGCTCGGCGGCATGCTGGGCGGCTGGCTTTCCGCGCTCGGCGGAGTATGGCTGGCAAGGCGCTGGCCATGGGAGCAGCGCCCCTTTGTGCGCTGGCTTTGCGCGGCAATTCCGGCGCTTGCCGCGGTCATGCTGCTGTTCGGTTATAAAACCGGTTATGCCGAAGCGGCCTTGCTGCAACAGGGGGTGGGAGCGGCCTGCCTTGCCCTGTGGGGACTGGGCTGGGTTTTTCAGAGACAATCCAGCAAGGGCTGATACTGGAAACTCCCGGCCCGGGATTCCTGATGCCCATAAAAAAACGCCGGTCTGAACCGGCGTTTTCATGTTTGGTGGAGGTAAGCGGGATCGAACCGCTGACCTCTTGCATGCCATGCAAGCGCTCTCCCAGCTGAGCTATACCCCCGAAACGAAGCGCATTCTAGCAGGATCAGGGGTGAAGTCAAGCCATGACGAAGGACATCATGGCGAAGGATAGCCGGAATCAATTTATTATTCCAAATTTACTATTGATCATTGAATAAATTTATCTTAGTATAAAAATACTAAAAAAAGATGGAAGAGGCGGGCATTTAACAAGGTGTTCGCCGGAGGGGACAAATCGCTTGAATACTGCCCGGCAAGAGGCAGTGCACTTAGTGAATCTTCATGCCGCGTGCGTGGAGATTCTGACGGGGGCTTGTTTTTTCGTCACCCATTACCATGCCATGGCGGCCAGCTCGTCCATGGAGGTTCATGTGGTGAGTCTTTGTCGGCAAAGCCATTTCCTTTCCTGAATTCCTCAAAATTTTTCTTTGTATGATCGTCCTGTTGCTGGCGCCAGGATTTCCTGGACCAGCGGCAGCGGCAATAAAAACTACAGACGGGGGATATCATGAGAAGAAGATGCACGGGTTCGTCGGCGTTGTTGGCGTGCTTGATATTTTTTGGCCTTGCTGCGGCAGCATCGGCGGCCGACGTGAACAAACTGGTCGAAGGCTGCGCCGATTGCCATGGCAAGAATGGTGCCAGCACCGAGTCCGATATCCCCATTATCGGGGGCTATTCGATAGAATTCCTGACAAACAATCTCAAGGCATACAAGAACAAGGACAGGGATTGCCCTGAAACCAAGGTTCGCTTTGGGAGCAAGAAGGGTACCAAGTCAGATATGTGCCAGGTCGTCAAGGATATGAGCGACGGCGACATCAAGCAAATCGCCCAGTATTTCTCCAAGCAGAAATTCGTTCGCGCCAAGCAGAAGTTCGATCCGGCGCTGGCCAGGAAAGGCAAGGAAGTTCACGACCAGTACTGCGAAAAATGCCATTCCGAGGGCGGGACGGTTGCCGAGGACGATGCGGGCATGCCGGCCGGCCAGTGGATTCCCTACCTGAGACACGCGTTCGACGAATTTTATTCCGGCAAGCGCCCGATCGCGAAAAAGATGAAGCTCAAACTCGACGAGATCAACAAGGCTGATGTCGAAGCGCTGATCAATTACTACGGCAGCATCAGCAAATAAAAAGAGCGTTGCGCTGGAGGAATGCCTCCAGCAGGCAAGGACGATTTCGGGGGACGGGACGGACATGAATAAAACAACAACGCAGGCAGGATTCGCAGGGTCGAGACGGCGCTCGCTTGGCGGACGCCTTGTCCGCTACCTGCTTTGGGTCTTGCTGGGTTTGGTGGTCATCGTGGTCAGCGCCGGCGGTTTCACCATGACGGTCGAATCGACCAATACCCTGGATTTCTGCATTTCCTGCCATGACATGCGCTACAACTATGAAGAATACAAGAAGACCATCCATTATTCCAACCCGGCGGGCGTACGCGCGGTGTGCTCCGACTGCCACGTCCCCAAGCGGAACTGGCTTGATGAGATGCACCGCAAGCTCATTGCCGGCAAGGATGTCTGGGGGGAACTGATTGGCGTAATCGACACCAAGGAAAAATTCGAGGCCCGGCGGATGGAGATGGCAAAAGCGGAGTGGGCCCGCATGAAGGCGTCCGATTCCGCTGGTTGCCGGAATTGCCATAGTTTCGAGAGCATGGACATTGAAGGCCAGGACAAGATGGCGCGGAAGAAGCATACCCAGGCCGCGCTGAAAGAATCAGGAAAAACCTGTATCGACTGCCACAAGGGCATTGCCCACAAGTTGCCCAAGGTCGAGGCAGGAAGTGATTGATCCCGTGTTTTGCGGGCTTGCCGTGTAGTAACGTACCACAATAACAATTATTCGAAATGGAACTTTGCAGGTGGTGGAAAGAGACTGGATCATCCGATCCTGAGCGTTAAACTCGGAAGGTTTTGTCTTCCGACAACATTAGAAGGGGGTTTTTATGAATACAAGAACCTTGGCAACAGGGGTGTTATGTTGGGCATTTGCAGTCGGATGGAGCCATGCCAGCGAGGCTCCGGCAGCAAAGGTGGCAGCGGTTGCGAGTGCCGATGCGTTCAAGCCAAAGAACGACTACAACATCACTATCAATTATGAATTGGGCATGCATTGCACCGGCTTCGATTTCACTTACTGCTGCGTGCTTCCGCCCTATAATTCCATTCAGAGTCAGGTCGTCAAGACATCCACCGGCAAGCGCAAGTTTCCGGAGCTTCTGGAAGCCGATCCGGCAGACGCGGGCGTCCTGGTCGATGGCAACAAGCGTTTCAAGCTGGCTTACGGCCACGTCAACAATACCTTCTCGGAAGGCAGCAAGCTCAAGTACTGGGATGTGCCCTATGACGTCAACGGCAACGGCAAGTACGAGAAAAACGAGAATGTTGCCAATGCCTATTTCACGCACCTTTATGTCTACAAGGATCTGAAGGGAACCAATCCCAAGGGAACCAGCGCCGACAAGGAAAAACTGTTTGTCGGCATCCAGATTCCGGTCCCTCGCGACAACGGCCCCGCTGGCGCTGCCGTGCCAAGCCCGATGAAAGGCGGGCATCTGCACTACACCGGCGAGAAAGGAACCATCGTGTTTACCAAGTCTCCGGTGCTGGACAATGTGCCCATCGTGCTGACCAATCCTGGCATCTGGGATGCGCTCGGATTGCCCCTGACGCCGTTCGGGGACCGTGAGGCAGGCCAGGATCTCCTGACCCTGACCGAATCGGACATCCAGCCTTTCCAGGAAGCCTGGGTCAGCATGGTCGACGCGAAGACCGGCGCTCCGGTGATCGATTCCCACTCGGGTCAACCGATCCGTTTCGTCGGCACCAATCCGATCGACATCCCGAATTGCGCGAACTGCCACAGCAACAAGACCGCCAACGGGGATAAATTCACGCTTTACAAGCAGGAGCGCGAATTCTGGAAAGGCCTGGGCGCCAGCGACTGGATAGCCGACCTGAAGGCAACGTCGATTTCCATCCTGGAAATCCATGACGACCGTACCGGCACGGACTTCCTCAAGAATTACAATCCCAATGGCCGGACGCTCGACAACCGCCTCGGGCGCGACCCGGTACTGTGCCAGAAGTGTCATGCGGACAACGTCATCGGCGTGCTCCAGTCCAAGACCTTCAAGGATCCCAAGACTGGCAAGGAAGGCCTGATCCAGGCCCTGAGTCAGGCGATACACGGCGTGCACCAGACCAAGGCGCCGATGCCAGACTCCCTCGGTCGCACCGCGGCGTGCCAGGCTTGCCACCCGGCCCACCGTCAGGATGGGAACATGGACAAGTACCCCATTACGCCGGACGGGAAAAACAATTATGCCAAAGGTGACAACCGCGATGCCGCAGGGGGTTGCTATGTAGGGCGCGATGTCCACGCCAACCGCGGCAAGGACAAGGATGGCGTGGAAACCCCGGAATATCTCAATTCCATCGGGAAATGGCTGCAGGCCAACGTCTCCAACATCGGCAACAATAAGGGGGGCAAGGGCTTGTGGTGCACCAACTGCCACAATCAGCTGTCTCGCGAGCTGTACCAGCGCGACAATCTGACCAATGCCTTCAAGCAGCAGGGCAAGACCATCCGCAACAAGTCTCTGGACGAAATTGCGGCTGCCATCGGCATCTCCACCGAAGAGTTGAAGACCACATACCTCGATCCGAAGGTCGTGCTCAACGCCAAGGGCGAAGATACCCCGGAAAAATCCGGCATCCTCAGGACCTGGGCAGTGAATCGCATGGTCCCGGATATTGCCGTTATCGCGCTCAAGGGAAATGGTCCGCTGGTCACCAAGGATGAGGACGGGGATATCAACGTGTCGATCCTGTCGGCGAATCCTGCCGTCGATCCGAAGACGCTGAAACTCCCGGCGGGCGCCACGGGAGCTGCGGCTGTTCCTTACGATGCCGCGACCCATGGCCGCGACTACTGGCTGTCGCCGGGCGCCCCGCATTGCGCGGACTGCCATGCCGCGCCTTTCGTCGAAGGGCAGGGCGGCGTTGCCTTCCCGATCAACCAGCCGGGCAAATACAGCAACATGCGTTACTCCAAGGGCCATTCCGGCCTGGCTTGCCAGTCTTGCCACCAGTCCATCCATGGCCTCTATCCGGTAACGCCCAACACGGACTTCACCACCTACAAGCAGGCGACGCAGTACAACCCGGACGGCTCGCATGGCCCGTTCAAGTGCGCGGCCTGCCACGAAACGAACAAGGAAGGTGTGCCGAACATCGCGGACAAGAAGGAACATGTGTGGAACGGCAAGCCCATCCTGCACAACTACGATGCTGCGGTAAACTGGATGCACAGCAGCGCGCATGACGGCGGCGGCGCCAACCCGCCCAAGAAGGACTAGCAAGGCGGCCCGTGCGGGTTGCGGGAAATTGCCAGTCGCGTGAGCAAATCGGGGGGCGGCTGCTCCCCGATTTGTTTCTCTTCGGAATCGAATCGAAGGAAATAAAATGCGCATGAAAATCGACACAAAACTGATCAAGGCCATGACATGGGCGGCGCTGCTTGCCGCTTCGCAGCTACCTGCCATTGCCGCATCGCAGGTGCTTGCTTCCATCGGCGCCATGCAGGTCACTTCCGACGAACTGAATGCCGCGATTGCCAGTTCGCCCTTTTCCACCCAGTTTGCTGCGATGAATGAGGACGATCAGGCCGGTTTGCGCGGAGACATGTTGCGGCGGCTGGTCGCCTCCCGTCTTTTGACGCTCGAGGCGCAACGGCTCGGCCTCGATAAATCCAGTGACTACCGGCAGGACATCGAAAATTTTCGCCTCGGCCTGGTTTATCGCCATTACATGGACAAGCTGCGCGAACGCATCGTGGTCCCCCCTGACACGCTGGCTGAGATGAAACAGCAGATGAAGGGCGATGCGGACGGACTGGCCGCCGCCAAGGCGGCTTACATATCCAATCAATACAAGCTGTTGAAGCAGACCACGCTGGAAAACCTGAAGAACCAGGATCACGTTGTCCTGCATGAGGAGCGCATCAAGCCGGGGATCAAACCGGACACCGTGCTGATGGAGGGGAAAAGCTTCCATATCAAGTACGCTGACATCGTCAACCCCCGCGAACATTCAACCTTGCCGAATCCCGAGTGGATCAAGGAGCAATTGTACAAGCGCGGCGAATTGCTGCTGATTGCAAACGCCGCGGACAAACTGGGGGTCGATGTTTCCGGCAAACTGAAGCAATACCAGAAGGAACGCCTGCCGGCCCTGATGCTTGAAACCAAGACCCGCGAATGGATTTCCAGTGAAAAGACGCTGCACGACTGGTTCGACAAGCACCCAGAAGTCGCGACGATCCCGGAGCGGCGCCACATCGGCCAGCTGGTGGTTGCCACCCGCAAGGAGGCCGAGGCGCTGCGCGCGCGCATTCTCAAGGGCGAGAGCCTGTTTACCCTGGCCGGGCAATATAGCATCGATCCGCTGGGACGAAAGCAGAACGGCGACATCGGCTGGCTCGTCGCAGGGCGGGGCATGCCTGAACTCGACCGCGCCTCGGCGAAGCTTGAGGACGGCAAGGTCAGCGACGTGATCGAAACCAGGGCAGGCTTCCACCTGCTGACGGTCCTGGAGCGTCAGCCCATGAGCAGGAAAACCTACGCTGGCGTGCGCGACCGTATCGCGCAACTCATCATCAATGAAAAGCTTCCGCCGTATCTGGGCGATCTGGAGCGGCGCTACAAGGTATCCTGGAACGTGATCCAGGCGCGTGACGACAGTGCCCAGAAAGTCCTCAAGCAGTAGCGATGTTCCGCTCCGGCACACTGTCATTCCTGTTCGTAGCCGCTGTGCTGGCGGCGGGAACGACCGTTGCCGGGGTTTCTCTCGCCGCTGAAAGCATCCCTGCCAGAACGCCGCCCCAGGCGGCCGGCGCCATGAACCCGCCGGCGGGACCGCCCGACACTGCCTGGTCGCGGGAAGCCTTTTCCCTGCCTGGCCTGGACGGCGTGAAGCACACGCTGGCGGAGTGGAAAGGCAAGGTCATCATGCTCAATTTCTGGGCCACCTGGTGCCCATCATGCCAGACAGAAATCAGCGATTTCATTGCCTTCCAGGAAGAATACCGGGCACAGGGGCTTCAGGTCGTCGGTCTCGGTCTGGATGTCGAACAAAAGCTGCGCAATGTCCAGCGCACGCTGGAGATCAATTACCCCATCCTGGTTGCCGATCCAGCGCGGCATGCAAACCTGATCAGGCAATGGGGCAACAGCAGCGGAGTGATTCCCTATACCGTCGTGATCGATCGGGAGGGACAAATAATCTACACCCATCGCGGTCCGCTGCACCGTGACGCATTCGACGAGAATGTCCTGCCCCTCCTCTCCGGCAAGCACTGACAGGCAACCCATTTGGCTGTTGGATCCGTTTCTCCCTCATCCCCAGCCCTTCTCCAAGCAGGTCCGTCTCGCATACAATTCTCTCCTCGCTACCCGGACTTTTCCCATGCTGAGCTACCGTCACGCCTTCCATGCCGGCAATCACGCCGATGTATTGAAACACCTTGTCCTGGTACAACTGAACCGCTATCTCGGCCAGAAAGACAAGCCTTTCTGGGTCATCGACACGCATGCCGGGGCCGGTCTCTATGCCCTGGACACCGGCTATGCGACCCAGTTGAAGGAGTTCGACAGCGGCATCGGCAAGCTGTGGGCGCGCAAGGATTTGCCGCCAGCGCTGGCCGAGTATGTGGCGCTGGTGCGTGCCGTCAACCCGGACGGCGCGCTGCGCTTTTACCCCGGCTCGCCCTGGCTGGCGCTGCACACCATGCGCCCCCAGGACCGTCTGCGCCTGTTCGAATTGCATGGCAGCGACAGCCGCATTCTGCAAGACAACTTCAAGCACGAGCTCGGCAGCGATCACGCGCGGCGCGTGACCATTGCTGTTGCCGACGGCTTTGCCGCGCTCAAGGCCTTGCTTCCCCCAGCGCCACGCCGCGCCCTGGTGCTGATCGACCCATCCTACGAAATGCGCGATGACTACCAGCACGTGATCGCCGCGCTCAAGGATGGCCTGGCGCGCTTTGCCACCGGCACTTATGCCGTGTGGTATCCGCAACTCGCCAAGCCCGAAGCGCGGCAGTTGCCGGAAAAGCTCAAACGGCTGCCGGTGAAAAGCTGGCTGAACGTTTCCCTCACCGTCCGCGTGCCGGGTTCGGACGGTTTCGGCATGCATGGCAGCGGCATGTTCATCATCAATCCGCCGTGGACGCTGCATGAAACGCTCGCGGAAATCATGCCCTGGCTGGTGCCGGTGCTGGGCCAGGATGCCGGGGCGGGCTTCGTGCTGGAACAGGAAACACCATAGCGCGGCTTGAATGCTGTTAAAATTTTCCATTCACCAAGTGACCGGACCGCCCACTCCCATGCGTTTCTTGCCCCTGTTGTGGCAATCCCGCCCACCCGCCGCGCTCTGCCCATATCGTCCCTGGCTAATCGACAGCGGCTCTCTCACGCATCGCATCCAGGCGCGCTGCAGTCGTTTCAGCGTGCGCGGCTTGCGTCTCGCCATGGACAGGCCGGCGTGTGACGAGGCAGCTTGCGTGAAATTGAATCCGCGCGAACTGGCGCTGCTGCGCGAGGTGCTTCTGTATTGCGGCGAAACCCCGGTTGTTTTCGCCCATAGCGTGATTCCCCGCATGGGCTTGCATGGTCCGTGGCGCAATTTGAGCAAACTCGGCAGCAAACCGCTGGGCGCGGCGCTGTTCGCCGACCCGCAGGTGGAGCGCATGCCGCTGCAGTTCAAGAAACTCAGCCGCCACCACGAGCTCTATCGCCGTGCCAGCCGTATCCTGCCTGCCCCCCCGGCGCACCTGTGGGCGCGGCGTTCGGTGTTCACGCTGCGGCGCCAGCCGATTCTGGTCACGGAAGTTTTCCTGCCCGGCATTCTGGAGTTGAGGCCATGACGTTGAAAGAGCGACTTGATCTATATGAAAAGCTGATGCGGCTCGACAAGCCCATCGGCATCCTGCTGCTCGCCTGGCCGACGCTGTGGGCGTTGTGGATTTCTTCCGCGGGCCAGCCCAACTGGATCATCGTATGGATTTTCATGCTCGGCACGGTGCTGATGCGCTCCGCCGGATGCGTTATCAACGACTATGCCGACCGCAATTTCGACCCCCATGTCGAACGCACCCGGAACCGCCCCATGGCCGCCGGACTGGTGGGCAACAAGGAAGCGCTGGCGTTGTTCGCGGCACTGTCCCTCTGCGCTTTCCTGCTCATCCTGCGGCTTAACCGGCTCACCATCCTGCTGTCCTTCGCCGCGCTGTTCCTGGCCGCCAGCTATCCCTTCACCAAGCGTTTCTTCGCCATTCCGCAGGCCATCCTGGGCATTGCTTTCGGCTTTGGCATTCCCATGAGCTTCGCCGCGCAAACTGGCCAGGTGCCGGCCATGGCGTGGCTCATGCTGCTTGCCAACATTTTTTGGGCGATCGCCTACGATACCGAATACGCCATGGTGGACCGCGAGGACGACCTCAAGATCGGCATCAAGACTTCCGCCATCACCTTTGGCCAATACGACGTGCTCGCGGTATTGGCCTGTTACGGCCTGACCCTGGCCATTCTCGCCGCAATCGGTGGGTGGTTCAGGCTCGGGCTGTTTTATTATGCCGGCCTCGCCGTGGCGCTGGGCATCGCGGTCTATCATTACACCCTGATCCGCCAGCGCGAACGGGACAAATGCTTCAGGGCCTTCACCCACAACAACTGGTTCGGCGCGGCGATCTTCGGCGGCATCCTGCTAAACTACTGGCAAGCAAGCTTGTTTGCCATGCGCGGCTTTTTCTGAGAAAACCACCCGCCCGCCTGCCTCTGATTAGGAGTTTTCCATGTATCGCACCTTCATTGCATTCACTGTAATACTGGCTGTTCCACCCGCGTTGGCCGAGTCGCTCGCCCCGCCGCAGGATGCGCGCCAACTGGTCAACATGCCGGACCTGCCGCGCAGCCTCATGCGTGCCGACATGCAGGACCACCTGGCCGCGCTCAACGAAATCATCGGCGATCTGGCGGAAAACAAATTCGCTGCCGCCGCCGAGACCGCCGAGAAGCGCATGGGTCAAAGCTCCATGGGCAAGCACACCTACCTGGCGCGCGGCCAGGGACCGGGCCGTTTCATGCCCGATACCATGCGTCAGATGGGCTGGAACATGCACGATGCCGCGAGCGAATTCGCCAGGGTGGCGAAGAGCGGCGACCAGGCCAAGGCCCTCGCCGCGCTGCAACAGCTCACAACAAGCTGCGTGGCTTGCCACATGTCTTTCCGCACCCGTTAAAGCGATACCGCCATGAACACGCCTCCCAACACGTCCGACCTCGATTCCGCCAGGACGCTCGCCGCCGTGGTTTATGCCTTGCAGGCGATATCCTTCTTTTTCGGCATTACCGCCATCGTCGCCATCGTCATCAATTACGTCAAGATCGACGATATCAAGGGCACGTGGCTGGAATCGCATTTCCGCTGGCAGATACGCACCTTCTGGTTCGGCCTGTTGTGGGGCGTGATCGGTGCCGCTACTTTCATACTCATCATCGGCTGGTTCGTCCTGGCGGCCGATGCCGTGTGGGTGATCTACCGCATCGTCAAGGGCTGGCTGCGTCTCAACGAAGGCAAGGAAGTCTTCCCGCAATGAAATATAAAGACCTGCGCGACTTCATCGCGCAACTGGAACAGCAGGGTGAACTCAAGCGCATCAGCGCCGAAGTGGACCCACATCTCGAAATGACCGAAATCTGCGACCGCGTGCTGCGCGCGCAAGGTCCGGCCATCCTGTTCGAGAAACCCAGGGGCCACGCCATCCCGGTGCTCGCCAACCTGTTCGGCACGCCGAAAAGGGTCGCCATGGGCATGGGCGAAGATTCGGTCGAGGCGTTGCGCGAAGTCGGCAAGCTGCTGGCTTTCCTCAAGGAACCGGAGCCCCCCAAGGGCCTCAAGGACGCCTGGGACAAGCTGCCGATCTTCAAGCAGGTGCTCAACATGGCGCCGAAAGAGTTGTCCAGCGCGGCCTGCCAGGATGTGCTGTGGGAGGGCAGGGACGTCGATTTGTCGAAGCTGCCCATCCAGACCTGCTGGCCGGGCGACGTGGCGCCGCTCATCACCTGGGGCCTGGTGATCACCAGGGGGCCCTACAAGAAGCGCCAGAACCTGGGCATCTACCGCCAGCAGGTGATCGCGCCCAACAAGGTCATCATGCGCTGGCTCGCCCATCGCGGCGGCGCGCTGGATTTGCGCGACTTCCAGGAAGCGCATCCGGGGCAGCCTTTCCCCGTCGCCGTCGCGCTCGGCGCGGACCCGGCCACCATCCTGGGCGCGGTGACGCCGGTGCCGGACTCCCTCTCCGAATACCAGTTCGCCGGCCTGCTGCGCGGCTCGAAAACCGAGCTGGTGAAATGCCTGGGCAACGACCTGCAAGTGCCGGCTTCCGCCGAAATCGTGCTCGAAGGCGTGATCCATCCCGGCGAAATGGCGCCGGAAGGCCCTTACGGCGACCACACCGGCTATTACAACGAGGTGGCCGAATTCCCGGTGTTCACCATCGAGCGCATCACCATGCGCAAGAACCCCATTTACCACAGCACCTACACCGGCAAGCCGCCGGACGAGCCGGCCATCCTCGGCGTGGCGCTGAACGAGGTTTTCGTGCCGCTGCTGCAGAAGCAGTACCCGGAAATCACCGATTTCTACCTGCCGCCCGAAGGCTGCTCCTACCGCCTCGCCGTGGTGAGCATCAAGAAGCAGTATCCCGGCCACGCCAAGCGCGTGCTGTTCGGCGTATGGAGCTTCCTGCGCCAGTTCATGTACACCAAGTTCATCATCGTCACCGACGAGGACGTCAATATCCGCGACTGGAAGGAAGTGATCTGGGCCATGACCACCCGCGTCGACCCGGCGCGCGACACGCTGCTGGTGGAAAACACCCCCATCGACTATCTCGATTTCGCCAGCCCGGTCTCCGGCCTGGGCTCGAAAATGGGCATGGACGCGACCAACAAGTGGCCGGGCGAAACCAGCCGCGAATGGGGCCGGCCCATTGTCATGGATGAAGCGGTGAAACGCCGGGTGGACGCGATGTGGCAGGAACTGGGACTATAATTTCTCCATGACCAATCCACCCACGCCCAAGAAACGGCTGTTCGAACAGTTCGCCCGCGTGGCGAAATCCCTCGCCAGCGCCAACCGCCTCGAACTTCTGGAAGCCCTGGCCCAGGGCGAGCGCGGCGTGGACGCGCTGTCTCAGGCGAGCGGCATGTCCGTCGCCAACACCTCCCATCACCTGCAAATCCTGCGCGAGGGCGGCCTGGTGCAGTCGCGCAAGGAAGGCCTGCAGGTGATCTACCGTCTTTCCAGCGATGAGGTGCTGCGCCTCGTTTCCGCCATGCGCAAGGTTGCTGAACTGCATGTGGCCGAAGTGGACCGCATTGTGCGCGACAACTTCGAAAGCAAGGACAACCTCACTCCCATCCGCCGGGACGAATTGATGGATCGCGTGCGTGACGGCGAAGCCATGGTGATCGACGTGCGTCCTTCCTCCGAATTTAACGCCGGACATATCGATGGCGCCATCAACATCCCCTTGGCCTCGCTGGCCGAGCACCTGGAAAAGCTCCCGATCGAGCAGGAAATCGTGGCCTATTGCCGTGGCCCCTACTGCATGCTGGCCTTCGACGCAGTCGCGCAACTGCGCCAGCACGGCTATCATGCCCGCCGTCTGGAAGACGGCTTCCCGGAGTGGAAAGCCGAGAACCTTCCGACTGACTCGGGCGCATCCTCCTGACCAACAAAATTTCTGTTGATAATTTGCCTCCTTGTTGTATTATTCAAATATTCGTTTGAATAATACAACAAGGAGGCAGCATGTTTCTCAGACAACGCCTGGCGCCCGAAGCCACCCTTTCCTACCTGCTCGGCTGCGGTTCATGCGCGGTGGCGGTCGCCGTCGATCCGGTCGCCGGCGACGAGGACTGGTTCATCGACCAGGCCGCGCAGCAGAATGTAAAAATCACCCACGTCATCGACACCCATGTGCATGCCGACCATTATTCCGGCGGTCGCGCCCTGGCCGAGCGAACCGGTGCACGCTACTGCCTGCACGAGTCCAACCAGGAGCGGGTGAAGTTTCCCTTCCACACCCTGGTCGACGGGGAAACCATCGAAGTCGGCAACGTGGCGGTGCAAGTCATGCACACCCCCGGCCACACGCCGGATTCCATCTGCCTGGCGGTGACCGACAAGCGCCGCAGCGCCGAGCCGTGGTTCGCACTTACCGGCGACACCCTGTTCGTCGGCAGCATCGGCCGTCCCGACCTGGCGGGCAAGGGCAAGGAATGGGCGGAGCAGCTGTTCGACAGCCTGCACGGCAAACTCATGAGCCTGCCCGACGCGGTGGAACTGTTCCCCGGCCATACCTCCGGCAGCGTGTGCGGCGCGGGCATTTCCGGCAAGCCGTCTTCGACGGTGGGCTTCGAGAAACGCTTCAACACCGGGCTGAAAATCACCAACAAGGATGAGTTCATCCATCACATCCTGGCTGACATCCCGCCCCGGCCGGCGGAGATGGAACGCATTATCGCTACCAATCTGGGCCGCGAATCTGGGGGTCTGAGCAGATGACCCATGTTCTGAGCGACGAAGTGCAGGAATACCGCCACGGCATCCACGACAATTTTGCCCAGTTCGGCCACCAGTTGATCCAGGTTTTTCTGGTGGGCATGACCATCGGCATGATGCGCACCGTGGTGCCGGCCCTGGGAGAAAGCGAGTTCGGCGTGCCCAAGGGCTCCTTCCTGCTGCTCACCACTTTCGTGGTGGCCTTCGGCTTCGTCAAGGGCTCGCTCAACTTCGTCGCCGGACGCCTGTCCGAGCGCCTGGGGCGGAAAAAAGTGCTGCTCTGGGGCTGGGCGTCGGCGTTGCCGATTCCTTTCCTCATCCTCTACGCCCCGAGCTGGAACTGGATCGTCTTCGCCACCGTGCTGCTGGGCGTGAACCAGGGCTTCACCTGGTCCATGACCCAGACCGCCAAGCTGGACCTCACCCGCCCCGACCAGCGCGGCTTTGTCATCGGCCTCAACGAGTTTGCCGGCTATGTCGGGCTGGCGGTGGCGGGCATCATCACCGGCTATCTGGCGGGCGCCTTCGGCCCGCGCCAGGGGCTGCTGATTTTCGGTTTGACCGTGATCCTGACCGCCACCCTGCTCACCGTATTGTGGGTCAAGGATACCCTGCCCTGGGCCAAGGCCGAGGGCGCAAAACACGCTGCCGGCCAGACAACCGGCCCGAAGCCGCGCTACCCAGACAACATTTCAGATAAGCCCACTACCTGGGAAGTGTTCACCCTCATGTCCTGGCGCGACCGGCGCATGGCCGCCGTGAGCCAGGCCGGGCTGGTGGAGAAGTTCGTCGATGCCCTGATCTGGGTGTTCTATCCGGTCTTTCTTTATAGCCACGGCCTGTCACTGGCCAATGTCGGCTGGGTAATCGGCATCTATGGCTTCGTCTGGGGCGGCTCGCAGTTCTTCACCGGCAAGCTCTCCGACCATGTCGGGCGGCAGAAGCCGATCGTGGCGGGGATGTGGATTTGCGGCGCCGGCGTGGGATTGATGCTGCTGGGCGAGAGCGTGGCCTGGTGGTCGTTCTCGGCGGCGGTGACCGGCTTCGGCATGGCGCTGCTCTATCCCAACCTGTCCGCCGCGGTCTCCGACATCGCGCACCCCAACTGGCGCGGCTCGGCCATCGGCATCTACCGTTTCTGGCGCGACCTGGGCTACGGCATCGGTGCGCTGGCGCTGGGCCTGGTCGCCCACTGGAGCGGCGCCATCGAGGAAGCCTTCTGGTTCGTCGCCATCGCCATGTTCCTCTCCGGCCTGATCGTGCAGGTCTGGGGGGAAGAAACCCATCCGCGCCTCAACCCCGCATCCTGAAAGGAACCAGCATGTCCATCCTGCACAAATCTTTCCTTGCCGCTGTCCTGTGCGCCGCCATTTCACTGCCCGCCATCGCTGCGGACAGTCCAGCGGTGAAGGCGCTGGAGGACTATTTCGAGTTCTCCGAATACGGCGGTGCCACCATCCTGCCGG
>JAQTLK010000012.1:34476-35856 GCA_028714955.1 Sulfuricella sp.
CGGCACGCTCTCCGCCCAGGCCGGGCTGGGGCTGCGCGTAGCCGGCATGGACAACGTGCGCATCCTGCAGGGCGGATTCGACGAATGGAAAGCCAAGGGAGGCTTCGACGCCAACCGCCGCGCCCTGAAAAACAGCAAAAAAGGAGATTAACCATGAAAACCCTGTTCATACTCAACGACCCGCCTTACGGCACCGAGCGAAGCTACAACGGTCTGCGCCTGGCGCGCGCCTTGTCCAGAACCGAGGGCAATGAAATCCGCGTCTTCCTGCTGGGGGATGCGGCCCTGTGCGCAAAGGCCGGGCAGAAGGTCCCCCAGGGCTACTACAACATCGAGTTTTTCATTCAAAGCATTCTCAAGCGCGACGGCCAGATCGGCGTATGCGGGGTGTGCATGGAAGCACGTGGCTTGCGGGACGAGGAGCTGATTCCAGGCGCCCGGCATTCCACCCTGGAGCACCTGGCAGAATGGACGGAGTGGGCTGAGAAAGTTCTGGTGTTTTAGCTTTTTTTTAGCCTATATTCAAATAATCAATTGAGTTTTGCCATATTTTATTGAACGGAGATGGATCATGGTTCTTGTCGCCATAGTCGCCGGCGCCGCAACCGGCATCGTGCTTGGACTGCTCGGCAGCGGCGGTTCCATCATCGCCGTGCCGGCGCTTTTGTATCTTCTGCATGTGGAACCGAAGCAGGCCATCGCCATGAGCCTGGGCATCGTCGCCATCACCGCCACCATCGCTGCTTTTGACAACTGGCGGCGCGGCAACGTGGATATCAGGGTGGCGGCGGTGTTCGGTCTGTTCGGCGTGGCAGGCACCTTCGGCGGGACACGGCTGGGCGTGCATACGCCGGTGGCGCTCCAGCTCGGGCTGTTTGCCATGGTGATGCTTGCCGCCGCCTGGAGGATGCTGAAAACGAAAAAACAGTTGCTACGGCAGCCGGCGCAACTGGCTGGGGCGGGCGGCCCCTCCATTGATATTGCCGAAAGCGAGAACCTTAAGGCGCATCTGGGCCAGATCGCCCTGCTCGGCATTGGCGTCGGCGCGCTGACCGGCCTGGTCGGCGTGGGCGGCGGCTTCCTCATCGTGCCGGCGCTGGTGCTGCTATCCGGCATCCCGATGAAAACCGCCATCGGCACTTCGCTCGCCATCGTCGCGGCCAACTCGTCCACCGGTTTCGCCGGCTATATGGGTGTGGTGCCGGTGGATTGGATGATGATGGTTTCCTTCACTGCGGTGACGGTGGCCGGCAGCTTCGCCGGTACGCGCTTGGCCCACCGTGTCTCGCAGGAGACATTGAAACGCAGCTTCGGCGTGTTCCTGGTGTTCGTCGCGAGTTACATTCTGCTCAAGAGCGTGCTGTAGCCATAACAAGATAC
>JAQTLK010000013.1:0-25765 GCA_028714955.1 Sulfuricella sp.
CTAGATGCTCTTGATCGTGCCTTTTGGCAGCAGGGTGGTGATGGCTTGCTTCTGCACGTTGACGACCACGTTTTCGGCGATCTCCAGGCTGACGTAGCTTTCGCCGACCTTGACGATTTTGCCCAACTGTCCGCCGGAGGTAACGACTTCGTCGCCTTTTTGCAGCGCGTCCAGCATGTTCTTCTGTTCCTTGGCACGCTTCATCTGCGGACGGATCAGCATGAAATAGAACAGCACGAAAATCACGACGAGGGGCAGAAAGCCCATCAGGTCTGGGCCGCCAGTGGTGGACCCGGCGGCAAAAGCGTTACTGATCAGCACGTTCATTCTCCATATGTTCAAGTCGGATAAAATCCGCGCAATTCTAGCACGGCATGGTTAACCTGTCTGGCGCGCTTGCCTGAATGCCTGCGCGAACTCGGTAAGGCGTTGTGCCTCGATGGCGCCACGGATCCCCTGCATCAGCTCCTGGTAATAATGCAGGTTATGGATGGTGTTGAGGCGCGCGCCGAGGATTTCTCCCAGGCGGTGCAGGTGGTGCAGGTAGGCACGGGTGAAATTGCGGCAGGTGTAGCAGCCGCATTGCTCGTCCAGCGGGGCGGTGTCGAGGCGGTATTGCGCGTTCTTGATCCTGACCGTGCCGAAGCGGGTGAACAGCCAGCCGTTGCGCGCATTGCGCGTGGGCATGACGCAGTCGAACATGTCTATCCCCTGGCTGACGGCCTCCACGATGTCTTCCGGGGTGCCTACGCCCATCAGGTAGCGCGGCTTGTTGGCCGGCATGCGCGGCGCGGTGTGGGCGAGGATGCGCCGCATGTCTTCCTTGGGCTCGCCCACCGAAAGACCGCCGATGGCGTAGCCGTCGAAGCCGATGTTTTCCAGTTCGCGCAGGGATTCGTCGCGCAGCGGTTCGTGCATGCCGCCCTGGACGATGCCGAACAGCGCGTTGGGGTTGCCCTCGTGGGCCTTCTTCGAGCGCTCCGCCCAGCGCAGCGAGAGGCGCATGGACTCGGCCGCCGTGTGGAAATCGGCAGGGTAGGGCGTGCATTCGTCGAAGATCATCACGATGTCGGAATTCAGCACTTTCTGGATGCGCATCGATTCTTCCGGCGTGAGGAAGCAGCGGTCGCCGTTCACCGGCGACTGGAACTTCACGCCTTCCTCGGTGATCTTGCGCAATTCGCCCAGGCTGAAGACCTGAAAACCGCCGCTGTCCGTGAGAATCGGCCTGTCCCAGTTCATGAAGCGGTGCAGTCCGCCGTGGGCCGCGATCACTTCCAGGCCGGGGCGCAGCCAGAGATGGAAGGTATTGCCGAGTACGATGTGGGCGTCGATGTCTTTCAACTCGGCCGGCGACATGGTCTTGACCGTGCCATAGGTGCCGACCGGCATGAAAGCCGGCGTTTCCACCGTGCCGTGGGCGAGGCTGAGCGTGCCGCGGCGCGCGAGACCATCGCTGGTGTGAAGTTTGAATTCCATGCCCTTATTCCGTTCGGCTCAGGCGGGTGAAGATGGCGCGCACCAGCACTACGACCAGCAGGCTGGCAATAAAGCCGGCCAGCACGTCGGCCGGAAAATGGACGCCCAGGCTGATGCGCGAGAGACCGACCCAGAGCACGAACAAGGCCGCCGCGATGCGGGCGCTGCGGCACAGCGCCGGCCACAGGCTGGCGGCGAGCAGCATGGCGAAAGACGCATGGCCGCTGGGCAGGCTGTGGTGAAATTCCGCCGTACCGACGATGTGTACCGTTCCAGGTGGCAGGGCGAGTGGCGGACGGGGGAAATCCAGCAGCGGTTTGAGCCAGCCCAGCAGCCATCCGTCCAGCAAATAGGCCACGCTGAACACCGCCAATACCAGGAGCCAGCGCTGTGCCGTGACGGCGTTGCCCCGCGCGTCCCGCCCCACGGCGATGACGGCAGCGAGGGCCGTGAGGCCGAGATAAACGGGAAAGTTGCCGTGGCTGCCCAGGCGGGTGCCGAGCAGCATCAACTGGTCAAGGCGTTCGCCGTGCACGTTGTTGATGGCGTGAAACAGCCAGATATTCAGGCCGCCCCAATCGTAGAGAATTTCTTTCATCGCGCGGCGTTATGCGAAGAACGCCATCCCCCACAGCGCCATGCCGCCGCTCGCGGCGATCAGGGCGAGCGAGAACAGCCAGCGCTTGCGCGTGAGCGCGGTGATCGAGGCCAGGGAAATGGCGATCTGTATCAGGGTCATGGCCTGTGCCTGCTTATGGTGCGGATGCATCGTCCGTTCGCTGAGTTCGTTGGCCTTTTCGGACTCCTTCTCCAGCGCTTCGGCTTTTTCCCTGATGGCCTTTTTTTCCAGGTTGTATTTCTCGATCTGCTGGCGGTAATAGTCCTTCTTCCCTTCGGGGGCGAGTTCCAGCGCCAGTTCCATCAGGTGTCCCTTGCTGCTCTTGGCCTGATAGAAATTCCATTGGTCGGACGCCTGGGTCTTTTTCAGTACCGCCTCGTTCTTGTACAGCATCGCTTCATTCTGCGTCGCGCCACCCTGGTAGCTGACGATGGCGCCGACGGTGGACAGGATGGCGGTGAAAATGGCGACATACTGGGCCAGGCCCGGCCCTGCCTGGGCCTCGTGCTCCACGGCGTGTTCATGGGCGCCGTGAACGTGAAATCCGTGTTCTGACATCGTGTGTTCCTTTTCGGGAAAGCGGGCGATTATACCAATGCCGGCTTAGGGCTCGTAAATGAACAAGTTGGAGTTATTCATTTACGAGCCCTAACTCCTTTCTTTAACGTAAAACAACGCGAAGCGTTTCCTCGTCCCCCTTCTCGCCGGATTGAGCGGCCTTGCCGCCAATCCCGGCGGGGACACCCCTTGCGGGCGCGCCCTTTGGGAGAGGGCGGGGGTGAGGGAAACGATCATGGCGAATCGCTGTTTCATGATTCGGGGCGGCGAATCGCTATGATCGTTCGATGAGCATGGCATCGCCATAGCTGAAAAAGCGGTAGCGCTGTTCCACCGCGTGCTGGTAGGCGCGGCGGATATTATCCATGCCGGCGAAGGCTGACACCAGCATCATCAGGGTGGACCTGGGCAGGTGAAAATTGGTGAGCAGGCGTTCCGCCACGCGGAAGCGGTAGCCTGGCGTGATGAAGATGCTGGTTTCGCCGTAGCCGGCCCGCAGTTGCCCGTCTGCCGCTGCGGATTCCAGCGCGCGCAGCGAGGTGGTGCCGACTGCCATGACGCGCCCGCCCTCGCTTCTTGCGCGGGCGATTGCATCCACCGTCTCTTGCGGCACCAGGTAACGCTCGCTGTGCATCCGGTGCTCGGCGATGTTGTCCACCCGCACCGGCTGGAAGGTGCCCGCGCCGACGTGCAGCGTGACAAAGGCCTTGTGCACGCCCATGGCTTCGAGCTCGGCCAGCATCTCCGCATCGAAATGCAGCCCGGCCGTGGGCGCCGCGACCGCGCCGGGCTCGTGCGCATAGACCGTCTGGTAGCGCGTTTCGTCCAGCGTGCCCGGCGCGTGCGTGATGTAGGGCGGCAAGGGCAGGCTGCCGTGGCGTTCCAGCAGGGTCAGCACGGATTCCTCGCTGTCAAACCGGAGCCGGTAAAGCGTGCCCTCCTTTTCGATCACCCTGACCGCCAGGCAATTCTCCAGCCGCAGCGCGGCGCCTGGTTGCGGGCTGTGGCTGGCGCGGATGTGGGCCAGGGCATGGTGTTCGTCGAGCACGCGCTCCACCAGCACTTCGATTCTGCCGCCGCTTTCCTTGGTTCCATGCAGGCGCGCCTTGATGACCCGGGTGTTGTTGAACACCAGTAAATCGCCTGCTTTCAGGCAAGACGGCAGATGCCGGAAGAGGTCGTCGCGCAGCACGCCGGCTGGCGCATCCAGGCACAGCAGGCGGCTATGGCGCCGCTGCTCGGCAGGGTGCTGCGCGATCAGTTCGCCGGGCAGGGCAAAATCGAAATCCGCCAGGGTGAGCGTGGGCGCATCGCTTGGTTTGATCGGGGCAGGCATTGGGCTAGAATTCAATAAATTTCCACTAATGGTCCGGGATGCACAGAGATGATGAATAAACTGATGGCTTCGTTTCTGCTTCTGCTGCTTGCCGCCTGCGATGGCGATCAGCCCAGGGCGCCGCGGCTGGAAGGGCAATGGCAGTGCGGCAACGGCATCACGGTCACATTCAGGGAGCCGCGGAATTACACGGTCACCCGTCCCGCGGCAGGCGAATCAGCGGGAGTGTACAAGTTAACGGTGGGGAAAAACAACTACCACCGCATCGAGTGGAATCCCGGCATCAAGGACGCCGAAGCGCCCCTGCCCCCCAACTTCCGCTATTTCGAGCATGGCAAACAGGCCAGCCTGTTTTTTTACACGCATGCCGTCGATGATTCCGTGCGCTGCGAACGCAGGCCATGAGCGCTCGCAGCAATAAGGTCACCGGCCTTCAGGCTGGGGTACGGCGCTCCTACCGCCCTGAAGGGCGGGGTTTCAACCAGTAAGGAATTTGGATGAAGTTGTTTACCGCTACTTTTCCAGGAATTCCCGCGCGGCGAGCAGTTGTTCGAAAGCATCGGCATCCAGCGCGGGCGCGTACAGAAATCCCTGGAATTCCTGGCAGCCGGCGGATGTCAGGAATGCGTGCTGGGCCTCGGTTTCCACGCCCTCGGCAATGACCCGCAACTTGAGTGCCTGGCCCAGGTTGATGATCGCGTGGGCGATTGCCGCATCGCTGTCGTCGCCCGGCAGGCCGCAGATGAAGGAACGGTCGATTTTCAGCTTGTGGAGAGGAAAGCGTTTCAGGTAGCTGAGGCTGGAATAACCAGTGCCGAAGTCGTCGATCGCCAGTCTTACTCCCATTGCAGCGAGCGCGTCGAGGCGCTTGAGCGCGTCGTCGGCATCGCGCAGCAGGATCGATTCGGTCAGCTCCAGTTCCAGGCAGTCGGGCGGCAGGGCGGCTGCGTTCAATGCTTCCGCCACGCTGGCGACAAAATTCGCCTGCTGAAACTGCAGCGCAGAGACGTTGATGGCCATGACCAGCTGTTTGCCCTGGGCATGCCACAGGGCCGCCTGTTGCACCGCGCGCGTCATCACCCAGTTGCCGATGGCGATAATCGCGCCGCTTTCCTCGGCCACGGGGATGAACTGCGCCGGGGAGATCTGGCCCAGTTCCTGGTCGTGCCAGCGGATCAGGGCCTCGGCGCCGAATATGCGGCCGTTCGCGAAATCGACCTGGGGCTGGTAATGCAGCTCGAAACCGCCATGCTCGAGGGCCTGGCGCATGGCGTGATCGAGCTTCATGCGCGACAGCAGGCCGATGTTCATCTGGCGCTGGTAGAAGCGGAAATCCGAACGGCCGCGCTCCTTGACGTGGTACATCGCGCTGTCGGAGTTCTTGATCAGGTCGTCTATGGTGGCGCCATCGTCCGGGTAAAGGGCGATGCCGATGCTGCAGGTGACCGTGAAATGGATGTCGTCCAGCGTGAAGGGCCTGGTCAGCGCCTCCAGCACGCGCCGCGCGGTGGTTTCCGCGCCGCGCGCATCGGTCTGGTCGAGCAGCAGGACGAATTCGTCGCCCCCCAGGCGGGCGGCCGTGTCCGCCTGGCGCAGGCAGCTTTTCAGGCGCTCCGCCACTTCGATCAGCACGCGGTCGCCGAACAGGTGGCCCAGCGAATCGTTGATCTGCTTGAAATGATCCAGATCGAGGAACAACACGGCAAATGCGTCACCGCTGCGCCGCGCATGGTCGAGAGCGAATTCCATCCGTTCCGCCAGCATCAGGCGGTTAGGCAGCCCGGTGAGAGTGTCGTTGTAAGCCAGTTCCTCGATTTTTTGCTTGGCGGCAAGCGATTCGGTCAGATCCCTGAAAAAGCCGATGGCGTGCAGGGGTTTGCCGCTTTCATCTTGTACGCGCACCATCGAAATCAGGCAGGGGCTGGATTTGCCGTCCTTGCGCCGGTGCCAGAGTTCGCCTTCCCATAAGCCTTCCAGACTCAGTTGCGCCTTCATCTGGTCGGGGAAGGCGTCCTGGCCCAGGTCGTAAATGAAGTCCTCTGGCAAGCGGCCCAGCAATTCTTCCCGCGCATAGCCGGTCAGGCGCTCGCAAGCCGGGTTGGCGGCAATGATGCGGAATTCGGGATCAGTGACAAAGATCGCATCCAGGCTGGCCGCGAAGACCCTGGCCGCCAGCTGCAGGCGGGTTTCGTCGGCCAGGCGTTGCGTGATGTCGCGATAGGAATAAACGCGGCCAATCGGGTGTCCACGTGCGTATTGCGGCAGGGTGACGCGCTCCAGCACGCGCCCGGAGCGCAGGGCGAGAATGTCGGTCGCTTCGAGCAGGGGCGCGCGGCTGATGACGCCGAGACGTTCCGCATAGTGCTCGCCGTCGAGCACGCATTGCTTCATCCAGGCATGAACGGCGGCGTCGTCGCGCCGCGTCAGCAGGTCGCCGGGCAGGCTCCAGAGTTCGGCAAAACGGTTGTTGTAAGCGCGGATCGCACCTTCCATGTTGGCAACCAGAATTCCGTCGGCGGTGGATTCCAGGGTGGCGCGCAACTCGGCGACGAGTTCTTCCATCTGGTTTTCCGCGCGGCGCTGCTCCGATTTGTCGCGCATGGCAACCATATAGAACGGGCCTTCCGGCCCGAGCTGGACGCGGCTGACGCGCCGTTCGACCGGGATGGCCGCGCCATCGTTGCGCCGCAGCAGGGTTTCCGAGAAGATGTTTTCGGCCAGCCCGGCGGCAACGTCTTCCCAGAAAAACACGTCTTCCGGGGTGATCGCCAAATCGACCACCGGCGTGCCGGCCAGCGCGCCGGGGGCGGCGCCGAGGAGGGTTTCCGCGGCACGGTTCGCGGCCACGATGCGCAGGCCGATCGCGTCGACCAGCCATACCGCTTCGAGCATGCCTTCAATGAGCGGCAGCCAGGCCGGTTGTTTCATTGCCCGCCACCCTCCGCGGCCGCTTCACGCGCCCGTTCGAAAAAATAGCACATGCGCTTGCGCGGCGAGAGGTAGTCATAGGCCGCCTTGCTCAGTTGCAGCGGTTTGAGGCTGCGCCGGATGCCTAACCCCGGCTCGTCTTCAAGATCGATGACCAGCGCCTCGTCCGGCGGCACATGGGGATCATGCACCACCACGCTCGGTTTGAGCGGGCGCACCGAATTCACCGAAACCACCAGGGCAAAACGTTCGTCTGTCAGTTGTACCACCGAGCCGGGCGGATAGACGCCCATCATGCGCACGAACAGCGATAAGGTGCCAGTGTGGAATAGCGGCTTTTTCAGGGCAAACAGGAAGGCAAGTGCTTCATGCGGGGTGACCGCCAGCGCCGGGTTGCCCGGATTGCAGAGGTTGTCATAATGGTTGACGAGCGAAACGATGCAGGCGGGAAGCGACATCCTGTCCGCGTTGATGCGCAGCGGGAAGCCGCTGCCATCGGCGTGCTCATGGTGTTGCCCGATCACCAGGGTCGCCCCGTTCGACAAATGCATCTTGCGCGCCAGCTCGACGCCGTGGGCGACATGTTCCTGGTAAATCGCCTGCTCCATCGTCACGAAGTGCTCGTCGTACCAGCGCAACCGGGCCGGCAGGCCGATCTTGCCGATGTCGTGCAGCAGCGCGCCCATGCCGAGATCGAGCAGGTCCGCCTCGCCCAGGCCGCTGGTCCTGCCGAGCAGGAGGGAGAGGATGGTGACGTTGACCGAATGCAGCGAGCTTTTTTCGCCTGCTTTTTCCGACAGCAGACGGATGCAGCTATCCTGCTCCGCGAGGATTTCTCCCACGAAGCCCTTGATGAGGGACTCCGACTGTTCGCGCGACACGTCTGGCCGGGCGTACGCGGTTTCCGTGACCTGTCTGTAAGTTTGGGCCGCCCGCGCGAATTGCCGTTCGCAAACCTGCAGGCTCGCGCGCTGCCTGGCGAGGCGCTCGCGGTGCCGGTTTCTTGCCGCCATGTCCAGCAGTTCCGCCGCCGTGTCGGCGGAGTCTGCCGCTGGCGGGCGTTCCGCGGCACCCGGCGCTGCCGGCGCGGGATCGCTTTTGTCCGGCGAATAGCGAATGCGCTCGATGCCCAGCGAACGGATGGTGTCGATTTGCTCCTGGGAGCTGATCTTGAAGCTGTTCAGGGAAAAAGGATGGTCCATCCATCCCAGATCGAGATGGACATACATCCCCACGCGCAAACGGGATACTTCGATCAGGAGCGTCTGGCTATCGGCCATGGGTTGAATGCCTGCGAATCACGCGCCTATTTATAACATGCATCTATGGCAAATGTCATGAATTTTCATTATTTTATTGGCGCGGTTTAACCCAGATTATCCACGTTAATGAATAATCTGGGTTTAATGTTGTGGCGCAGGATTGGTGCGTTTATGCAACCATTTTCCCGCGCGGATATCTGCGCGGCGGCTCTCGTAGCACATCAAGATTGCAATATTGCGACACCATTTGCCCGGTGGCCGTCAAACGTGCAAAAATGCGCTATAAACAGCACGCATGGATTGTTTTTTCCTGGCTGCGGCTGCTGTCTCTCCATGGAGGCATGAATGTCTGAAAAACATCCGATCATCGCTGTCACCGGATCTTCCGGGGCGGGCGCGGAGCCCGTCATGTCCGCCTTCACGCACCTGTTCTGGCGCGAGAAAGTCAAGCCTGTCGTGGTCCAGGGCGACGGTTTCCACCGCTACAGCCGCGTGGAAATGAAGGCGGCGGTCGCAGAGGCCGGCAGCAACGGCCATGTGCTTACCCACTACGGGCCGCAGGGCAATCTGCTGGAAAAGCTGGAAGCGACGTTCCGCGAATATGGCGAACGCGGCAGCGGGGAGCACCGGCAATACCTTCACTGCGAATCCGATGCCGCGAAATACTGCCAGCCCTGCGGCACTTTCACGCCCTGGGAGCGTTTTCCGGAGGACTCCGACCTGCTTTTTTACCAGGGCCTGCACGGCGGGTTCGTCTCGCCCGAGCTCGACATTGCCCGGCACGTTGACCTGCTCATCGGCGTCACGCCCATCGTCAACCTGGAATGGATACAGAAAATCAATCGCGATGCCGACGAGCGCGGCTATTCGCGCGAAGCGGTGATGCACTCCATCCTGGAACGCATGCCCGATTATGTGAATTACATCACCCCCCAGTTCTCCCGCACGCACATCAATTTCCAGCGCGTGCCGGTAGTGGATACTTCCAATCCCTTTATCGCCCGGGACGTGCCGAATCTCGACGAGAGCTTCATGGTGGTCCGTTTCCGCTATCCCAAGGGGGTCGATTTTCCTTACCTGCTGCGCATGATCAGGGATTCCTTCATGTCGCGCCCCAACACGATCGTCATGCCGGCCGGCAAGGCCATGCTGGCGATGGAAATCATCTTTTTGCCGCTACTGCACGAGTTGATGAAAAAGAGGCGCGGCTGAGTTTTACCGCGGAGGCGGAACAGGTTTATGACTCACAAGTAGCGCAGCCACAAATAACCGCTGCTCACCGCAATGCTCGCCAGCATCAGCGGGAAGGCCATCAGCATGAACGGCAGGAAGCGGATCGGCTGGCCGGCGCGCTCGGCGAAGCCGGCCACCACCAGGTTGGCGCTCGCTCCCACCAGGCTGCCGTTGCCGCCCAGGCAGGCGCCCAGCGCCAGCGACCACCACAGGGTATTGATGTTTTCGGCGCCGAAGGTCGAGGCCATGCTGTGAATCACCGGGATCAGGGTGGCGACGAAGGGGATGTTGTCGACCAGCGCCGAGGCCACCGCCGATACCCACAGGATGATGAAAGCCGTGGTGGCGAAATCGCCGCCGGTCAGCGCCAGCAACTGTTGCGCCAGAATCTTGAGAGCGCCGGCTTTTTCTACCCCCGCCACCACCACGAACAGGCCGACGAAGAAAAAGATCGTGACCCATTCCACCTCGGCGAAACCGCGCTGCACCTGGTGGGACTGATCTTCGCCTTTCTGCCCCCAGAGGCGCAACAGCAACAGCAGCGCCGCGCCGAACATGGCGATGGTGGCCGGTTCCTGGCCGATGACATGGGCCAGCATGAAGCCCAGGATGACCAGCGCGATCACCGCCAGGGATTGCTTGAGCAGGCGCGGGTCGGTAATCGCCTTGTTTGCGTCGAAGGCCATCACCTGGGCGCGGTCTTCCGGCGCGGCGTGGAGTTTCCTGCCCCAGATCAGATAAAAAGGGATCAGCGTCAGGAAGAAAACCGCCAGCACCAGCGGCGCGAGGTTGAAGAAGAAGTCGTTGAAGCCGAGCCCGGTCGCGGAACCGATCATGATGTTGGGCGGGTCGCCGATCAAGGTGGCGCTGCCACCGATGTTGGAGGCGAAGATCAGGGCGAACAGGTAAGGATAGGGCTTGAGTTTGAGGGCATCGGTGATGAGCAGCGTCACCGGGGCGATCAGCAGCACCGTGGTGACGTTGTCGAGCAGGGCGGAAAACAGCGCCGTCACTACCGACAGCATTACCATCAGCCCCCACGGATCGGCCTTGACCGCTTTGGCGGCGACCACCGCCACATACTGGAACACGCCGCTTTTCTGGGTGATGGCGACGATCACCATCATGCCGGTCAGCAGCCCGATAGTGTTGAGGTCGATGCCGGCGAAGGCCTCGCTCTGGTGCAGCACGCCGGAGAAGATCATCAGGCCTGCGCCGAGCAGGGCGACGATGGCGCGGTTGATTTTCTCGGTGACAATGATGGCGTAGGTGGCGACGAAGATGGCGAGCGAGACCAGCAGCGGGCTCAGGCCGAACAATACCTGTGTGGCGGAGGTGGCGCCGTGCATGTCAGATTCCCGCCTGTTGCGCGAGATAGGCGAGCAGCGCGCGGCGACTCAACATGCCGCGCAGCTTGCCATCCGCGCCCACCACCGGCAGCGGCGCGGTGCAGTTGGCGAGCTGCAGCGCCGCTTCCAGCAGCGGGCAATCCTCGTCCAGGCGCAGGATGTCCCTGGTGGCGAATTCCCCCACCGTCAGCCGCTCCAGCTCGTGCAGCCGGCCCGTCAGCAGGCGGTCGGCATCGCCGGCGAAGCGGAGGTCGGACAGTCCGCCTTTCACCCGCGCGCTGGCCGGGATCAGCGCCTGCAGCACGGCATTGGTGCTGACCACGCCGGCGAAGCCGCCGCTGCCATCGCACAAGGGCACATGGTTGACCCGCTTCTCCAGCATGAGTTTGAGCGCATCCATCAGCTTGGCCTCGGGCTGAAGGCAAAGCGTGGGCGGGCAAATCGGAATCGCCTTGATCGACATGTTTTTTCTCCGGCCTGAATGTTATTCCGGGATGAAGCCACTCTTGAGCCTGTCCAACTGATGGCGCAGGCGCTTTACCACCTCTTCCTTGCCGAGCAGCGCCAGCACGGCATCGACGGAAGGCGTTTGCGGCTCGCCCGTGACCAGCACGCGCAACGGCATCGCCAGCCTGGGAAACTTGAGGCCATGCGCGGCGACGGTGGATTTCATCACGTCGTGAATCGCCTCGCGCGTCCATTCGATGGCTTCGAAGCTGGCCGCGATTTCCGCCATCACCGGCAGGATATCCGGCGGGACATGCTGTTCCAGAACCGTGGGTTCGGGATCGAGAGGGCGGTAGAAGTACACCGCCGCATCCGCCAGTTCCTTCACCGTGTTGACCCTTTCCCTGAGCAGCTCGGCCACCCGCGCGAAATCCGGCCCCTTGCCCGGGTCGCAGCCATCGCGCAGCATGAAGGGCCTGGCCAGTTGGGCCAGGCGCGCGCCGTCGGTCTGCTTGAGGTATTGCTGGTTGATCCATTGCAGTTTTTCCGGGTTGAAGCGGGCGGCTGATCGGGAAATGCCGCCAAGGTCGAACCATTCCACGAACTGCGCCATGGTGAATATCTCCTCGTCTCCCCTGGCCCAGCCCAGGCGCGCCAGGTAGTTCAGCAGCGCTTCCGGCAGGTAGCCGTCTTCCTCGTACTGCATCACGCTCACCGAGCCGTGGCGCTTGGAGAGCTTTTCACCGTCGTGGCCGAGGATCATGGGCACGTGGCCGTACTGCGGCAGCGGCGCGCCGAGCGCCTTGAGGATGTTGATCTGGCGCGGGGTATTGTTGACGTGGTCGTCGCCGCGAATGACATGGGTGATCCGCATGTCCCAGTCGTCCACCACGACGCAGAAGTTATAGGTGGGCGTGCCGTCTGAACGGGCGATGATGAGGTCGTCCAGCTCGCAGTTGTTGACCACGATGCGGCCCTTGACCAGATCGTCGATCACCACCGCGCCTTCGAGCGGCGTCTTGAACCGCACCACCGGCGAAACGCCGGCTGGCGGCGTGGCCCTGGAATCGCGCCAGCGCCTGTCATAACGCGGCTTCTCGCCGCGCGCGATCTGCTCCTCGCGCATGGTTTCGAGTTCTTCTTTGCTGGCGTAGCAGTAGTAGGCCTTGCCTTCCTCGATCAATTGCTTGAGCACTTCGCGGTAGCGGTCCATGCGCTGCATCTGGTAAAACGGGCCTTCGTCATAGTCCAGCCCGAGCCATGCCATGGCGTCCAGGATGACCTGGGTATTTTCCGGCGTGGAGCGCTCCAGGTCGGTGTCCTCGACGCGCAGGATGAAAGTCCCCTTGTGGCGACGGGCAAAGGCCCAGGAAAAAAGCGCGGTGCGGGCACCGCCGAGATGCAGGTAGCCGGTGGGGCTGGGAGCGAAACGGGTACGGACCATGGTCATGGAGTGCTTTGGAGAAAAAGCCGCCATTTTACGCCATGAGCGGGCTCCGGGCGAGAGATGTCCTCGCACGTCCCGCGTCAGTCAACCGCGGCCCGGCGCCGGGCGCACGTCATCCTTGCCATTTCCAGTTCCGGATCTCCGGCATGTCCTCGCCATACCTGTCGATGTACTGCTTGTGCTCGATCAGCTTGTCCTTGAGCTGCTGCTTGAGGTAGATGCCCTTGTCGCCAGTCTGCGGCAGGCGGTCGATGGCGTCCATCACGAGGTGGAAACGGTCGAGGTCGTTCACCACCGTCATGTCGAAGGGCGTGGTGATGGTGCCTTCTTCCTTGTAGCCGCGCACGTGGAAGTTGGCGTGGTTGGTGCGGCGGTAGGTGAGCCGGTGGATCAGCCACGGGTAGCCGTGGAAGGCGAAGATCACCGGCTTGTCGCGGGTGAAGATCTCGTCGAAATCGGTGTCGCTCAGCCCATGGGGGTGCTCGCTTTGCGGCTGCAGCTTCATCAGGTCGACGACATTGACCACGCGGATTCTCAGTTCGGGCAGATGCTCGCGCAGGAGGGAGACGGCGGCCAGCGTCTCCAGCGTGGGCACGTCGCCGCAGCAGGCCATCACCACGTCGGGCGCGACCGCCTGGTCGTTGCTGGCCCACTGCCAGATGCCGACGCCCTGGGTGCAGTGCTTGATCGCGGCATCCATCGACAGCCATTGCGGCGCCTGGTACTTGCCGGCGATCACGACGTTGACGTAATGGCGGCTCTTCAGGCAGTGGTCCCAGACCGAGAGCAGGCAGTTGGCGTCCGGCGGCAGGTAGACGCGGACCACCGACGCCTTCTTGTTGACCACGTGGTCGATGAAGCCGGGGTCCTGGTGGGTGAAGCCGTTATGCATCTGCTGCCAGACGTGGGAGGCCAGCAGGTAATTCAGCGATGCTATTTTCCGCCGCCACGGCAGATCCGCCGTGACCTTCAGCCACTTGGCGTGCTGGTTGAACATCGAGTCGACGATGTGGATGAAGGACTCGTAGCTGTTGAACAGGCCGTGCCGCCCGGTGAGCAGGTAGCCTTCGAGCCAGCCCTGGCACTGGTGCTCGCTCAGCATTTCCATGACCCGGCCGTGCGCGGCGAGGAATTCGTCGCTGGCCTGCGTGCGCGCGTCCCACTGCCGGTTGGTGACCTCGAACACGGCATTCAGGCGGTTGGAAAGCGTCTCGTCAGGACCGAAGATGCGGAAATTGCGCTGTTCCCGATTGAGCTTGAACACGTCGCGCAGGAACACGCCGAGCTCGTGGGTGTCGGCCGCGCTCACGGCGCCGGGCGATGGCACCTTGACCGCGTAGTCGCGGAAGTCGGGCAGGACCAGGTCGCGCAGCAGCAGGCCGCCGTTGGCGTGCGGATTGGCGCCCATGCGCCGTTCGCCCAGGGGCGCCAGCTCGGCCAGTTCCGGCTTGAGACGGCCCGATTCGTCGAACAGTTCTTCCGGACGGTAGCTCCTGAGCCAGTCTTCCAGCAGCTTGAGGTGTTCGGGATGGTCGGCATCCACGGCGATCGGCACCTGGTGCGCGCGGAAGGAGTCCTCGTTTGGCAGGCCATCGACCACCTTCGGGCCGGTCCAGCCCTTGGGCGACCTGAGCACGATCATCGGCCAGCGCGGGCGCGTGCGGTGGCCGTTGGCGCGAGCCTCGTGCTGGATGCGCCGGATTTCCTCCACCGCCTTGTCGAGGGTCGCCGCCATGGCTTCGTGCATCAACTCGGGCTCGTGCCCTTCGACGAAGTAAGGCGTCCAGCCGCAGCCGCGCAGAAACTGCTCCAGTTCCTCCGGTTCGATGCGCGCGAAAATGGTGGGATTGGCGATCTTGTAGCCGTTGAGGTGCAGGATGGGCAGCACCGCGCCGTCGTTGACCGGATCGAGGAATTTGTTGGAATGCCAGGCCGTGGCCAGCGGCCCGGTTTCCGCTTCGCCATCGCCGACCACGCAGGCGACGACGAGACCGGGATTGTCGAATACCGCGCCGAACGCATGGCTGAGCGAATAGCCCAGCTCGCCGCCTTCGTGGATCGAGCCGGGACATTCCGGCGAGGCGTGGCTGGGGATGCCGCCGGGAAACGAGAACTGCCGGAAGAGTTTCTGCAGCCCGGCCTCGTCCTGGCCGATGTTGGGATAGACCTCGCTGTAGGTGCCCTCGAGATAGGTGTTGGCGACAACCGCCGGGCCGCCGTGGCCGGGACCGGAAATAAAGATCATGTCGAGGTCGTATTTCTTGATGACCCGGTTGAGGTGCGCATAAATGAAATTCTGGCCCGGCGTCGTGCCCCAGTGCCCCAGCAGCATGCGCTTCACGTCCGCGAGCGCCAGCGGCCGTTTCAGCAGCGGATTGTCATAGAGATAGATCTGGCCGACCGAGAGGTAGTTGGCGGCGCGCCAGTAGGCGTCCATCCTGTGCAGCAGTTGCGGTGAAAGGGTGGGGGTCGTCATGGTTGTTTTTTCCTCAGGTTGAGCTGATATGAAGGACACGGGCGACCGATCTCGCGATCATGAGCGCCTCGTCGGTGCGGATGACCCGCACCTTGACGCGGCCGGTGTCCGGTGAAATCTGCGCGGCGTTCTCCGCGTTGCGTTCCTCGTCGAGTTCGATGCCGAGAAAGCCGAGCCCCTCGCAGATCCGCTTGCGGATGGGCGGGGCGTTTTCGCCGATGCCGCCGGCGAAGACCAGCGTGTCCAGCCCGCCCAGGGCCGCGGCGAAAGAACCGATGCATTTTTTTGCCTGGTAGCAGAACAGCGCGACCGCTTCAGCCGCGCGTATGTCCTGCGTTTCACGGCCGAGCAGGTCGCGCATGTCGGCGCTGGTTTCCGACACACCGAGCAGGCCGGACTGAAAGTTGACCATCTCGTTGAGGTCTTTTGCATCAAGGCCCGCTGTGCGCGCCAGATACCAGAACAGCCCGGGATCGAGATCGCCCGTGCGGGTGCTCATCGGTATCCCGGCGGCGGGGGTAAAGCCCATGCTGGTGTCGATGCTCTTTCCGTCATGCACCGCCGCCAGGCTCGCGCCATTGCCCAGGTGGGCGAGGATGACCCGGCCGCGCGCCGCGGGTGTTCCAGCCAGGCGCGCCAGTTCTTCCATGAGATAGGCGTATGACAGGCCGTGGAAGCCGTAGCGCCGCACCCCCAGCGCTTCATAGCGGCGCGGGATCGGCAAGATTCGCGCCACGCGCGGCAGATCATGGTGAAAAGCCGTGTCGAAGCACGCCACCTGGGGCAGGGCGGGAAAGCGCCGCTGAAACGCCTCGGCCAACAGGACCTCCTCCGGCAGGTGCTCGGGGTCCAGGGGGCTCAGGCCATGCAGTTCCGCGAGCATTTCCGCCGTGATGCGTCGCGGCTCGCAATAGTCCGGCCCGCCATGCACCACGCGATGGCCCACCGCCGCCAATGCGTCATGCCCGCCGTATACCTCAATCCAATCCATCAGCACGCCCACTGCCGCCGCGTGATCCGGCGCCGTCACCAGGCGCGAGAAGCTGTCCGCCGGATTCAGGCTGCTCACCCGCAAAGCGGCGTCCGGCAAGCCGATCCGCCCGATTTCACCGTCCAGGATGCGGCGCAGCGGACCGGCGTTGTCGAACAGCGCGAACTTGATGCTCGACGAGCCGCCATTGATCGTCAGGATGCGGGGGTTTGCCGCTCCGGCCATCCTGGAATCCTTTGCCGGGCTCGCTGCCGGCAGCCGTTGCCCCCTCATCCCCGGCCCTTTTCCCGACGGGAGAAGGGGAAAAAGCGCTCTCCCGGGTGCGTCGATACCGGCGTCATCAGGGTCATCGCTGCCACAGGATGTGAGATTCTTCCAGCGGGATCGCGGCGTGGTCATGGTATGGCATGAGGCGTGCCGTGTAGTCCGTCGCCGGCCGGACTGCAGGCACCGCCGCGCGATAGGCGTAGCCGTTGGCCGCGCCCACCAGCTGGCGCACGCGCGCCATTTCCACGCATTCCGCCGCGCCGCCATGCGCGCCGTCGGCATATAGCTCGACGCGCACGGCCTCCGGGTCGAGGCCATCGAGATACAGTGGAACCTCGAATACATGCTGCTCGCCCACTGTTTCGATTTTTACTTCGCCGAAGTGCAGCGCGCTCCATTTTTGCGCCAGCGCGCGCCGCCAGTTCACCAGCGCCACGCCGACGCCGCCTCGATCGGCAGCGCGCGCGCGGTAGGCTGCGGCAGCCGGGAGATAGTGCCGCTCGGTGTATTCGGACACCGAGCGGTTGGTGGAAAAGCGCGGCGTCAATTGCGCCATGCTTTCGCGCATCCGCGCCACCCAGGCGACGGGAATGCCTTGCTCGTCGCGGGTGTAGAACTCGGGAATCACCTCGCGTTCGAGCAGCGCATACAGGGCTTCGGCCTCCGCCGCGTCCCAGGCGGGATCGCTGTCGTGTTCCCGGCCATCCCCCAGCGCCCAGCCGACTTCCGGCGTGTAGGCTTCCGCCCACCAGCCGTCCAGCTCGGACAGATTGATGCCGCCGTTGATCAGCACCTTCATGCCGCTCGTTCCGCACGCTTCCCAGGGGCGGCGCGGCGTGTTGAGCCAGACGTCAACGCCCTGCACCAGTTGCTCGGTCAGGTTCATGTCGTAGTCGCTGAGGAAGACCACATGCGGGCGCGCTTCGGGGCGACGGATGAAATCCATCCATTGCCGGATCAATTCCTGCCCGGCCAGGTCCGCGGGGTGGGCCTTGCCAGCGATGATGAGCTGCACCGGGCGTTGCGGGTTGCGCAGCAGGCGCAGCAGGCGTTCCGGGTCATGCAGCAGCAGATTCGGCCGCTTGTAGCTGGCAAAACGGCGGGCAAAACCCAGCGTCAGGGTGTTGCTGTCAAACAGTTGCTTCGCCGCTTCAACCTCATCGGACGATGCGCCGGACGCGGCCAGTTGCCTGGACAATCGTGCGCGGGTGTATTCGACCAGCGATTTGCTCGCCGCGCTGCGGAATTCCCAGAGACTGGCATCGGAGGCGCGGCGCATGTCATTTCCCAGGGTTTCTGCCGCACCCAGCCAGCGCTCCTTGCCGCAGATTTCCGTCCACAGCCTGTCTGCCGGGGCTGAATCCCAGGTTGGCATGTGAACGCCGTTGGTCACGTGGCCGACCGGCACTTCCTCCGTCGGCCAGCGTGGAAAGAGCGGCGCAAACAGGCTCCGGCTCACCTGGCCATGCAAGCGGCTCACGCCGTTCACCGCGCCGCTGCCGCGGATCGCCAGGTAGGCCATGTTGAAGGGTTCCGACGCATCGCCCGGATCCAGGCGCCCAAGCGCCAGCAGGTCGTGTCGCGTGATGCCGAGTTTCTGTTCGGCGTAAGCGCCCAGGTATTGCTCGACCAGCGCCGGCGCAAAACGGTCGAAGCCGGCCTCCACCGCCGTGTGGGTAGTGAACAGGTTGCCTGCTCTCGTCACGGCCAGCGCCACGTCAAAAGGCTGGCCCGTTTCCTCCATGAAACTCCGCGCGCGCTCCAGCACCGCGAATGCCGCATGCCCTTCATTCAAATGACAGACTTCCGGCTTGAGGCCGAGCGCCGCGAGCAGCCGCCACCCGCCGATCCCGAGCAGCAGTTCCTGTTTCAGGCGCAATTCCGGCCCGCCGCCATACAGCTCGCTGGTCACGCCGCGCTGCGCGGGGTAATTTGCCGCGTCATTGCTGTCCAGCAGGTAGAGCTTCACGCGGCCGACCTGAACCTGCCAGGTACGCAGCCAGATCGAATATCCGGGCAAGCCGATCTCCATGCGCAACCACTCTCCATCCGGCTTGCGCAAGGGGGTGATCGGCAGTTGCCCGGGATCGTTATAGGGGAAGATGGCCTGTTGCGCGCCATTCCTGTCGATCACCTGGCGAAAATAGCCTTGCTGGTAGAGCAGGCCGATGCCGATCACCGGCACGCCCAGATCGCTGGCGGCCTTGAGTTGGTCGCCGGCCACGTTGCCCAGTCCACCGGAATAGATGGGCAAGGCTTCGCTCAACATGAATTCCATGCTGAAATAGGCGACACCGTCGAGCGCGGATTGCGGGTGGGCTTGCTGAAACCACGCCGGCGCCTCTGCCGCTTTTTGCCTGTCCAGTACCAGGCCATCAACGTTTTTGCGGAAAGCGGGGTCGCCCAGCACCCGCTGGAGTTTCTCGCGCGACACCGTTTTCAATACGATCCAGGGGTTCCGGGTCAGCTCCCACAGCATCGGATCAAGCCGGCGCCACACGTCGTCAGCGCCATGGCTCCATACCGAGCGCATGTCCAGTGCCAGTTCGGCCAGGGAATCGAATCCCTCGATGTCCTTGGAGACTATGCGTTGCCTGGGCTGGCTGGCCCTTGTTTGTTCGCTCATGATTGCTCCTTTGTGCCCATCTCCATCCCGGCCGCAATCCGCGGCGGTTGCGGCGATGCAGCCAGCAGCTTCCTTGCCCGCGCACAGAGATTGTCCACGGTGAAGCCATATTCGCGCAGCACCACCGCTGCCGGCGCGGACGCGCCGAAGCGCTCGACGCCGAGCATGTCGCCTTGCGCGCCGGTATAACGTTCCCAGCCTTGCGGCACGCCCAGCTCGACCGCCAGCCGCGCACCGACCGAGGGCGGCAGCACCGCGTCGCGTTCGGCTTGCGGCAGGGCATCGAACAGTTCCCAGCTCGGCATCGAGACGCAGCGCACGGCAATGCCTTGCGCTTGCAGGCGCTCCGCCGCGGCGACGATCAGTCCGATTTCGGAGCCGCTGGCGAGCAGGATCAGCTCGGGCTTGCCGTCCGGCGCATCGCGCAACACGTAGGCGCCGCGGCGCAGTCCTTGCGCGGCGGCGTAGCGGCTGCGGTCGAGCGTGGGCAGTTCCTGCCGGGACAACACCAGGATCACCGGCCGGTCGCGCGTTTCCAGCGCGACGCGCCAGGCGGCCGCGGTTTCGTTGGCATCGCCGGGGCGGATCACGATGAGGTTCGGAATGGCGCGCAGGCTTGCCAGTTGCTCGACCGGCTGGTGCGTGGGACCGTCTTCGCCGACGGCGATGCTGTCGTGCGTGAACACGTGCACGACGTGCAGCCCCATCAGCGCGGCCAGCCGGAGCGAGGGGCGCAGGTAGTCGGAGAAGATCAGGAAAGTCGAACCGTACGGAATGAAGCCGCCGTGCGCGGCGAGGCCGTTGACGATGGCGCCCATCGCATGTTCGCGCACGCCGAAATGCAGGTTGCGACCGGCATGGCTCCAGCCGCCGCTGTCGGCGCCTTGCCGGTCGGCGTTTTGCGCCGCAGGCGGATTGAAATCGCCCAGGCCTTTCAGGGCCGTTTTCGTCGACGGGTCGAGGTCGGCGGATCCGCCGGCCAGCGCCGGCAGCCTGGGCGCAATGGCATTCATCACCTTGCCGGAAGCTTCGCGCGTGGCGAGACCTTTGGCCTCGGCGGCAAATACCGGGATGTCCGCATCCCACCCCGGTGGCAGTTCGCCGCGCAGGCGGCGCCGAAGCTCCTCGGCCAGGTCCGGAAAGGCCTTGGCGTAAGTGCTCAACGCCGCATTCCACGCCGCCTCGTCGCGCGCGCCGCGCACGGTCATCTCCCGGAAATGCGCCAGCACCGCGTCCGGTATCAGGAAATCCGGCTCGGGCGGCCAGCCCAGCGCCTGCCTGGTCTTGCGCACGTCGTCCGCGCCGAGCGGAGCGCCGTGCGCCTTGAAGCTGTCCTGCTCGGGCGAGCCGTAGCCGATGTGCGTGCGCACCAGGATCAGCGACGGTCGCGCCGTTTCCGCATGCGCCGCGGCCAGCGCGGCGTCGAGCGCGGCGAGGTCGTTGCCGTCCGTCACCGCCACGGTATGCCAGCCATAGGCCTCGAAGCGCCGCGCGCGATCTTCCGTGAAAGTGATATCCGTTCCGCCGGCCAGGGTGACATGGTTGTCGTCATAGAGGCAGATGAGCTTGCCAAGCTTGAGATGGCCGGCCAGCGAGGCCGCTTCAGCAGCTACGCCCTCCATCAGGTCGCCGTCGCTGACCAGGGCATAGGTATGGTGATCGACGAGCGCATGGCCGGGTCGGTTGTAGCAGGCCGCGAGTTGCGCTTCGGCGATCGCCATGCCGACCGCGTTGCCGAAGCCCTGTCCCAACGGCCCGGTGGTGGTCTCCACCCCCGGCGTGTGACCGCGCTCAGGGTGCCCGGGCGTCTTGCTGCCCCATTGGCGGAACTGCCGGAGGTCGTCCAGGGAGAGATCGTAGCCGGCCAGATGCAGCAGGCTGTAGAGCAGCGCCGAACCGTGCCCGGCCGAGAGCACGAAGCGGTCGCGATTGGGCCAATCCGGGTTCTGCGGGTTGACCCTGAGCCAGCGTGTCCACAGCACATAGGCCATGGGCGCGGCGCCGAGCGGCAGGCCCGGATGCCCGCTGTTGGCCTTCTGCACCATGTCCAGCGAGAGCAAGCGCAGGGCGTTGACGCACTGCTGGTCGAGCTGCGCGGAGATGCTCATGGTTTGACTCCGCCCGCGCCGGGCAGCGCAAGGCCGGCGCTTTTCGCGGCAAGGCAGTCCATCAGGCCGTTCCAGGATTTTGCAAAGGCTTCGGCGCCCGCGCGCTGGAGTTCGGCGGCAAGCGCCATAACGCTGATGCCAGCGCGGGCGAATTCCGCGATCACCGCTTCGGCATCACCCCCGTCAGGCGGCAGGATGTTCGTTATCTTGCCGTGCCCGGCAAAGGCGTGCAGCGTCTTTTCGGGGAGGGTGTTGATGGTGTCCGGCGCCGCCAGCGCTTCGACGTAAAGGGTTTCCGGGGCCGCGGGATCCTTGGTGCCGGTGCTGGCCCACAGCAGGCGTTGCGGCCGGGCTCCGGAGGCGGCCAGTTTCCGCCAGCGCGGCGCGGCCAGCAAATCGCGGTAGGCTTTGTAGGCGCGCATGGCGATGGCGATGCCGAGACGGTTGCGCAGCGTTTCAGGGACCTTGTCCTTGACGGCGACGTCCCAGCGGCTGACGAAAAGCGAAGCCACGCAAGCGATGCCGGGATCAAGGCCCGCCTCCAGGCGTCGCTCGATGCCGCGCATGTACGCTTCGGCCGCCGCGAGGTAGTGCTCGCGCGAAAACAGCAGCGTGACATTTACCGGCACGCCCGCGAAGATCGATTCCTCGACCGCCGGGATGCCGGCCGGGGTGCCCGGAATCTTGATGAAAAGATTGGGGCGCTGCGCGCGCGCGTGCAGTTCCGCCGCCGCCTTTATGGTGCCGGCCGTATCGCTAGCCAGCAAGGGCGAGACTTCCAGCGACACCCAGCCGTCAATGCCGCCAGTGGCGTCGTGGACCGGACGGAAAAGATCGGCCGCCCGGCTCAGGTCTTCCAGCGCAAGTTCAAGGAACAGCGCCTCGCCTGACTTGCCCGCGCGCGTTTTCTGGCGGATCGCGTCATCGTAGAAATCGCCATTCCGGACGGCATGGTCGAAGATGGTCGGGTTGGAGGTGAGCCCTGTTATGGAAAGTTCGCTGATATAGCGGGCCAGGGTGCCGCTGGTCAGCAGCTCGCGCGTGATGTTGTCGAGCCACAGGCTTTGACCGAGGTCATGCAGTTGTTGCGTGGTTTTCATTTTTTTCCTTTCTTGTGGGTGCGGGGTTGTGCCAGCTTCCGTCCGCCGCAATCAGCGCGTCGGCTTGTTTGGGTCCCCAGCTGCCGGGTTGGTACGGGTGCGCGCGATGATGCGTTTCGAGGACCGGGTCGACTGCTGCCCAGGCCGCTTCAACCGCGTCCTCGCGGGTGAAGAGCGCGCCATTGCCGGCCATGGCGTCACTCAGCAGCCGCTGGTAGGGCGGATCTTCTCCCGGCTGCTCTTCCAGCAGGTAGAGCTCGCGCTGGTCGCCAACGAATTCCTTGCCCGCGCGCTTGACGCGCGCGGCAAGCGCAACGGCGGCATTGGGCGATATGCGGAAACGCAGGTAATTGGTTCCCGCCACCGAATCGTCGAACAGTTTTTGGGGCGGCGGCTTCAGTGCCACCACGACTTCGGCCGCCGTGGCAGCCAGGCATTTGCCGGAACGCAGGTACCACGGCACCCCTGCCCAGCGCCACGAATCGATGAACAGCCGCAAGGCGCAGAATGTCTCGACGTCCGAGTCCTTCGCCACCCCTGCCTCGTCGCGGTAGCCGGCGTACTGGCCGCGCACCACGTCGTCCGGCTGCAGGGGGCGCATGGCCTGGAACACCTTGGCTTTTTCGCTGTGCACGGCGCCATAGCCCTGATAGGCCGGCGGATCCATGGCGAGCAGCGCGACGATCTGGAACAGGTGGTTCTGGATGACGTCACGCAGGCAGCCGGCGCTTTCGTAGAAGGCGCCGCGCCCCTTCACGCCGAAATCCTCGGCCAGCGTGATCTGCACGCTGGCCACGTGGTTGCGGTTCCAGATCGGTTCGAGAAAGGAATTGGCGAAACGGAAATAGAGGATGTTCATGATCGCCTCTTTTCCGAGATAGTGGTCGATGCGGAAGATCGAGTCTTCCGGGAACACCGACTGCGCGATGGCATTGAGCTCGCGTGCCGAAGCCAGGTTGCTGCCGAATGGTTTTTCGACGATCACGCGCGCCTGGTCGGCCAGGCCCGTGGTGCCGAGCCCCTGGATAACGGTGGCGAACAGGTGCGGAGGAATGGCGAGGTAGTGCGCCGGACGGCGGGCATCGCCCAGCGCCTGCCTGAGCGCCGTGAAAGTAGCCGGGGCGTTGTAGTCCCCGTCCACGTAGCGAAGCTGGGAAAGCAGGCGGTCAAGTGCCTCCTTGTCAGCGATCTTGCCGGCTTGCCTGATGCTGTCCTGCGCCCGCTTGCGCAGTTGCGCCAGGCTCCACTTCTCGATGGCGACGCCGATCACCGGTACGTTCAGGTCGCCGTGCCGGGCCATCGCGTAGAGCGCCGGAAAGATCATCTTGTGCGCGAGGTCGCCGGTCGCGCCGAAAATCACCAGCGCATCAGCCGGCAGCGAAGGGCCGCGCCTGCCGTGGGTATTGCCTGTCTCGCTTTCCAGTCTGGTTCTCTTCATGATGAATCTCCTGGACTTGCGACTGCCCGATTCATGTATTGTTCCCGGCCGCTCCTCTTTTCGCCGCATGCGGCGCCTCCGCCGGCTCGTCTCCGGGATAGGGGTAGCGCACATGGCCGAAACGGATCAGCAGCACCGACAGGGTGAGCAGCAGGATCGAGCCTGACACCGCGACAATGCGCCACTCGTCCATTGCCTTCATGTCCAGGATCAGGTAGCGCGCCATTGCCACCATGCCGATATAAAGCGGGAAACGCACCGGCAGCTTGCCGGAGTCGTAATACAGGCCGACCATGGCGAGCACCTCCAGGTAGAGGAAGAGCATCAGGAGGTCGTGCAGGGCCACCTGCGCTGCGTGCACCATGCCCATTATTTCGTTCGTCATGGCGAACACCGTGGCGGCGGCGATCGCCAGCAGGCCGATGTGTTCCACCAGCACCAGCAATCGCTGGTTGAATGCCTGAATCGGTTTTTTCATCTGTTTCTCCTCTTGTGAGTGTATCCCGCCAGTGTTGCGTTTGTGTTATGAACCGCCATTCCTGCTTCAGGGGCGCAGGTAAACCCACTGCAGCAGCGCGTCCAGCGCCGGTTTCGCGGTGGCGGCGCGGGGATGGTTGACCATTGCCACCACGATCACGCGGCGCCCGCGAGCATCGAGCACATAGCCGGCGATGCTGCGCACGCCTTCGAGCGAGCCGCTTTTGATGTGGGCGTGCCCGGCAATCGAACTGTCCGTCAGGCGTTTTTTCATGGTGCCGTCCACCGCGACGATGGGTAGCGAGGATTCGAATTCCGCAAATACCGGGCTGCGGCTCGCCGCCAGCAGCAACGCGCCGAGATGACGGGGGCTGATGCGCTCGACGCGCGACAGGCCGGAGCCGTTTTCCAGCACCATTTCGGGGAAATCCAGGCCCTTTCCCTGCAGCCAGTTTTCGATGGCCGCCGCACTTTTTTCCGGCGTGGCCGGCGGCCCGGACCGTTCCGCGCCCAGCGTGAGGAACAACTGGCGCGCCATGACGTTGTTGCTGAATTTATTGATGTCGCGAATCACATCCGCCAGCGGCGGAGAGTCGAAACGCGCCAGCAGGCGCGATCCGGGCGGCAATTCCCCGGGCGCGACAGAACCGCTCAAGGTTCCGCCCAACTCTGTCCATAGCAGGCGAAACACGCCGTCCACGTAGCTGCCATTGGATAGCGCAATCAGGTTGAAGCTCTTCTCGCCGCAGGTGACAGGGAATTTGCCATGCAAAGTCAGCACGCGCTCCTTGCCGGCTGCGGAGACATCGGTGGCGATGGCTTCGCGCCAGTCGCCGCACGATGCCTTGTCCGGCAGGAGGGCGCTGACCGTCTTGAGGGACGGGGGCGAGGGGTCGGCAACCACTTTGACCGCCTCCCCCCCGGCCTGCGGCAGCAGGCGCAGGCGAATCGCGTTGAAATTCACCAGGAGCGCCTGGGGCATGGCATTGTAAGCGCGCAGCGGTTCGTTGTCGAAAGCGGCCGAATCTTGTGCAAGCGGCGCAAAATAACTCTGATCCACGATGACCCCGCCGCGGATGTCGCGCACCCCGCGCTGGCGCAAGTCGCGCAGCAGCAGCCAGAAATTTTCCAGGGTCAGGCTGGGGTCGCCATAACCCTTGAGAATCAGTGCGCCGTCGAGTGTGTCGCCCGTCAACGCCGTGCTGGAATAAATCTCTGTTTTCCAGTTGTAGGCCGGGCCAAGGGCCTCCAGGGCGGAGTATGTCGTCACCAGCTTCATGACGGAAGCCGGGTTCATCGCATGCTCTGCGCCGAACGAGAGCAGCGGCTTCCGCGCGCTTTCCTCCTGCACCCAGACGCCGAGGCTGGATTCTGGCAGCCCGGCCTCCCTGAGCGCCGCACGCACCGGCGCGGGCAGGGGGCCAGCCTGTGCCATGGCCGAAGACCAGACGGCCAGCAGGAGCAGCCTGGCAACAAATCGGTAAAATCTCTCGCTTTTCACCCCTCACCCCTCACCCCTTCTCCCTCCGGGAGAATCTTGGGACGAGTTCTCGCTGCGCGAGCTTCGTCAAAGTTCGAAGGTATCCCGATATCCCGGCACATCGACGTTCCAGTTCCAGTTTTT
>JAQTLK010000013.1:25865-35700 GCA_028714955.1 Sulfuricella sp.
TCACCCCTCACCCCTCACCCCTTCTCCCTCCGGGAGAATCTTGGGACGAGTTCTCGCTGCGCGAGCTTCGTCAAAGTTCGAAGGTATCCCGATATCCCGGCACATCGACGTTCCAGTTCCAGTTTTTGCGGATCAGGTCGGCGAAGGCAAAGGCGATGTTTTCCTCCCCGTGCACCACGAAGGTGTGCTGGGGCGGCTTCCTGAAATGCCCCAGCCAGGACAGCAGGCCGGCCTGGTCGGCATGCGCGGAGAGGCCGCCGATGGTGTATAGATCGGCGCGCACCGGGATGTCCTGGCCGAAAATACGCACCATCTTCGCCCCGTCCACGAGGCGCCGCCCCAGCGTGCCGGCGGCCTGGAAGCCGGTGATCAGCACCGAACACTCGGGCCGCCCCAGGTTGTAGCGCAGGTGGTGCTTGATGCGCCCGGCATCGCACATGCCGCTGGCGGAAATAATGATCGCGCCGCCCTTGATCTGGTTGAGCGCCATGGAATCCTGCACGGTTTCAGTGAACTGGATGCGCGGCACCTTGTGGCCGGCCTTTATCCATTGCATCAGGCCGCGCGCTTCGGTGTCCATGAGCTCGATGTGTTTCATGGTGATCGCGGTGGCGCTGGTCGCCATGGGCGAATCGACGTAGATGTCCAGATCATGCAAACGTCCCTGGCGCGTCAAGTCATGGAGCAGGTAAATCATCTCCTGGGTGCGGCCAACGGTGAAGGCAGGGATAATGATGTTGCCGCCCTTGCGCCTGAGGGTGTCGGTAATCGCATGCACCAGTTCGTCCATGGTCTGGTCCATGGTCTTGTGCAGGCGATTCCCGTAAGTGGATTCGATCAGCAGCACATCGGCGGACTCGATGATGGCGGGGTCCTGCAGGATGGGCTGGCCGGCGTTGCCGAGGTCGCCGGAGAAGACCAGCTTCCGCGTCCGGCCTGCCTCGTCCACCCATACTTCGATGATCGCCGAGCCGAGAATATGTCCCGCCTCGCGGAATTTGCAGCGCACCGAGGCATGAGGCAGCAGTTCGGTGTCGTAGGCAACCTCATGCAGCTGGGCGAGGCAAGCGTCCGCCTCGTTCACGGTATACAGCGGCTCGACCTCCGCGCGCGGCAACTGGTGCGAGCCCCGGCCTTTTCGCGCCCACTCCGCCTCTTTTTCCTGGATGTGGGCCGCATCGCGCAACATGATTTCCAGCAGTTCGACCGTGGCGTGCGTGGCATAAACCGGCCCGCTAAAACCTGCGGCGGCGAGGCGCGGCAACATGCCGGAATGGTCGATGTGCGCATGGGTGAGCAGCACGAAATCGATTTCGCGCGGGTTGAATTTAAAAGGGGCGTAGTTCCTGTCGCGCGCCTCGCGGCCGCCCTGAAACATGCCGCAGTCCACCAGGAAGCGCACGCCGTCGGCTTCGAGCAGGTAGCAGGAGCCGGTCACTTCGCGGCTGGCGCCATGGAACTGGATTTTCATCGCATTGCTCCGGGTTAAGAGCCTTCATTGTAGCCCGGAGCAAAGGAAAAAGCGTTGGATCAGCAGTACTTTCCGGGCCGTTGCAAAGCGGCTTCGATTTCATCGCGCCTGGCGCGCCCCAGCAGGGCTTCGATCAGTTCCAGGGCGAAATCCATGGCCGTGCCCGGACCGCGCGAGGTAATCACCTTGCCGTCTTTCACCACCGCGTCGTTGCTGAAAGTGGTATGCGGCAAGTTCATGCTGTCCACGAAACCGGGGTAGCTGGTTGCCGTCCTGCCGTCAAGCAAACCCGCCTCGGCAAGCACGGCCGGAGCGGCGCAGATGGCACAGGTGTATTTTCCGTCCCGCGCCATTTTCTGCAGCAGGGAAATGATGCGCGGATCCTCCCTGAGATGCGTCATGCCCGGCATGCCGCCTGGCAGCACCACCATGTCGTAGTTTTCTCGCAGGGCCACGTCCAGCGTGCAATCAGGCACCAGCAGCGTGCCGCGGCTCGCCTTGACGATGCCGGGCTGCAACCCGGCCACGACGACGTCGATTGCCGCACGGCGCAGCAGGTCGATGATGGTGACGGCTTCGATTTCCTCGCAGCCTTCGGCGAGGGGAACGAGGACTTTAGGCATGTTAAACCTCTTTTTTACCACGGGGCACACGGGGGGCACGGGGAAGATCAAATTCGGTTTCCCCCGTGTGCCCCGTGGTTAAAATCTAATCCCGGAAATTCTGGTACTGCAGCGGGAAATCGGTGATGGATTTTTTCACCAGCGCGATGGTGTCCTGCAACAGGTCGCGCTTCGCGCCGGTCACGCGCACGGCCTCGCCCTGGATGCTGGCCTGGACCTTGAGCTTGCTGTCCTTGATGAGCTTGACGATTTTTTTCGCCAGCTCGGTTTCCACGCCGGTTTTCACGGTGATGGCCTGTTTGACCTTGTTGCCGCTGATTTTCTCGATCTTGCCCTTGTCCAGGCAACTCACGTCGATGCCGCGCTTGCCCAGCACCTGGTTGAGGATGTCGAATACCTGGTCGAGCTTGAACTCGTCGTCGGCGAACAGCGTCAGCACATATTCGGCCTGCTCGATGCGCGAGTCGGAGCCCTTGAAGTCGAAGCGGCCGCTGACCACCTTGTTGGCCTGGTCGACCGCGTTGCGCAGATCCTGCTTGTCTACTTCGGAAACGATATCGAACGAAGGCATGATTGACTCCTCGGTGAGATTAGGCGCAGCAAGTCGACTCGGTGACGAAATGGCAGACGTAATCCAGCAGTTCCACGGTTTCGATGTCGAAGCTGCTGTTGCCGGGCACGCTGAACTTCTCGCCGGCGCCGTAGGCTTTCCACTCGTTCCCGCCCTTGAGGCGCACCTTGCACACGCCGCCGTTGATTTCCATGATTTCCGGCGCGCCGGTATTGAACACCAGGCTGGAGGGGAAAATCACGCCGACGGTTTTCTTGCTGCCATCGGGGAACTGGACGGTATGCGAAACGCACTTGCCGTCGAAATAGACGTTGGCTTTCTTGATCACGGAGACATTGTCGAACTGGGACACGATTTAATCCTTAAATTATTGCCGTTAGCGATTGTGCAGTTTTGCCGCGATGCGCATTCTGAGCGCATTGAGCTTGATGAAGCCGCCCGCATCGGCCTGGTTGTAGGCGCCGGCGTCGTCCTCGAAGGTGGCGATGTTGGCGTCGAACAGGGAGTCGGTTTTGGAATCACGGCCTACCACGATCACGTTGCCCTTGTAGAGCTTCATCCGCACCCAGCCGTTGACATGGGCCTGGGTGTGGTCGATCAGCACCTGCAGCGCCTTGCGCTCCGGACTCCACCAGTAGCCGTTGTAGATCAGGCTGGCGTAGCGCGGCATCAGGTCGTCCTTGAGGTGCGCCACTTCGCGGTCGAGCGTGATGGATTCGATGGCGCGATGACCCTTTAGCATGATGGTGCCGCCGGGCGTCTCGTAGCAGCCGCGCGACTTCATGCCGACGTAACGGTTTTCCACCAGGTCGAGGCGGCCGATGCCGTGCTTGCCGCCGAGGCGGTTGAGCTCGGCCAGCAGTTCGGCTGCCTGCATGGGCTTGCCGTTGAGCGCCACCGGGTCGCCGTTGGCGTATTCGATATCGAGGTATTCGGCCTGGTCGGGCGCCTTCTCCGGCGACACCGTCCAGCGCCACATATCCTCTTCCGCTTCGGCCGCCGGGTTCTCCAGGTGGCGGCCTTCGTAGCTGATGTGCAGCAGGTTGGCGTCCATGCTGTACGGGCTGCCGCCCTGCTTGTGCTTCATCTCCACCGGGATGCCGTGCCGCTCGGCGTAGGCCAGCAGCTTCTCGCGCGACAGCAGGTCCCATTCGCGCCACGGGGCGATGATCTTGATATCGGGGTTCAGGGCATAAGCGCCCAGCTCGAAGCGCACCTGGTCGTTGCCTTTACCGGTGGCGCCGTGCGAAATGGCATCGGCGCCGGTTTCCCTGGCGATTTCGATCAGGCGCTTGGCGATCAGCGGGCGGGCGATGGACGTGCCGAGCAGGTATTCGCCCTCGTAAACCGTGTTGGCACGGAACATCGGGAAGACGAAATCGCGCACGAATTCTTCCTTGAGATCGTCGATGTAGATTTCCCTGACGCCGAATTTCCTGGCCTTTTCACGCGCCGGTTCGAGTTCCTCTCCCTGGCCGATGTCGGCGGTGAAGGTGACGATTTCGCATTGGTAGGTGTCCTGCAACCATTTCAGGATCACCGAGGTATCCAGCCCGCCGGAATAGGCGAGCACGACTTTGTTGACGTTACTCATGTAAAAACTCCAGTGAGGAGTAAGGAGTGAGGAGTGAGGAGAATTTCCGAGGGTTTACCCCTCACCCCTCACCCCTCACCCCTCACCTATTCGATCTTGCCCAGCAGCAGATATTCCATTAGCGCCTTCTGGGCGTGCAGGCGGTTTTCCGCCTCGTCCCACACCACGCTCTGCGGGCCGTCGATGACTTCGGCGGCGACTTCCTCGCCGCGATGGGCGGGCAGGCAGTGCATGAACAGCGCGTCCGGCTTTGCCGCCGCCATCATTTCCGCATCGACCTGCCAGTGCTCGAAGTCGCGCTTGCGCTCTTCGTTCTCGGCTTCGAAGCCCATGCTGGTCCATACGTCGGTGGTGACCAGGTCGGCATCACAGGCCGCTTCCATGGGGTCGGAAAACTCTTCGTAATGGTCGGTGCCGTAAAGCCCGGCACGTTCCGGCTCGACCTCGTAGCCGGGCGGCGTCGAGACATGGACATTGAAGTCCAGCACTTCGGCGGCCTGCAGCCAGGTGTTGCAGACATTGTTGGAATCGCCGATCCACGCCACGGTCTTGCCCTTGATGCTGCCGCGATGTTCGATGAAGGTGAAAATGTCGGCCAGGATCTGGCACGGGTGGTATTCGTTGGTCAGGCCGTTTATCACGGGTACGCGCGAGTTTGCCGCGAAACGCTCGATGATTTCCTGCTCGAAGGTGCGGATCATGACCAGGTCGCTCATGCGCGAAATCACCTGGGCCGCGTCTTCCACCGGCTCGCCGCGTCCCAACTGGGAGTCGCGGGTGTTCAGGTAAATCGCCGAACCGCCCAGTTGCTGCGCACCGGCCTCGAACGACAGCCGCGTGCGCGTGCTGGCCTTTTCAAAAATCATCACCAGGGTGCGGTCAACCAGCGGCCAGTACTGCTGGTAGGATTTGAACTGCTGCTTGATCCAGCGCGTGCGTTCGAACAGGTATTCGAACTCGCCGCGGGTCAGGTCCTTGAATTGCAGGAAATGCTTGATCGCCATGATGATGGGCGGGGGGCCGAGCGGCAAATGATTCCGCGCCTCAACCCGCCAGGAACTCCTTGATCAGTTTGCTTAGTAGGGTAACCAGTTGGCCTGCCTCATCGCGGTTCATGATGAGCGGCGGCAGCAGCCGCACCACGCTGTCTGCCGTGACATTGATCAGCAGGCCCTGCTCGAGGGCGCGCCTGACCAGCTCGGCGCAGGGTTTGTTCAGCTCGATGCCGACCATGAGGCCGGCATTGCGCACCTGCACCACGCCGGCTACGCCATCCAGTTGCGCGCTCAGACTGGTGCGGATGTAATCGCCGATTTCCGCTGCATTGCGGCACAGGCCCAGCTCATCAACCGCTGTCAGCGTCGCCAGGGCGGCCGCGCAGGCAAGCGGGTTGCCGCCGAAAGTGGAGCCGTGATTGCCTGGCTTGAACACTTCCGCCGCCGCGCCCCTGGCCAGACAGGCGCCGATCGGAAAGCCGCCGCCCAGGCCCTTGGCCAAAGCCATCACGTCGGGCACGATGCCGGCTTGCTGGAAGGCAAACCAGGTGCCGGTACGGCCGATCCCCGTCTGGACCTCGTCCAGCATCAGCAGCCAGCCGTGCGCGTCGCACAGGCTGCGCAATCCCCGCAAATAACCGGCGCTGGAAATCTGGACGCCTCCCTCGCCCTGAACCGGCTCCACCAGAATGGCAACGATGTTCTTGTTATGCTCGGCGATATGGGCAACTGCATTGACATCGTTGTAGGGGACGCGCACGAACCCGCCCAGCAACGGCTCGAATCCGGCCTGAACCTTGCGGTTGCCCGTCGCCGTCAGCGTTGCCATGGTGCGGCCATGGAAACTCTTTTCCATCACGATGATGGTGGGCGTGTCGATTCCCTTGCCGTGGCCGTACATGCGCGCCAGCTTGATGGCGGCTTCGTTGGCTTCGGCGCCGGAATTGCAGATGAAAGCCTTGTCCATGTCCGCCAGACCGCACAATTTTTCCGCCAGCGCTTCCTGTTTGGCAATCTGGTACAGGTTGGAGGTATGGATCAGGGTCTTGGCCTGCTCGCACACTGCCTGGGCAAGCCTGGGATGGGCATGGCCGAGAGAGTTGACCGCCACGCCGGCTACGGCATCGAGGTATTTTTTACCATCTTCGTCCCACAGCCAGACCCCTTCGCCCTTTGCGAAAGTGACCGGTTGCCTGGCATAGGTATTCATCAAGTAGGACATGTGCAAGACCTGAAAAATAAATGCACACGGCAGCAAGTGCTACGGTGTGCGGAAAATCCGTAAAGCGCTATATTTAGCCCAAAGTGCCAATGCTTGCAAGCAAAAAAGCAGCACCCTCGTTACTCGACCCATTGGATGCGCAAGAGGAAATGTTTGTGCCATACTGATTATCCCGGATTATCCCTGTAGGGATAATCCGGGATAATCATGCTTACGGATGACACATGAACACTTCCACCCTCATCATTCAGGGAATTACCCAGAGTGGCCGCGTCTTCCGCCCCAGCGACTGGGCCGAACGGTTGTCCGGCGTGATGTCTTCCTTCGGTGGCGACCATCGCATGGCCTATTCCCCCTATGTCCGGCCAACAACCGTCAATGGCGTCAAGTCGGTGCTGATCGACAAAAAACTGGCGGAAGTGGATTCCAGGGCTTTTGAGTTTCTGCTCGGTTTTGCGCGGGATAACGAACTAAAGGTGCTCGATGGCGCAACCCCCGGCCCGGGATAAGCGGCGAACGAGCCGTTCCTGGCCCGCCAAATCAGGCAGCCATGGCCTTGATGGCGCTGGAGAGGCGGCTCTTGTGACGTGCAGCCTTGTTTTTGTGTATGATTTTTTTGTCGGCAATGCTGTCGATGACGCTCACGGATTCTTTATAAACGGATTGTGCCGCCGCCTTGTCGCCGGCATCGACCGCCTTGATCACTTTTTTGATCGCCGTGCGCAGCGTGGAACGCAAACTGGCATTGTGCATGCGTTGCTTGTCATTTTGACGAGCGCGCTTTCTAGCTTGGGCGCTATTTGCCATGAAAACTCCTTAAAACCTGTTTTGGTAGGGAAAATGCGCAATGATACTTTCGTTTCGTTTTGTTGGCAAGAATGGGGCAGTTAACAAACGGTGCGGCCAGCCTGGATATGGCAATAAGCCGCATTGCTCGACGACATCGAAGACCTGGAGCGGGGAGCCTGCCCACGCCGGGTCATGACAAGGATGCGAGACATGAGAAATTTGCTGGTTTGCTGCGATGGCACCTGGAACACCCAGGACGACAAGCAGGGCGGCATCCCTTCGCCCACCAACGTGGTGCGCTTGTACAACGCCTTGGCGGAGAGGAACGATCAAGGCGTCGAGCAGCTCAGGTACTACCACCCTGGCGTCGGCACCGATGGGGGGTGGTGGGAGAAGCTGGTCGGCGGCGGGCTGGGCATCGGGCTCGACGGCAACATCATGAGCGCTTACCGCTGGCTCGGCACAAACTACCAGCCGGGCGACCGCATTTTTCTGTTCGGCTTCAGCCGTGGAGCCTTCACGGTACGCAGCCTCGGTGGCATGATCTCCGCCTGCGGGCTGCTCGACCTTGCCGGCTTGCCCGAGCCGGAAGTCTGGGCCCGGGTGGAAGCCGCCTACAGGCAGGGTTACCGAAACCGCGACGGCCGCAATTGGTCGGCCGGCTGGCCGTTTCATCCGGGCAAGGCTGCGGACGGAAAAGTGCCTGTGTATTTTCTGGGCGTCTGGGATACGGTAGGTGCGCTGGGCATACCCAATGACTTGTCCATTCTCAACCTGCTCGACGACCCCAAACGCTACTTCTTCCATGACACGGAACTCAGCGGCAGCGTTCTGAATGCTCGCCACGCCGTCGCCCTGGACGAAAAACGTGCCAGCTTCGCCCCCACCCTGTGGAGCAACATAGCCGGCCGGCCCGACGTCAAGCAGGTGTGGTTCCCCGGCGTGCACTGCGACGTGGGCGGCGGTTATCTCGAAAAGGGGCTTTCAGATGGCGCCCTGAAATGGATGATGGATGAGGCGGGCCGGCAGGGTTTGGGTTTCCGCCCCGGCATGTATGCCCAGGTCGCGCCCAACCCGCAGGACGTGCTGCACGACTCCGCATCCGGCGTATTCAGGCTGCTGCGCACGCAGCCGCGCAGCATTCCGCCGGTTTCCTCTGCCAGCCAGGCTGGCGCGCTGCACCAGTCGGCGCTCGACCGGCAAGACAGTCCGCCGATCACCCATGCGCCCTACTATCCGACGACCATGCTCAAACCCGGCGAGGAAAAGAGCTTGCAGATTTTCGCCGCGCAGCACTGGAACTACACCGGGATCTATCTCGAAACCGATGCGCGTTATGCCTTCCAGGCAAGCGGAGAATGGCTCGACAGCCACATCAAGTGCGGGCCGGAAGGCCCGAAAAAAGACACATTCCAGGCTGGCGAACTGGCACAAATGCTGGGCGCCGCCTGGGGGAAAATCGAAATCGCCTACAAGGCCATCACCCAAAACCAGGACGCGGATTTCAAGGGCACGCGGCGCGAAGAAGACAAACCCTGGTTTGCCTTGATTGGCGCGATTGCCAATGGCGGCAATCCGAATCCGGATGGGACGCCCGTCCCTCCAGAAACCTTCCTGATCGGCGCTGGCTGCGAATACCCTCCCCAGGGCGGAGCCATGGCCAAACCCGGCTACCTGTACTGTTTTGCCAACGATGCCTGGGACTTTTACGGCAACAACCGCGGCAGTGTGACGCTCACCGTCAGGCGACTGGCGTGACAAGGCGGCGCAGGAGGAAAATCCTGGTGCCGCGCATGCGAAAATGCAGCACCTGAACTGGGAGAACGATATGCGCGGAGAGCCAGCGGTTGCCTGCGCCACCTGTGAAGCCTGCTGTTGCCGGCTGGAAGTCATGTTGACGGCTGGTGACGACATCCCCGCGGCGCTGACCAGGCAGGATCGCTGGGGCGGATGGGTCATGGCCCGGCGCGACGACGGCTGGTGCGCGGCGCTGGACCGGGGCACCATGCTGTGCCGGATCTATGAACGCCGGCCCATGATCTGCCGGGAATATCGGGCGGGCGGCAGCGACTGCCTCACCCAGCGGGCGTCGCTGTCCGGGTTCGCGGGGTGAGCGCCTCGTGGCTGGCGCCTGTTCAGGCTGCCGGTCCGGGCGCCTTGAAGGCAAAGGCAAAGAACGCGGCAATGCCGAGAAACACAAAGGCGACGATATAATTCCAGGCGAGCCTTTCTTTCAGAAACGTGGTCGCGAACCCGATGAAGACAACGAGCGTGACGATCTCCTGAATGATCTTGAGCTGGAACCCCGTGAACTCGCCGTAACCGAGACGATTCGCCGGCACCGCCAGGCAATATTCAAACAGTGCGATAAACCACGAAATCAGGATCACTTTCCAGAGCGGCCAGGCCTGGCCATATTTCAGGTGGCCATACCAGGCGAAAGTCATGAAGACATTCGACAAAATCAGCAAGAGAATGGAACTCACGGGGTTGGTGCTCCCAAGGGCGGACTTTAAAAAAATAATTGTACATCTCCGCTTCAACCACGGGGCATAGGGGGAAATGCCCGG
>JAQTLK010000014.1:0-29925 GCA_028714955.1 Sulfuricella sp.
CATGGTGTCGCATCGCAGCGGCGAGACGGTGGACAGCTTCATCGCCGACCTCACCGTGGCGCTCGGCACCGGCCATCTCAAGACCGGCGCCCCGTGCCGCGCCGAGCGGGTGGAGAAATACAACCAGTTGATGCGCATCGAGGAATACCTGGGCGCTTCGGCGGTGTATGCCGGGCGCAAGGCGTTCGTGCGTTGAGCGGCTCCTAGTCGCTTTGACATGCGATAGCCAGGGCTACTTGCGCCGCGCCTGGATCACGCCTGCGATTTCGCTCATCTGGGCGAGTAGCCGTTCGAGCTGCTCGCTGCCTGATATCTGGACGCTGAAAGCCATGCGTGCCCGGTCTCCGCGACTTTGGGTGTTGACGGCCGTGACGTTGATCTTTTCGCGCATCATCAGGTCGGAAATGTCGCGCAGCAGGCCTTGCCGGTCATTGGCCTCCACTTCCAGGTCGACTTCGTAGCCGCCCGCTGTTTTCGCCCCCCAACTGACCGGCAGCAGGCGTTCCCGCTTCTGTTCCGGCAGATGGGTGATGTTGGGGCAGTCCTGGCGGTGGACCGCCACACCGCGGCCCTTGGTGACGAAGCCGATGATGGGATCGGGCGGCACCGGCTTGCAGCACTTTGCCATGACCGTCATCAGGTCGCCCACCCCCACCACCAACACGCCGGAAGCCAATGGGGCAACCGCACGCGCAGATACCTGCCATTCCTGTTCCACGGCTTTCGGCTGGTTTTCCTCCAGGGCGGCAGCCATGATTTCACGCGCGGTGACCTGATTGCGCCCGATGGCAACGAAAAGATCCTCAGGTTTGGGGAAGCCCGTTTTCTGCGCCAGCTTTTCCAGGTTTGGAAATGCCGCGCCGAGGCGATGCACTTCCTTCTCCAGCGCGTTGCGGCCTTCGGCCACGTTTTCCTCATAATGCTGGGCGTTGAACCACTGGCGGATCTTGGCGCGGGTACGGGCGCTTGCGGCATAGCCCTGCGCCGGGCTCAGCCAGTCGCGGCTCGGACCGCCCTGTTTGACGGAGAGGATCTCCACCCGCTGGCCGTTCTGCAGCTTGTAGGTGAGCGGCACGATGTTGCCGTCGACCTTGGCGCCGCGGCAACGGTGGCCGAGGTCGGTATGCACGTGGTAGGCGAAATCCACTGGCGTTGCGCCCTGCGGCAAGGCGATCACGCGCCCCTGCGGCGTCAGCACGTAAATGGTGTCGACGAACAGGCTGGTCTTGAACTGCTCCATCAGTTCGCCAGCGTCCTGCACGTCCTCCTTCCATTCCATGATCTGGCGCAGCCAGGCGATCTTTTCCTCGAAGCGGGCATCCTGCTTGCCGCCCTCCTTGTAACGCCAGTGCGCTGCCACGCCGAGTTCTGCGTGCCTGTGCATGTCGTGGGTGCGGATCTGCACTTCCAGCGCCTTGTCCTCCGGGCCGATCACGGCCGTGTGCAGGGAGCGGTAGTTGTTGCCCTTGGGGTGCGCGATGTAATCATCGAATTCGCTCGGAATCGGCTGCCACAACCCATGCACCACGCCCAGCGCGGTATAGCAGTCCTTGATTTCCTTCACCAGCACCCGCACCGCGCGCACGTCGTAGAGCTCGGAGAAGTCCACTTTCTTGCGCTTCATTTTCTTGTAAATGCTGTAAATGTGCTTGGGACGGCCGGTCACCTCGGCATGGACGCCGTTCTTTTCGAGCTCGGCGCGCAGGTTTGCCATGACCTCGTTGATGTAGCGTTCCCGGTCGAGACGTTTCTCGTCCAGCAGCTTGGCGATTTTCTTGTACAACTCGGGTTCGAGAAATCGGAAAGAGAGGTCTTCCAGTTCCCATTTGATCTGCCACACACCCAGGCGGTTGGCCAGCGGGGCAAAGATGTCCTGCGTCTCGCGCGCGATGCGGCGGCGGACATCCTCGTCGGCATTGGGCAACTCGCGCATGCTCTGGGTACGCTCCGCCAGCTTGATGAGCACGACACGGATATCCTCCACCATCGCCAGCATCATCTTGCGCAGGGCTTCGATCTGGGCGGTATTGTCTTTCTTGTCCTTGCCGCTGGCAGCAGTCTCGCCGATTTCGCGCATCAGGCCCATGCGCGCCACGCCGTCCACCAGTTTCACCACGCCCGGACCGAATTCCGCCGTGATCTTCTCGGCCATCTCGGGCGCATCATCCAGGCTGGCCTGCAAAACGGCTGCGACAATGCTTTCCGCGTCCATGTTCTGGGTAGTGAGAATGGACGCGGTACCGAGGGCGTGTTCGAACAAAGACGCGCCGGTCAGGGCTGTCCGATCCGCATACAGGCTGGCGGCGAGTTCGGCGGCGCGGCGAATCGCTGCGAATTCCTCGCCGCTGAAACGCTTGCCCATCTCCGCCAGCCAGGAATCGAGACCCCCGCCATTCGCGGAAATGGGATGTTTGTTCGTCATGCTAACCATATAGCCGATCCTGAAAAAAGCGTTTGATACCCGTGTGCCCTGCGGGTAATCCATTTTATCCACGATAATAGCCTAATCCCTTGCCTGCCAATATCGTTGCCTGAACTGCCGCTGGCTTTGCAATGCAATGCCGCCGGCAGCGAAATGCAAGTCCAGCGCCCCGCTGGTGTCGCTGCGCCAGGTTTCGATCCCCCGCGCCAGATAACGTTCCACCACATCCTCCTTGGGGTGGCCAAAACGGTTGCGGTAGCCCACCGTAAAAATGGCCGTTGCCGGATGCACGGCATGAATGAAGGCCTCGCTCGACGAGGTACGGCTGCCGTGATGCGGCACCACCATCACGTTCGCGGCCAGGGCATCGGGCATGCGCGCCAGCAGTTCATTCTCGGACAGGCGCTCGATATCCGCGGGCAACAATGCGCTGCCAAAAGCCGAAGTGATTTTCAGCACGCAACCGCGATCATTGTCCTTGAGGGCAGTGTTCTGGTAGCTTTCCCACGTGGGGTGCAGCATTTCGAAGCGCACCCCGTCCCACGACCATTTTTGACCGGAAAAACAGCGAGACTTATTTGCCGCGCCAACCAGCATCGGGCTTCCGTCCGGCAGGGAGGAAATCGTCCATCCCACCGGCACGCTCTGCAGTACCGATGCCGCGCCGCCGCTATGATCGATATCGTCGTGGGAAACCACCATGCCGTCGAGGCGACGCACGCCCGCGCCACGCAGATAGGGAACGATGATGCGCGAGCCGGAATCGGCATCGATGCCAAAACGCGGGCCGGTGTCATAGAGCAGTGCGTGCTCCCGGGTGCGCGCCACTACCGCCAGGCCCTGCCCCACATCCAGCACCGTCAGCCATAACTCCCCCTGCAGCGGCATGGGCGGCAGCACCAGGAACAAGGGCGCAAGCCACACTGCGCCCAGCCAGCGCGCCGGAAAGCCGCGCGGCAGCAAAAGCCACAGCACGCCGCATAGCGCCGCGATCACCGTCCAGGGTGGCGGACCATGTTGTTGCCAGACCGTTGCCGGCAGCGACGAGAGCCAGGCGAGAAATGCCATGCACCAGGCCATGACCGCATGCGCGGCGAGGAGCAGAAAGTCCAGCGGCAAAAAGGTGCCCAGCAGGGTAAGCGGCGTGACCACCAGGGTGATGAGCGGAATGGCCAGCGCGTTGGCGAGCGGGGAAACAATCGAAACCTGCTGAAAGAGGGCCAGCAACGCAGGCACCAGACCCAGCGTCACCGCCCATTGCACCCTGCCCCACTCCTCCAGCCAGCGTGGCCGTCCGATGCGCCCGACGCTGACATAAAGGATCACCGCCACCGCGCCGAAAGACAGCCAGAAACCGGGCGACATCACCGCCCAAGGGTCGAGCAGCAAAACAGCCAGGAGCGCCAGGCCGAGCACGCTGAAAGCACTGCTCGTCCGCCCCAGCCACAAGGCAATGGCGACTACGCCGAGCATGTACAAGGTGCGCTGCGCCGGCACGCCGTAACCGGAAAGCAGCGCGTAAACCAGCGCCGTGAAGGCGCCGGCAAGCACCGCGGCCTTGCGTGCCGGCAAGCGCAAGCTCAGGCGCGGGCTACGCCGCCACAGCCAGTAGGCGAGCGCAAAAATCAGCCCCGACAGCATGGTGACATGGCTGCCGGAAATGCTCATGAGGTGGTTGACGCCGGTGCGCAAAAAAACCTGCCACTGGTCCGGAGAAATCGCGCTCTGCTCGCCGATGGCCAGGGCCTTGAGCACACCCGTGCAGGGGCGCTCCCCCAGCACCCGCGACAGGCGCCGCGAAGCACTGTCGCGCGCCATCTCCACCAGATAGCCGGGACGGTAGACATGCGCCGTCACGCGCCGGTTTGCCGGGCTTTCCCTGACATAGCCGGTGGCCCGGATATTGCGCTCCAGCAACCAGGCCTCATAATCGAATCCGTAGGGATTGGCGTTGCCGTGCGGGCGCTTCAGGCGTAGCGTCAAATTCCAGCGTTCGCCGGGATGCAAATCAGGAACGGGGTAAGCGGCCGGCTTGCCGAAGCCTCCGTCGAACCAGCTCAACTGGATATGGGCGGGCACGCTGGCGCCGGGCGTGGCCACCTGCTCCACGTCGAATTCGAAACGCCGGCCGCGCGCATTGACCAACGGCAGGCTGGCGATCACGCCGCTGACCTGGATGTCGCGTCCCTCCCAGGCTTCGGGCAGCGCATCGGCCAGACGCATCTGGGCAAGAAAAGCCGCCCAGAAAAAACCGCCGCCGAACCATAACGTCGCGCGCAAAACGCGCCTGATCCCGGTTAACGGCCAGGAGTTGCGATGGCGCAGGCCATAAAGCAGCAGGAGCAGGGGAAGAACGAGCCAAAGCCAGAACGGGCCGGGCAGCATTGCTTGTTGCTGCAGCAACCAGACGCCGGCGGCAAAAGCCAGGATGTTGGCCAGCATGGCGGAGTGCGGTTAACCCTGTACGGAGCTGCGGAATTGCCGGTCAGTTTTCATGCAGCATCCCATCCACCAGGTGCAGGGTGCGGTCCATGCGCGCCGACAGTTCCAGGTCGTGAGTCGCGATCACGAAGCTGGTGCCCTGAGCCCGGTTCAGGTCCAGCATCAGGTCGAACACGCCCAGCGCGGTATTGCGGTCGAGATTGCCGGTGGGTTCGTCGGCCAGCACGCAGGCTGGCGCGCTCACCAGTGCGCGCGCCACCGCGGCACGCTGGCGCTCGCCGCCGGAAAGCTCGCCGGGCGTGTGTTCCAGGCGATGCCCCAGGCCGACCTGTACAAGCATCGCTGCGGCACGCTGATAGGCTTCCTGCTTGGACTGGCGACGAATCAGCAGGGGCATGGCGACATTTTCCAGGGCGCTGAATTCGGGCAGCAGGTGATGAAACTGGTACACGAAGCCCAGCGACTGGTTGCGTAACAGGCCGCGTTCGGCCTCGCTCATGCCGTTCACGTCGCGCCCCAAAATTTTCAGGTCGCCGGCGCTCGCGTCATCCAGGCCGCCCAGCAGGTGCAGCAGCGTGCTCTTGCCCGACCCTGAAGCGCCGACAATCGCCACGCGCTCGCCGTGCGCGATATCGAGATCGATCCCCAGCAAGACCGGCACTTCCACCTTGCCCTGGTGAAAAACCTTGCGCAGGCGGCGGCAGGAAATGACCGGGTGGTGAGGAGTAAAACCCTCACTCCTCCCGGTTTGGACGTCTTCCCCCCTTACTCCGGATGCATCACTCATATCTCAGAGCCTCCGCAGGGTTGGTCTTCGAGGCGCGGTAGCTGGGATAAAGTGTCGCCAGCAGCGTCAGAACAAAGGATATGGAAGCGATATAAACCACATCCGTTACTTCAAGTTTAGAAGGCAACTCACTGATATAATATACATCTTTTGCCATGAAGTGTATCCCGAACAGGTGCTCGATCGCGGGCACGACGACATCGATGTTGAGCGCCAGAGCCACCCCTCCCGCCACGCCAGCGGCCATGCCTATCGTCCCGATCAGCGCGCCCTGGACGATGAAGATTTTCATGATGCTGGCAGGAGACGCGCCCAGCGTGCGCAGGATGGCAATGTCCGCCTGCTTGTCGGTGACCGCCATGACCAGGGTGGAAACGATGTTGAATGCCGCCACCGCCACGATCAGCAACAGGATGATGAACATGACGTTCTTCTCGATCTGGATGGCGCGGAAGAAATTGGCGTGCTGGCGCGTCCAGTCGCTGATATAGACGTCGCCGTGCACCATGCCGAGCAGGTCGTGTGCCACCTGCGGCGCACGGTAAATATCTTTCAGCGCCAGGCGCACGCCGGAAACGCGATTGCCCATGCGGTACAGGCGAGCGGCATCATCCATGTTGATCAGCGCCAGGCCATAGTCGTACTCATACATGCCGACCTCGAAAATGCCCTTGACGGTAAACTGTTTCAGGCGCGGCACCACGCCCGCAGGCGTCACCTGGCCTTGCGGGGCCATCACCACCACCTTGTCGCCGAGGTGCGCGCCAAGCGCCCGTGCCAGTTCCGAACCCAGCACGATGCCAAATTCGCCGGGGCGCAAGTCGCTTAGCCTGCCCTGCTTCATGTGGCTGGAAAACTGCGCCACCCCGTTTTCGAGGCCGGGATCGATGCCGCGCACGATTGCGCCTTGCACGGCCGAATCGTAGCTCAGCATGTTCTGCGCCATGATGTAGGGCGCCGCCGCCGTTACTTCGGGATGGCGCGAGGCTTCGGCCGCGACGCGGCGCCAGTCGGCCAGGGTATTGTCGCTGCCGGTGATCTGGATATGCGCCGCCACGCCGAGAATGCGGCTGCGCAATTCATCCTGGAAGCCGTTCATCACCGACAGCACCACGATCAGCGCCGCCACGCCGAGCGCGATGCCGGCCATGGAAATCAGGGAAATAAAGGAGATGAAGTGATTGCGCCGCTTGGCACGGGTGTAGCGCAAGCCGATAAAGAGTTCGAAAGCGGGCACGCGGGGGTTCTTTCCGATCTGGTTCAAGCGCCGACACTATAGCATATCGGGCGCCATTACAGCCCGCAGCACCACCTGCGTTTCATCCTGGCGCACCCGGCTGGAAAACCACCACACCGCGCCTTTCTTGATGCTCCATGCCGCTTCCTCGCCGCCCAGCAACAGCGCCGCCGCTTCTCCCAGGGTCGGCTGGTGGCCCACCACCAGCACCGCTCCCTTGGCGTGCGGCCAACCGGCGGCGGTCAGCAGGGCGGGAACCGAGGCTCCGACGGCGATTTCCTTCAACGTTTCGAATTTTGCGCCTAGAGCCAGCGCGGTTTGCTGAGCGCGCCTGGCCGGGCTGACGATGATGCGCGTTCCGCTGGGCAGGCGTTCGCGCAGCCAGGCCGCCATCTGGCCTGCCTGCTTTTCGCCTTTTGCAGTCAACTTGCGGTTTTGGTCGGGCAGGCTGTCCTCGGCCTCGGCGTGACGCCATAAAATCAGGTCCATGTGGTTCTCCTCGTTTGCGGTTATAGCCAACCCGCCACTTTATCGGGTCAATGTTACACTAGTACGCACCATGCACTGCCACCTGCTCATTCCTTCCCTCTTTCCGCCCGGCGCCGTGACGCGGCAAAACGATCCGCTGCATGGCATCGGGGCGCCCGCCCTGCAAACCCTGCTCGCGCGCGCCAGTTGCGGGCAGGAACCAGGCGACGAGATGGAAAGCTGGCTGTGCGAAGCTTTTGGCGCGGCACGCCAGCAGGATTACCCGGTCGCCCCCTTGAGCCTCATGGCGGATGGCCTCGCCCCGGGGGCGTACTACTGGTTGCGTGCCGACCCGGTGCATCTGGGCGTGGAACGGGACCAGCTGGTCTTGTCGGACGCCTCCACCTTCCCTCTCGTTCAGGACGAGGCGAACGCCCTGAGCACGACGCTGAACCAGCACTTTGGCACCGAAGGCCTGCATTTCGTCGCACCCCGGGCGCGAAGCTGGTATCTGCGTCTCGTCCGCCCCCCCGCCCTTGCCACCAGCGGCCTCTACCAGGCAGCCGGGCGCGCCATCCGTCCCTTGCTGCCGACGGGCGATGAGCGCATGCGCTGGCGCGCCCTGCTCAACGAGGTGCAGATGCTGCTGTTCGAGCATCCGGTCAATGTCGCGCGGGAAAAGCGCGGCATCGCGCCGGTCAACAGCATCTGGCTCTCCGGCGGGGGCATATTGCCGCAAGATTTGCGCCGGCCGTTCGACCAGGTATGGGCCGACGACGCGCTGGCGCGCGGCCTGGCGCAAGCCGCCCGCATCCCGCATGGGAACCTGCCTGAAAATGCGCCAGCATGGCTGAAGCAGGCTGCACCGGGGAAGCATCTGCTGGTGCTCGACGCCCTGCGTGCAGTCGCCTGTTATGGCGATCCCGAGGCCTGGCGCAAGCAGTTGGCACGGCTGGAGGAGGAATGGTTCGCGCCCCTGAAGCAAGCACTGCAACATGGGACGATTACCCTGACGCTGCACGCGCCCACCTCCGCCGGAACCCCGGTTTTTTCCCTTGCCCGCGGCAGTTTGTGGAAACTGTGGCGACCCGTGCGCCCCTTGACCCGCTACCGACCGCAAGGAATCTAGCCATGCCCGCCATCGTTGCGCGCCCTTTCGCGCCAGCCGATCTTCATGCCCTGTCGCAATACGGCCTGCATCCCGTGCTGGCCAGGGTTTATGCCGCGCGCGGCATCGCGTCGCCGCAGCAACTGGAATATGACCTGAAAAACCTGCTTCCGCTCTCCCTGCTGAAAAACGCGCAGCACATGGCAAGCCTTCTGGCGGACGCCATCGCCGCCGGAAAACGCCTGCTGGTCATCGCCGATTACGACTCCGATGGCGCCACCGCCTGCGCCGTCGCTGTTCGGGCCTTGCGGGCATTCGGCGCCGAGGTGGACTACCTGGTGCCCAACCGTTTCGAATACGGCTATGGCCTGACGCCGGAAATCGTCCGGCTCGCGGCTTCCGCCACGCCGGACATGCTCGTCACCGTGGACAACGGCATCGCCAGCGTGGCGGGAGTCGCCGAGGCAAACCGCCTGGGCATGCAGGTTCTGGTGACCGACCACCACCTGCCGGGCGACGAGTTGCCGGAGGCGGCCTGCATCGTTAATCCAAACCAGCCCGGCTGCGATTTTCCGGGCAAGAACCTGGCCGGGGTGGGGGTGATTTTTTACGTCATGCTCGCGCTGCGCGCCGAGTTGCGCCAGCGCAATGCCTTTGCCGGCAAGGCGGAACCCAATCTCGGCAAGCTTCTCGACCTGGTGGCGCTGGGCACGGTGGCCGACGTGGTCCGGCTCGACGATCTCAACCGTATTCTGGTCAGCAACGGCCTCCGGCGCATGCGCGCCGGCAAGGCTTGCGCCGGCATCCAGGCGCTGTTCAGGGTGGCGGGACGCGATGCGCGGCGCGCCTCTTCCTGGGACCTGGGCTTCGCCCTCGGGCCGCGTCTCAATGCCGCCGGCCGCCTGGAAGACATGGCGCTGGGCATCGAATGCCTGCTCAGCGACGACCCGGCGCGCGCGCTCGAACTGGCGCAACAACTCGACACGCTCAACCGCGAGCGCCGCGCCATCGAGACCGACATGCACAACCAGGCGCTGGCGGCACTGGAGCAGATCACCGTGCAGGACAACTACAGCCTCAGCCTGTTCGACCCGGACTGGCACCAGGGCGTGATCGGCATTCTCGCTTCGCGCCTCAAGGAAAAGTTTCACCGCCCGGTGATTGCCTTCGCCCAAGGCAACAGCGGCGAACTGAAAGGATCGGGGCGCTCCATCCCCGGCTTGCACCTGCGCGACGCGCTGGACCTGGTCGCCAAACGCCATCCGGACATGATCAAAAAATTTGGCGGGCATGCCATGGCTGCTGGCCTCATCATCGCCGAGGAGGATTTCGTCCGCTTCGAGGCGGCCTTCGAAGCCGTTTGCAGCCAACTGCTCACTCCCGCCCTGCTGACCCGGACGGTGGAAACGGACGGCGCACTGGAATCCCCGGAAATGTCGCTGGAGCTGGCTCAGCTGCTGAGGTCGGAAGTGTGGGGCCAAGCCTTTCCTGAGCCGGCGTTTCAGGGCGAATTCGAGGTGGAGCAGCAGCGCGTGGTGGGCGAGAAACATCTGAAGCTGCGCCTCAGGCAGGCGGGCCGCAGCTTCGAAGCCATGCTGTTTTTTCACGCTGCCCCTCTACCAGAGCGCCTGCGCGCGGTTTACCGTCTGGATGTAAACGAGTATAACGGCAACACCACGCTGCAATTGCTTCTGAACCATTGGGAACCCGCATAACGATGGACTTGCTGTCCATGCAAGGCAACGGCGCCGGGCATATCCAGACTTTTCTCGCCAGCCTGGCAATCGGCCTGCTGATCGGGCTGGAGCGCGAGCGCAATCCCAGCGCCAAGGCCGGCTTGCGCACTTTCGCCCTGGTTGCGCTAACCGGCACGCTGGCGGCGATGCTTTCCCAGTTCATGCAGTCGCCCTGGATACTGGCACTGGGACTGTTTACCGTGGGGCTGGTCATCGTCGGCGCCTATCTGCCCCCCCATGCGCTGAAAGACGACCCCGGCACCACCACTTCCGCCGCGCTGCTGGTGTGCTACCTGCTGGGCGCCATGGTGTGGTTCGGCGCCGAGACGCCGGCATTGATGCTGGCCATCGTGGTGACCATCCTGCTCTATTTCAAGCCGGAATTGCGCGGCTGGAGCCAGAACCTGACGCGCCGCGATCTCATTTCGATTTTCCAGTTCGCGGTGCTGACTTTCATCATCCTGCCCATTCTGCCCGACCACAATTATGGACCCTACAACACCCTCAACCCGCATCAGACCTGGCTCATGGTGGTGCTGATTTCCGGCCTGAGCCTGGCTGGCTATGTCGCCTTGCGCCTTATCGGCCAGCGCTACGGTGCCCCCATTCTGGGCCTGCTCGGAGGGATGGTGTCGAGCACGGCGACCAGCGTGGTTTATGCCCGTCACGGCAAGAACGCAGGCATGGTGCAACTCTCGGTAATCGTGATCCTGATCGCCAACCTGGTGGTAATCGTGCGGCTTGGCGTGGAAAGTCTGGCTGTCGCGCCCCGCGCCTTGCCCACCCTCCTGCCGGTGCTGGGCAGCGGGCTGGCGTTCGGCCTGGCAGGCACCGCCTTCCTGTGGCGCAATCTGGCCAAATCCGCTGACCTGCCCTTGCCGGAAATGACCAACCCGACCGAGATTCGCTCCGCGCTCGGCTTCGGCCTGCTTTACGCCCTGGTGCTGTTTTTTTCCGCCTGGCTGTCGGATATTGCAGGCAGCAAGGGACTGTATATCGTAGCGCTGATTTCCGGACTCACCGATGTCGATGCCATCACGCTTTCCAGCTTGCGCCTGTATGAACTGGACAAGTTGCAAGCATCGCAGGCGGTAACTGCCATTACCCTGGCCTTCCTGGCCAACCTGGTTTTCAAATTCGGCCTGATCGCCACCATCGGCAGCGCGCAACTGGCCAAACGCTGCGCCATCGGTTTTGCGGCCATGGGCGTGGGAATGGGGGCGGGACTGATATGGCTGCAATGAGCGCAAGCCAGGAGCCTGTCAGACATGGTGCGAAAGGCGAGACTCGAACTCGCACGGGGGTTGCCCGCTGGAACCTAAATCCAGTGCGTCTACCAATTCCGCCACTTTCGCGCGACAGCCATAGTGTAAACTATCCCGCCTTCGGCTGCCAGCCTGGCTTGACTGCGTGCAATGATGACCAAACACTATGAAAATTTCCCTGTCGCCTCGGTACTGCTTCCCCGCAAGCTGCGCCAGCCAGTCGGCCTGATTTACACGTTCGCCCGGCAAGCTGACGACTTTGCCGACGAGGGGAATCTGGAAGCGGCGCAACGCCTTGAACTGCTTAACGGCTTCCGCGCCGAACTGGATTGCATCAAGGCCGGGAATAGACCCGAAACACCGCTGTTTCGCGATCTGGCAACGGTCATCACGCAATATGGCCTGCCGCTCGACGCATTCCATGACCTGCTCGATGCATTCTCCCAGGATGTGGTGAAAAGCCGCTATGCCAACTTCGGCGAGGTCATGGACTATTGCCGCCGTTCCGCCAACCCGGTCGGGCGTCTGCTGCTGCACCTGTATGGTGCCATGGAGCGGCGCAACCTGGCCTATTCCGACGCCATCTGTTCCAGCCTGCAGTTGATCAACTTCCTGCAGGATGTCGCCATTGATTATCGCAAGGGCCGCATCTACCTGCCCCAGGACGAGATGGAAAAATACAGGATCACGGAAACGCAGATCGCCCGCGGCGATACGGGCGGGCTGTGGAGCATGTTCATGCAGTTCCAGATCGAGCGCGCCCGCAAGCTGCTGCAGGCCGGCGCGCCGCTGGGCAGGATACTGCCGGGGCGCATCGGACTGGAAATGCGCATGATCATCATGGGCGGCGAGTCCATCCTGCGCAAGCTGCACAAAAGCCGTGGCGACGTGTTCAAGCAGCGGCCAGTGCTCAAGGCCGGGGACTGGGCTTACATGCTTTACCGTGCGGTGCGCGCAAAATGACACCCGACCAGTACTGCCAGGAAAAGGCGGCCAGCAGCGGCTCCAGCTTCTACCACAGCTTCCGTTTCCTGGCGCTGGAAAAACGCCGTGCCATCATCGCCCTGTATGCCTTCTGCCGCGAGGTGGATGATGTCGTCGACGAATGTTCCGATCCCCTGGTGGCGCAGGCCAAGCTGAACTGGTGGCGCGGCGAAATCGCCGCCGTCTTCGCCGGAACGCCGCAACACCCGGTCGGCCATGCGCTGCTGTCCGCCGTCCGCGCCTTCGACCTGCCGCTGGAGCAGTTCAACGAGATCATCGACGGCATGGAAATGGACCTCAGACATAATCGCTACGCCGATTTCAAGGCATTGCAACTCTACTGCTACCGCGTCGCCAGCGTGGTGGGTCAGCTTGCCGCCAGTATTTTCGGCGCCAGCGAGCGCAAAACCATGAAGTATGCGCACGACCTCGGCATGGCATTCCAGCTCACCAACATCATCCGCGATGTCGGCGAGGATGCGCGGCGCAACCGTATCTATCTTCCGCTGGACGAACTGCGGCAGTTCGGCGTGAGCGAAGCGGATATCATTGGCGGCAACGAAAGCCCTGGATTCCATCGCCTCATGGCGTTCCAGGTCGAACGCGCGAGGCACTTCTACGCCCAGGCTCTCGCCGCCCTGCCGCAGGCTGACCGCAAGGCGCAGCGCCCGGGCCTGATCATGGCCGCCATCTATCGCACCCTGCTGGATGAAATCGAGGCCGATGGCTGCCATGTGCTGAAACACAAGCTCGCCCTCCCCCCGCTGCGCAAACTGTGGATCGCCTGGCGCGCATGGCTGAAAAACTGAAGCGCGTCGCAATCATCGGCGGGGGCTACGCCGGCCTGGCCGCAGCCGTGGAGCTGGCGCGGCAGGGCGTCCCCGTCACGCTGTTTGAAGCCGGCAAGACCCTGGGTGGCCGGGCGCGCGGGATATCTTATCGCGGCATCGCCATGGATAACGGCCAGCACATCCTGCTCGGCGCCTACCGCGAAACCCTGCGTCTGATGGCGTTGGTCGGAGTAAAGCAGGAGGATGCCATGCTGCGCCTGCCGCTGGCGCTCCGCATACCCGGCCACTTCACGCTCAAGCCTCCCGCCCTGCCCGCCCCGCTTCACCTGATAGCCGGACTGTTGCTGGCGCAGGGGCTGCCGCTGGGCGAGCGCCTCGCGGCCATCCGCTTTGCCTTGGCGCTGCGTTTGAAAGACTTCCGCCTGGCGCAGGATATGAGCGTTGCAAGCCTGCTGACGCACTATCGCCAGGGCGGAAAAATCGGAAGCCTGCTATGGGAGCCGCTCTGCCTGGCCGCGCTCAACACACCCATGCGGCAGGCATCGGCACAGGTCTTTCTCAATGTGCTGCGCGACAGTTTCGGCCGCGCGCGCAGCGATAGCGACGTGGTCTTGCCCCGGACCGACTTGACGTCCCTGTTTCCGCTTGTGGCAAGCGAGTTCATCCGCCAGCATGGCGGCCAGGTCGTATGCGGCTGCAGAATTCGCCGCATCGGGCAGGTCAACGGATATTTCGCGCTTGGCCGGGAAGAAGGCGAGGAAAATTTCAGCCACGTCGTCTGCGCCGCCGCGCCGCAACACGCCCTGACATTGCTCGCCGGCCTGCCGGAAGCCGCACCGGCAATAAACCTGCTGCGTCGCTTCGACTACCAGCCGATCGCCACGATTTACCTGCAATATCCTCGCGAGACGCGCCTCTCCGCACCGATGCTGGGGCTGACGGGCGGATTCGCGCAGTGGGTGTTCGATCGCGGCTGCACCCATGGCACGCCCGGCTTGCTGGCAGTGGTCATCAGCGCGGCGGGGGAACATCAGGACTGGCCTGCCGAACAACTGGCCGGCAAGGTCAATCTGGAACTGCGGCAGGCGCTTGCCTTGCCGCCGCCGCTGTGGCACAAAGTGATTGTCGAGCGGCGCGCAAGCTTTGCCTGCACGGTCGGCCTGGAACGGCCGGCACAGTCGACTGGCCTGAAAAACTTCTATCTGGCCGGTGACTATACCGCCGGCGATTACCCCGCCACCATCGAGGGCGCGGTGCGCAGCGGGATGACAGCGGCTGCGCTCATTTCAGCCCGGATCACGCATTAACCTCACCCCAAGCTTCTCCCTCACCCCCGGACCCGGTAAAAGGGGAACGCTCGCCCCTTCTCCCTCCGGGAGAAGCTTGGGATGAGGGGAAAGCTTGGGATGAGGGAGGGCGCGCCCGCAAGGGGTGTCCCCGCCGGGATTGGCGGCAAAGCCGCTCAATCCGGCGAGAAGGGGGATGAGGTCGCGCTGCGCAGGTTTCTCGTTTAGGAGGCGGGCAACAGGATCACTTTTCATTATCGAGCTTCTTCAGGAGGTCTGGTTTGACCTCATCGAAGCGCAATATCTGCTTGCCCTTGTGCTCCTTGAGAAAATCCTCCGCATCGGCTCGGGTTTCCAGCGGCACCAGTTCGTGCCCCATCGGTCCCAGCACGTCCGAACCGACGACATAGAAGGCCTGGGTCGCATCGACCTTGCTCAGCCCATAATATTCCGTAACCACGATGGACTTGATGTCCTCGCGCTGATGGCCGGGCGCATATCTGGGCAGGTCGGCCAGATACTTGAACATGTCCTTGGCGCCGTCGAAATAATGGGCATGGCCATCCTTGTAGAGCACCGTGGCGGTCCAGTTGGGATATTTCGCCACCAGCATGCCGCACACCGGGCACAGATCCCTGGGGCCGGGCTTGGGCACGGAAATGCCGCCCTGGGCAGCAGCAAGCGCCGCCCAGCAGGCCAGCAGCAATGCGAAGACGAGGCGTTTGCCGTTTTCCATCGCTTCAGCCCTTCTTCTCTTCCATCATTTTCTTGCGCCGTTCCGCGCGCATTTTGCGGATCGTCGCCACGTCCTGCGCCATGCCGGTATAGGCGGCCAGCAGCGCCTTGTCGAAGTCGCCGATTTCCCCGCCGCTGGCTGCCTGCGCGGCCCTGGCCGCTTCCGCCGTGTCATAGGCGACCTTGCTGGTCCTGCTCATGACGGGCCTGATGCTGCTTCCGATGAGGAAGCTTGCCTTGCCCACTTCCACCAGGGGCTTGATTTCGGCGCTGGAGGCGTTGTTTGCTGCCCAGATTTCCTTGGGGTCACGGTCGAGATTCAGCGACAGGCTGATGGCCGCGCAATGGATCGAGCAGGTGCCGTCAGGCAGGTCGTCGCTGTACTGAATCAGCATGCGGGAATGATGGAATTGCTTGCGGTCCATGCCGCAATAGGGACAGTTGGGAAATTTTTCGATGTCGTTCTCATGGGGCCTGGGATCGGCTGCGTGCTTCGGCACAAACTGCGCCGGGGTGCCGTCGCCAGGGCATTCCGCCTGCCTCGCCAATAGCGGAGACGAAATGGCAAGCCCACCAGCGGCTGCGCTTGCCAGAGAAAGTTTCAGCATGTCGCGACGTCTCATGAAGTATCTCCTTGCGGTGAAAAATTACCAGTTGGCCAGATTGCGCATCACGGCGTAATAGCTCAGTCCCTGCCACAGCGTGGAGATGCCCAGCGCGATCACGAACAGCGCGGCGCCCCTGAGCAGCCAGCCGCGAGTTCTCGCGCCCAGCCTGCCGAACAGGAAGCTGGCGGAAAGCATGGAGGGCAGCGTGCCGGCACCGAAGGCCAGCATCAGCAGCATCCCCTCGATCGGCGATGGCGCGGTGGTGGCCTTGACCGCCATCGCCATGGTCATCGAGCACGGCATCAGACCGTTCAGCGCACCGCCGATCATGGCTCCGGCGATGGTGCCACGCCGCGAGGCATGGGCGAACTGGCCGCGTATCCAGGCAAAGGGCGCAAAGCCCAGGGTGTTCCTCCAGGGCGAGACGCCGAGCAGGTCCAGGCCAAGCAGGACCACCACCAGGCCGGCGGCGATCTGCAGGATGCCCTGCGCCTTGCCGAAGAGGCCGGTCTGCACCAGGACCGCGCCGATGGTCGCGGCGACCAGGCCGATCAGGGCATAGATGCCGATGCGCGCGAGGTGGTAAGCCAGGTAGGGCCAATAGGTTCTAGCGCCGAGCTTGATGAAGAAACCCGACACCAGTCCGCCGCACATGCCGAGGCAATGCCCGCTGCCGAGAATCCCGGTCATGAAGGCCAGGCCATAGGAAAACTCAAGCATGTGATGAGTGTGATCCACGTTGTCAGCCTAATATTTTTGCAGGCGCAGCGAATTTGTGACCACCGATACCGAACTCATCGCCATCGCCGCCGAGGCGATCATGGGATTGAGCCGGCCGGCGGCGGCCACCGGGATGGAAACAACGTTGTAACCCAGCGCCCAGAACAGGTTCTGGCGGATGATGGACATGGTCCGGCGCGACAGGTCTATGGCCGCCGCCACGCGCGCGATGTCGCCGCCCAGCAGGGTAATGTCGGCGGTTTCCAGCGCAATATCCGCACCGCCGCCGACGGCAAAGCCGACATCCGCCGCCGCCAGCGCCGGCGCATCGTTGATGCCGTCGCCGATCATGCCGACTTTCCGCCCCTGCGCCTGGAGTCCGCGCACCAATTCCAGCTTGTCGGCGGGGGTGGCGCGCGCCACCACGCGGGTTATGCCAACCGCCGCCGCGACATGCCGCGCCGCCGCTTCCACATCGCCGGTGGCCATCACCGTTTCCACGCCCAGGCGGTGCAGCCGCGCAATGGCGTCTTTCGCACCCTCGCGCGGCTTGTCGGCGATGGCGAACAGCGCCACGGCCCTACCGTCGATTGCCACAAAAACCGGCGTCTTACCCTGGGCAGCGAGCGCTTCCGCATGGGCGGCGAGCGTGCCCGCCACGATGCGCGCCTCCTCCAGCAGCGGCGCATTGCCGATGAGCAGGACATGCCGGTCGAGTGTGCCGCGCACGCCGCGCCCGGCAATCGCCTCGAATTCGTCGACGTTTGCCAGTTGCGCGTCTCGCCCCTGGCAATAAGCGACCACCGCGCGCGCGAGAAAATGCTCGGAGCGGTTCTCCAGCGACGCGACCATTCCCAGCAGTTGGATTTCGTTGCCGGGAGAAAGAGGGATGAAATCCGTCACTACCGGCTTGCCCTCGGTAATGGTGCCGGTCTTGTCGAACACTACCGTGGTCAGCCTGGCGGCGGTTTCCAGCGCCTCGCCGTTGCGGATGTAGATGCCGCGTCGCGCCGCCTGGCCGGTCCCGGCCATGATTGCGGTAGGCGTGGCCAGGCCCAGCGCGCACGGGCAGGCGATGAGCAGGACTGCGACGGAATGCGCCAGCGCGCGCGACAGCGGATGTCCCGCCAGCAACCAGCCCACGAAGGTGAGCGCGGCAATGCCGCCGACTGCTGGCACGAAGCGTTCGGACACGCGGTCGGCCAGTTTCTGGACCGGCAGCTTGGCGCCCTGGGCGTGATCCACCAGGCGTACGATGCCTGCCAGGACGGTATCGGGACCAACCGCTGCGACGCGCAGGGTGAAACTGCCCATGCCATTGAGGCAGCCGCCGGTCACAGCGTCGCCAGGGCGCTTGTCCACCGGCAGCGATTCGCCGGTCATCATGGCTTCGTTGACGCTGGAATGTCCCTCCAGCACCTTTCCGTCAGCCGGAATGCGTTCGCCCGGCCGCACTCGCAACACGTCCCCGACCACGACCTGGTCGATGGGTACCACCCATTCGCGCCCGTCGCGCAGGAGGGTGGCGGTGTCCGGCTGGAGCTCGATGAGCTTGCGGATCGCATCGCTGGCCTTGCCACGCGCCCTTTCCTCAAGGTAGCGCCCGAGCAGGACGAAGGCCAGGATGCTGGCCGTCGCCTCGAAATACACGTAATGGCGGCGTTGCACCAGGCCGGGCAAGCTGTACAAATAGGCGGCACCCGCGCCCATGGCAATCAGCGAATCCATGTTGGCGGTGCGTTGGCGCGCCAGCATGCGGGCCTTGCGGAAGATTTCCGCCCCCGGCCCGATCATCACCGTCGTGGTAAGCGCGAATTCGACCAGGCGCATGGCGAGCGAGCGGTGCATCGCCATGCCCAGCACCGCCACCGGAAAAGCCAGCAGCGCCGCGCTGTTGAAGCGGCGCCGCGCCAGGGCCAATTGCTCCTTTTCGCGCTCCACCATCAGTCGCCGCTGCGCCAGGGTATCCATTGGCTGCGGCGTGTAGCCCAGGCGGCGCACGATGGCGGAAACCTCGTCGCGCCCCAGCGCGCCTTCCACGCTAGCGGTGCCGGCGGCATAATTGACGCTGGCCTTTTTCACGCGCGGATCCTGCTTCAGTTTCATCTCGACCAGCAGTGCGCAGGAGGCGCAGGTCATGCCTTCCACCGCGACCGCGCATTCCTGTGCCGGCGCCGTAATCGGCTCGGCTGCCGGCACCGACTTCGGCATCTTGACGTCGAGATGGCCCAGCAACAGGTCGAGCGTGGCAAGCAGCCTTTCCTCCGGCAAGCGCAGCGGATCATAATGCACGACGAGCGAGCCGATTTCCGGCACTGCGCGCACGTGGCGGATTTCCGGCCGTTTCCTGAGCAGAATTTCGAGGATGTAGCAGCGCTCCGGGTTTTTCGCCAGCAGCGGTGAAACCACCCGCACGCGGCGCGCGAGGCGGTGAACCACGGTGAAGCGGGACGTGGCGTTGCCGCTCACGGCTTCTTCGCCGCCTGCTTGCGCGAGCGCACCAGCAGGAAAACCAGGTAGAACGTGGTGAGCCAGGCATTGCGGTATTTGAATGGCTGCTTTATCCACTTCTGCGTGATCAGGTCCCAGTGCACCTTGATGAGATAGAAGGTCACGAGATCGTTGGTGAAATTGAGGATCGCCCGTTCCGACAGCATGCTCTTGAGCATGGGATTCAGTTGCGGGTGGTATGAAATGACCTGGGACATGAGCCTGGCCTTGAACTTCCATTCCTCGACCTTGGCCTTGGCCTGCCCGGTCCTGGCCTTGATCCAGGCCAGTGGCCTGGCCGAGCGCAGGCGCTGCAGCAACGTACCATGCGCGGATGCGCCCGGCACGCCAACCGCGTCCAGGGAGCCGTAGAGGCAGCGCGCCACATCGCGCAACTCGCAAGCGTAAGGGTGGTAAAAGACCGAGAGTTTGTTCAATCTGCGATAATAGTTAACCCGGTAAACGCCAGGCAGATTGCGCAGCCCATTCTCGATCGCGCTCGCGTTGGGTTCCTCGGCCAGCGCGACCGGCAGCTCGAAGCGGACATGCCCGACACCGCGATGGCGCACGACGATTTGTCGCGCCAGGACATCTGGGCTGAAGGCGTCATTCATCAAGATCTCCCTGCAATTTGTTTTCCCCTCCGGGCGAAACCGGACATTCGATCACGCCGCCGGTTGTTCCGGCTTGCCCTGCTGTTCTTCCTTCTCGCGGGTTTCCTCGATCAGGTCGGCCAGGCTTTCCTTTTGCTGCAGCAGGAAGTCCTTGCCCATACCGGTGCTCTTGGCCAGGGACAGCATGATCTGATCCTGATATTTGTGCAGGAAATATCCGGCGGCGATGCCCGCCGCCAGCAGCACCCACGGATTGCGCAGCAGCGCCCCGCCCACCAGGCCGCGCCCCGCGGCATAGCCGCCGGCCGCCAGCATCGTGCCATGCACCGGGCCCATCGCGGCGCCCTGTTGGCTCATTATTTGCGCCATCTGTTTCATGCCTTCTTCGGTCATTCCGTTCATCGCGGTTCTCCTTTGGGTTGATTGGTTGTGTTGCGGGTGGGCGGCGGTTCGGTTTCGTGCAGCATCTGGTATATCCCCAGGCAGCCTTCGCAGCAGAATTGCAGGCGCTTCTCCGCCCCCTCAAGATAGAATGGTTTTATCCCGATGTCCAGACCGCACAGGTCGCAGGCGCGATTCTCGCTCATCGGAACAGTTCCTGCGCGTGGCTTTCAAAAGTTGCCTCGTCGGCCTCCCCCACCACCTTGGACTTGACGATGCCGTCGGCACCGACGAAATAGGTGGTCGGCAACCCCACCACGCCATAACGTCGCGCGATTTCGGATTTTTCGTCGAGCAGCGCCGGATAGCTCACGCCAATCTTGCGCATGAAGGCGATCACGCTCTCTTTGTCCTGCCCGGCGTTGATCGCCAGCACCTGCAAGCCGCGGCCCTTCTGACGCTGGTAGACGTTTTCGATGAGCTTCATCTCGCCCTCGCAGAACCGGCACCAGTCGGCCCAGAAACGTATCACCACCGGCTTGCCGGCATAATCGCCGGGAAAGCTGACGATGGTGCCGTCGGGCTTCACGGCGGAAAACGGGGGTGCCTTGTCCCCGATGTTGAGCTTGGGCGCGCCGCCCTCGCAGGACGCCAGCAACAGCGGCAGCAGCAGGATCAATAAAAGCCTTTTCACATCAGCCCTCGAGCAATATCAGGTTGGAACGCCACATCATGAAGGACGCCACCAGGGCGAACAACGCAAACCCGCCGGCCGCGATCCAGGCCAGGCGGCGCCCGGTTCCCGGCACGATTTGCGCCAGGCTGGCAACGCGCGCGAACGGCTGCAGCGCACCGATGCCCAGCCCGGCTGCCGTGGCGGCAAACAGCGGAAGATACAGCCAGTAGCCCTGATAATCATATTCCGGCTTGAGGATGCAAAACGGGCAATGGTGGTGAGGTGTCTCGTAAATGTAAAGCGATACGAAGGACAGGATGCCGACCAGCGCGGCGACAAAAGCAATCGCTGAGGACAGTGCCACCAGGTAGCCGCCGCGGCGTTTCCAGGCATAAGCGCTGGCGCTGCTCACAGCCAGCGCCAGCGCGCCATAGAACAGCGCCATGGCCTGTCGCGGCGACATGGCCGCGGCATCGCCCGCAAGCGATTGCTTGTCCTCGGAAAACAGGCTGCCGCAGCAGGAGGTGATGACATTGGCCTTGAGGTTGAGAAAAAATTCCAGCTGCAGGACAAACGCGGCCAGCAGGAACGGCAGCATGGCGAGCAGCAGCATGTATTTTACGCGCACCAGCGGGTAGTCCTCGGCGCGGTTGTCGGCGTGGTTGACCACCAGCCACGCGGCCGCCAGGAAAAACACCACGATCTGCGCGATCAGTGCGGGAAAGCCGAACGGATTGACGTTGAGCGTGCCCACGGCGCACATGGCGCCGACGAACATCACCGCCATCTTGTCGGCGTTGAACACGAACAGCAGCAGCGATACCAGTTGGGTGGCGAAAACGAATCCGAGCAGGGTGGAAAACAGGTAGGTGCGGCGCTCCAGGGCAAGCTGGCGCTCGCTGCCGCTGTGGATGTCCCAGTGGCGAATCACTTCCAGCGCGAAGGGCGACGCGGCCAGCAACATGGCAAGGCTCACCAGCGAGGCCAGCAGCAACGCGATGACGGCCGGCTGGAACAGCATCTAGCGCACCCCCACGATCTGACCGTCGCGCATCTCGATCACGCGGTTGACCACCGACGATTCGATGACCAGGGAATCATGGCTGGTCAGCAGCACGGTCTTCCCTTGTCCCGCCAATGTTTCCAGGATGGCGAGAAATTCCTTCGACAGCGCGGTGTCGAGATTGGCCGTCGGCTCGTCCGCGATCAGCACCTCCGGATCGTTGACCAGCGCCCTGGCGATAGCCACGCGCTGCTGCTCGCCCCCCGACAGCCACTCGACGCGCGCCTCCAGGCGATGGCCAAGCCCGAGCGAATTCAGCAGGCTCCCGGCACGCGCGCGCAAGGCGCGCCAGTCGCCGCCCAGCGGGTAGGCGGGCAGCATCACGTTATCCAGCGCGGACAGGCCCTTGATGAGGTTGAACTGCTGGAACACGAAACCAAAGGTGCTGCGCCGGATACCGGTCAGGAAGCGCTCCGGCAGGCCGGAAATGTCCCGCTCCTTGAGCCGCACCCGGCCGCTGGTGGGCCGCGCCAGGCAGCCGATGATGGTGAGCAGGGTGGTCTTTCCGGAACCGCTCGGGCCGCACAGTGCCGTCACCTTTTTCGCCTCGATGGCCAGGCTGATGCCTTTCAAGGCCCAGTATTCGTTGTGGCGGCCCTGATTGAATGCTTTGCGGACCTCGGAAACCTCGATCATGTCACCCCCTCATCACCGCGTCTGGATCGGTGATCGCCGCACGCCAGATCGGCACGATGGTCGCCACCGCATAGGGAAAAACGGTGAACAGGAACAGCGTCGCCACCTGGAAACCGTCCACTTCCGGCGTCAACTCGAAACGTGGGTAGAGCACTGCCCAGCCTTTCAACACCGGCTCGAACAGCAGCGAAGAAAAGCGGAACACATGCAGGTAGGCGGCGATATAGCCGAGCAGGAAGGCGGCCAGGGAAACCAGCGCGCCTTCCCAGAACTTCATCTTGATGACATCGCCGGTTTCCCAGCCGATGGCCTTGAGGATGCCGATCTCGCGCTTTTCCTCGGCGGAAAGGCCGGACGCCTTTTCCCAGGCGAAGATGGCGAAAGCCAGGATGGCGCCCGACAGCAGCACCAGCACGATGCCCTCGCGCCAGTTGAAAATGGATTCGTAGGTGCGCAGCACTTCCTCGCGCAGGATCGGGCGCGAGTCGGGCAGCAGGGTGGAGAGCTTGGTGGCGATGTTGCGCACCTCCAGCGGATTGGCGACGGACAGCACGATGTCGGTGTAATGGTCGGGAGGATAGTCAAAAAAAGCGCGAAAATCCGCCTCGCTGAGCAACACCAGATCGGCGCTCACCAGCTCGGACTTGTTCGGCAGGACAGAGGACACCTCGAACGAGAACAGCTTGCCGGAATAGGAACGAAAGGAAATCGTGTTGCCGGGCACCAGTCCGCGCATTCTGGCCATCGTTGCGCCGATCGCGATCTTGCCTGATTCGACCGCCATCAAGGCATCGGGCTGCGGCACCATGAAAGTGTAATTGGCCTTGAGCACGCCATCGTAGTAGTAGCCCCACAGGCGGCCCTCTATCTTCTGTACGCCACGGATGCGGCCAATCCTTTCCAGGTAGTCGGGCGGAATCAGGTCATGGCGACCTGCCACCAGGCGCTGCACGATCACCTCGGGCGAGTTTTCCAGCACCTTGCCTGCCTCCTTGCTCAAGGCATGGGTGAACAGCATCACCGAGGCCAATAGAAACACGATCAGCGTGTATACCAGCAACAGGCCGAGATTCTTGATTTTGCGCCGCGCCAGCGAGGCCAGCGTGAAGTCAATCAGGGCTTTCTGTTTTTCGATCCAGGTTTTCATATTCTTTGGTAAGCATACGCGGTGGCGGCATCAGCGAGCCGCTCGGGAAATGTTCGAAGGCAAAAGGGTGATCCTGGAACGCGCTGTGCAGGTCGGCCTGCGTGGGATGCCGGGTATAGCGCGCTTCGGTGAACAGGCTCAGGTCGGTCAGTCCCAGCCGCGCCGCCAGTGCGCCGCTTTCGGCCAGCGCCGCAGCGCGCGCGGCACGCAGATATGCGGCATCGACGAAGGTCGAGCAGAACAGGGCCAGCACGATGGCGAAGAAAGCGATGGCGCGGTGGGAAAGCCTTACCCCCATGGATCAAGGCAGGAACTTGCGCACAGCATCGACCACTTGGTCCGGCGTCGAGCCAAAATCGATCATCGCTGCCAGATGGCCGTCCGGCGCTATCACATAAGTCTGAGCGGAGTGGTCGACTGCATAACTGCCATCCGCTTGAGGCGGTCGCTTGGCATAGCCGACACCGTAGGCGCGTGCCACTGCCGCAACCTGTTCCAATGATCCGGTGGCGGCGATCATTTCGGGATGAAAATACGCGGCATAGGCCTTGAGCGATGCTGGCGTATCCCGCTCTGGATCGACCGAAACGAACAGCAAACGGGTCTTGCTTCGCTCCTCAGGGGACAATGCCGTCAACGCACGGGCATTCATCGATAGTGAGGTGGGACAGACATCGGGACATTTGGCGTAGCCGAAATACAGCAGTACCACCTTGCCGTGCAGGTCGTGAAGAGAAATCGGGCCATTTGCTGTTTGCAGGGTGAAATCGCCGCCCGCCGGCCGTTCCGCAACAGGCAGGACAACGGTGTGCGCGGCCTGCTTGTGGGGCCACAGCAACCATGCCACGGCGATGGCGGCGAGTGTGGTCGCGATGAAAAGGAAGGCTCTGAGCTTAGGCATTTTCGACGTGGCTCTCAAATTCCGTCTGGCAGAAGTTTGCCACAAACCCCGCCAGAAGTTTCAATCCGGGCAATCCAGTGCCACATTGCCCCGCCCAAGGCGAGGTCAGATCCGGTTGGACGCGCGCATCAGGGCGCCACGCAAGGCGATGGTCAGGCTGGAGCCAAGCCCCACGCGCTGCGCCACGGCGGGCAATACGATCAGCGCCGCCAGCGCAAACCCGGCGCCGAGCAGCAGCGATGCCAATTCCTTGTTGTCTGCTTCTGGTATTTTGTTCATGGTGCATCTCCTCGCCAGTACTTTGTCCGAGATGCCATGCTACTGCGATAGGTTGTCGCAGGGAATGCGACATGTTGTCGCAGCGCTGACCCGCCACCCTGCACCGTTATTCGTCGAAATTCTTGTTGCGTGCGCGGTACAGCGTCAAGTGCCAGACCGTGAAGCCGAGCAATGCCACGCCCGCCAAGGTGTGGTAGCGCATCACCTTGCGGCCGCGCGTCATCGCACTCCACACCAGCACGCCGAGCGAAACGCTCATACCTGCCTTGGCTGCGGTGCGCTGGGTCACCACGGAGCGGTTTGGGCGGGGAGCCTTCTGGGCGGGAAGCGGTTTATTCATGACAAAAAACCTCGCGGGGGGTTAATGATAACTGGCTGGGAAGCTGCGCTCCCGATTACGTGAAATTCGCGCAGCGAGACCTCGTCCCACTTCTCGCCGGATTGAGCGGCTTTGCCGCCAATCCTGGCGGGGACACTCCTTGCGGGCGAGGCGTCAGCTCGGCAGGTCATTCATGAGCGAAGCATGTTCAGCCGCAATGGGCAACGATAAAAGCCTTCACGGCCTCGACGTCTGGACTCATGACTTCGTAGTGCTGCGGGCTTCTTTCCAGGTCGGCCAGTTCCGCCGGACGCTCGGGATCTCGCCCCAGCGCCTCGCGTATTGTTTCCTCGAACTTGGCGGGCAAGGCGGTTTCCAGGCAAATCATCGGGATCCCCGCTTCGCGGTGCTCAAGAGCGACTTTTACCCCATCGGCGGTATGCGTGTCGATCATTGTGCCGTACTGCTGATATATCCGGCGGATGGTGGCGAGACGGTCGGCATGGCTGCTGGAGCCGGACTCCATGCCGAAATTTTTGACCTGGGCGAAATAGGGTGTCTTGGCGAGATCGAAACTGCCGCCGGCATCCACTTGCTGCCACAGCGCCTTCACCACCGCCGGGTCGCGCCCCACCAGATCGTACACGAAGCGCTCGAAGTTGGACGCCTTGGAAATATCCATCGACGGGCTGCTGGTATGCTTGCTTTCGGCGCGCGGACGGTATGCCCCGCTGCGGAAGAACTCGTCCAGCACGTCGTTCTCGTTGGTGGCGACGACCAGTTTGCGGATCGGCAGCCCCATCTGCCGGGCGATATGACCGGCGCAGACATTTCCGAAATTGCCGGAAGGCACGGAGAAGGACACTTCCTCGCCGTTGTGCTTCGTCACCGCGAAATAGGCCTTGAAGTAGTACACTATCTGGGCGGTGACGCGCGCCCAGTTGATCGAATTGACCGCGCCGATCTTGTATTTGGCCTTGAATTCCAGGTCATTGGAGACCGCCTTGACGATGTCCTGGCAGTCATCGAACACGCCTTTCACGGCGATGTTGAAAATGTTCGCTTCCTGCAGAGAGTACATCTGCGCGGTCTGGAACGGGCTCATCCGGCCCAGCGGCGAGAGCATGAACACCTTGACGCGCTTTTTCCCCCGCATGGCGTATTCCGCCGCGCTGCCGGTGTCGCCCGAGGTGGCGCCGAGAATATTGATTTCGGCATTTTCCCGCTCCAGTACATACTCGAACAGGTTGCCGAGCAACTGCATCGCCACGTCCTTGAAGGCCAGCGTCGGGCCGTAGGACAGGCCGAGAATGTGCAGACCCGGCTCCAGCGTTTTCACCGGGGTGATGTCGTCGCTGCGGAAAATTTCCGCTGTATAGGTTTTGTCGAGGATGGCCTTGAGGTCGTCGGCGGGAATATCGTCGGCAAAGCGGCGGATCACCTCGAATGCCAGCTCGCGGTAGTTCATGCCGCGCATCGCCGCGAACTCTTCCTTGCTCAGCTTCGGGTAGGCATCCGGGATGGTCAGCCCGCCGTCGGTGGCGAGGCCGCCGAGCAGGATTTCGGTAAAGGTCTTGGGCGGCATGCCGCCGCGGGTGCTGAGGTATTTCATGCGTTGAGCTCTTCCAGCCTGATGCGCGTCACCTTGTCGGCAATGGTCGGTAGCGCCTCGATCTTGGCGATGGCCTGGTTGATGGCTTTTTCCACCGTCAGGTGGGTAAGCAGGATGACATCCACCAGCGCCTCGCCTTCCGCCGGCTCTTTCTGCACCATGGCGTCGATGGAAATGCCCAGGTCGGCGAGGATGCGCGTCACGTCGGCCAGCACGCCGGGCTGGTCGATGGCCTTGAGACGCAGGTAATACGAGGTGTGCACCTCTTCGATTGGCAGGATCGGAGCATTGGACAGCGCATCGGGCTGGAACGCCAGATGCGGTACGCGGTTTTCCGGGTCGGAAGTCAGCATGCGCGTCACGTCCACCAGATCGGCCACCACGGCGGAGGCAGTCGGTTCGGCGCCGGCGCCGCGACCGTAATACATGGTCGCGCCCACCGCATCGCCCTTCACCAGCACCGCGTTCATCACGCCCTCGACATTGGCGATGAGGCGCGTGGCAGGGATCAGGGTGGGGTGCACGCGCAGTTCGATACCCTTGTCGGTGCGCCGGGTGATGCCCAGCAATTTGATGCGGTAGCCCAGTTCCTCGGCGTAGGCAATGTCTTCCCTGGTGAGCCTGGAGATGCCCTCTGTGTAGGCCTTGTCGAACTGCATCGGAATGCCAAAACCGATGGCGGACATGATCATCAGCTTGTGGGCAGCGTCCACACCTTCGATGTCGAAAGTGGGGTCGGCTTCGGCGTAGCCGAGTTCCTGTGCCTGCTTGAGCGCGGTATCGAAAGCCAGTCCCTTGTCGCGCATCTCGGACAGGATGAAATTGGTGGTGCCGTTGATGATGCCGGCAATCCATTCGATGCGGTTGGCGGACAAGCCTTCGCGCAGCGCCTTGATGACCGGGATGCCGCCCGCCACGGCGGCTTCGAACGCCACCATCACGCCCTTGTCCTGCGCCGCCTTGAAAATCTCGTTGCCGTGCACCGCCAGCAGCGCCTTGTTGGCGGTGACGACATGCTTGCCGTTGCTGATGGCCTGCAACACCAGGTCCCTGGCCAGGGCAGTGCCGCCGATCAGTTCCACCACGATGTCGATGTCGGGATTATTCACCACGTCCAGCGGGTTGGTGGTGATGGCCAGTTCGCTGCCGGCAAACTTGCGTGCCTTTTCCAGGTCGCGCACCGCAGCCATGATGACGCGGATTTCGCGCCCGGCGCGGCGGGTGATTTCACCGGCATTGCGGCGCAATACCGTGAGCGTGCCGCCGCCTACGGTGCCGAGTCCTAGCAGTCCTACATTGATGGGTTTCATATTTCAGTTGTCAGTTTTCAGTTGTCAGTTCAGGAGATATGGCGCTTGCGATACATTTCTAGGAAATGCGCCATTCGGCCGATGGCCTCCTGCAGGTCGTCCACGTTGGGCAGGAAGACCACGCGGAAATGGTCCGGTGTCGGCCAGTTGAAGCCGGTGCCCTGCACCAGCAGCACTTTTTCTTCCAGCAGCAACTCCAGGATGAAATCCTGGTCGTTGTCGATCGGGTACATTCTCGGATCGAGGCGCGGGAACAAATACATCGCGCCCTGCGGCAAAGTGCAGGTGACGCCGGGAATATCGGTCAGCATGGTGTGCGCCAGATCGCGCTGGCGGCACAGGCGGCCGGTGGGCGCGACCAGGTCGTCGATGCTTTGATAACCGCCAAGCGCGGTCTGAATCGCATACTGCCCAGGCGCGTTGGAACACAGGCGCATCGAGGCCAGCATGGTGAGGCCCTCGGTGTAATCCCTGGCGTGGCGCTTCTCGCCCGACACTACCAGCCAGCCGGCGCGGTAGCCCGCGGCGCGGTAATTCTTGGACAGGCCATTGAAGGTTACGAACAGCACATCGTCCGCCAGCGAGGCGATGGAGGTGTGCCGTGCGCCGTCATACAACACCTTGTCGTAAATTTCATCGGCGTAAATAATCAGTTGGTGCTGGCGGGCGATTTCCACCACTTCCTGCAGCAATTCCACCGGGTACAGCGCGCCGGTCGGATTATTGGGGTTGATCAGCACGATGGCTCGGGTATTGGGCGTGATCTTGCCGCGCATGTCGTCAAGATCGGGGAACCAGCCGGCCTGCTCGTCGCAAATGTAGTGGTGCGGCGTGCCGCCCGCCAGTGTCACGGCAGCCGTCCACAGGGGATAATCCGGCGCCGGGACCAGCACTTCGTCGCCGTTGTTGAGCAAGGCCTGCATCGCCATCACGATCAACTCGGACACGCCGTTGCCGATATAGATGTCCTCCATCGTCACGTCGCGGATATTCTTTTGCTGGGTATAGTGCATCACGGCCTTGCGCGCGGCAAACAAGCCCTTGGAGTCGGTATAGCCTGAAGCGTTGGGCAGGTTGATGATCACGTCATGCACGATCTCATCCGGCGTTTCGAAGCCGAACTGCGCGGGATTGCCGATATTCAGCTTGATGATGCGATGACCATCCTCCTCCATCTGCCGCGCGCGCGCCAGCACCGGGCCACGGATGTCGTAGCAGACATTGTTGAGCTTGGCGGATTTGAGTATGGGCTGCACGGTTTGGTATCCTTAGGGTCGCGCTGGATCGGCTATTGGCCGAAAAGGTTATAATCTTACTCGAATCCCCCTGTCGCCGGCAATTGGAAAGACCCGATGAAACTGCACCTGCAAAGCGCCGAAGGCGTGCACATGATTACCGCCTACGGCGAGGGTTATATCTCGGTCAACGGCGTGCACCACGAACACAGCCTGATCGTGCTGCCCGAACGGGTCATCAAGAATTGGCAAGCAGCGGAAGCGAAGCTGCTGACCGCCGGGCATTTTTCCGTGCTGGCAGGCCTGGAACTGGAAATCCTGCTGCTCGGCACCGGCGCCAAACTATGCTTCCCCTCCCCTCGCCTGGTTCACGCCATGGCGCAACAAGGTATCGGGCTGGAAGTAATGGATACTTTTGCGGCTTGTCGCACCTACAACATCCTCGCGGCGGAAGGCCGTAAAGTCGCAGCGGCGCTAACGCTCATGGCGTAGCGCCGCCCCGAATCATGAAACAGCGATTCGCCATGATCGTTTCCCTCACCCCCACCCTCTCCCAAAGGGCGAGGGGGACGAGGAAACGCTTCGCGTTGTTTGACGTTAAGGAAGAATATCGCGGAAATCCCGGATCGCCATAAAATCCCCCACATCCTTATCCGGCAGGCGCGTATCGGGC
>JAQTLK010000014.1:30025-34164 GCA_028714955.1 Sulfuricella sp.
CCCTCTCCCAAAGGGCGAGGGGGACGAGGAAACGCTTCGCGTTGTTTGACGTTAAGGAAGAATATCGCGGAAATCCCGGATCGCCATAAAATCCCCCACATCCTTATCCGGCAGGCGCGTATCGGGCCGGTAAACCGCCAGCAGGTGTTTGATGCCGTAATTCCTTGCCGAGCGCAGCACCGGCAGGCTGTCATCCACCAGTACCGTGGCCTGCGGCGCAAAGGCCTCGACCGCCTGCAGCTTGTGCCAGAACTCGGGATGCTCCTTGGGCACGCCGATGTCGTGGGCACAAATCACCGCGTCGAAATAGCCGCTTAGGCTGGTTCGCTCCATCTTCAACGCCAGGCTTCTATGATGGGCGTTGGTGACCAGGACGATTCTCCTCCCCGTGCCGCGCAAAGCGGCGAGGAAATCCACCACGTAAGGATGCACGGCGATGAGATGCGAGACTTCTTCCTTCAAGCGCGCGATGTCCAGTTGCAGTTCGCGGCTCCAGTAATCCATGCAGTACCAGTCCATGGTACCCGCCACCTTGTCGTAGCGCGAGGCGAGTTCATTCCTGGCCGCATCGTGGCTCACGCCATGCTGCTCGGCATAACGCTGCGGCACGTGCGTCAGCCAGAAGTGGTTGTCGAAGTGGAGGTCAAGCAGCGTCCCGTCCATGTCGAGGAAAACGCTCTGAATGCGGTCCCAGGCTATCATCTCAACTCGCCACAAGAGGTTCGCGTGCAGCGTGCGGTCCGTGGCCGGCGGCAGCAAGGAAATGGTCCGAATCCGGCGCTCTTGCGATAAAAGGCGGTGTGAAGATCATGCTCATGCAAGCTATCATATATGTTCCGGTAATCCAATAATGCCTGCTTACGTGGGTGATGGCCAGTTTTTTAACGAGAGTCGACGCATGCCGAATAACGGACGCGAATTTCATTTTACCGACAATGACTTCGAAGCGATTCGCGCGCTGATTCACAGCCACGCCGGCATCTCGCTCAATGCCAGCAAGAAGGACATGGTGTACAGCCGCCTGGCGCGGCGCCTGCGCGCGACCGGCGTCGACACTTTCCGCGACTATCTGAAAATCCTGGAAAGCAATGATGAAGCGGAGTGGCAGTCATTCACCAACGCCCTGACCACCAATCTCACCTCGTTCTTCCGCGAGCCGCACCACTTTCCGATCCTGGCCGATCACGTGCGCAAGTTGAAGGGGCGCCATCCCATCAACCTGTGGTGTTCCGCCTCTTCGACCGGGGAGGAAGCCTATTCCATGGCAATGACCATGGTGGAGGTGTTCGGCACCTATGCACCGCCAGTGCGTATTATCGCCACCGATCTGGACACCAGCGTGCTGGCCAGGGCGAAGGAAGGGATTTATGCCATGGATAGGCTGGAAAAAATGCCGGCGGAGAAGCTGAAGAAATTTTTCCTCATCAAGAGCGACGGCGATGCCAAACAGGAGGGGGTCGCCCGCATACGTCCGGAATTGCGTGACATGATTACGTTTCGCCAGGTCAACCTGCTTGATGGCAACTGGCCGCTCAGGCCGCCATTCGATGCCATTTTTTGCCGCAATGTCATGATTTATTTTGACAAACAAACGCAATACCATATTCTGAAGAAATTCGTGCCCCTGCTGCGACCGGACGGGCTGCTTTTTGCCGGCCATTCGGAAAGTCTCCATCACGCCGCAGACCTGTTCAAACTGATCGGCAGCACCGTTTACCAGGTTGCCGACAAGTCCATGGCTTATAAATAAATGAACAAGAAGCTGATCGTCGTCGGTGCCTCCACCGGCGGCACCGAAGCGATCAAGGAATTTCTGGTCAAACTGCCCCCGGATTGCCCTGCCATCCTCATTGCCCAGCACATGCCGGAAGCCTTCACGCCGGCTTTCGCCCAGCGCCTCGACAGCCTGTGCAGAATATCGGTCAAGGAAGCGCAGCAAGGCGAGCGCGTTCTGCCCGGGCACGCCTATATCGCACCGGGGCACTCTCACCTGCTGCTCAAGCGCAGCGGCACGAACTATATTTGCGACCTCAGCCAGGGGCCGCCGGTAAACCGCCACCGTCCATCGGTGGATGTCCTGTTTCGTTCCGCGGCAAACTGCGCCGGCCAGAATGCAATCGGGGTGATTCTGACCGGCATGGGCAAGGACGGCGCGGCCGGCATGCTGGAAATGAAGCAGGCCGGCGCTTACAATCTTGCGCAGGATGAGGCCAGTTGCGTGGTATTCGGCATGCCCAAGGAAGCCATTGCCACAGGAAGCGTCGACGAAGTGGTACCCCTCCAGGAGATGGCGTCCAAAGTGATGAAATACCTGGCAAGGCTGGACCCGGCGTTTCGGAGCATCAGCCGGTGCTGACGCAATGGGGCATCAAGGGGCGCGTGCTCTTCCTGGCCTTGGTGCCGGCGCTCGTTATCGCCGCCGGACTGACTTATTACAATATCAGCTCCCGCCTTGGCGACATCGAGCAAGCGCTGAACGAGCGCGGCTTCGCCATCGCGCGCCAACTGGCGCCGGCCGCGGAATACGGCGTTTTTTCCGGCAACCGTGATGTTCTTGCACGGCTGGCGCAGAGCGCCCAGCAGGAGGCCGATGTCACCGCCGTCGCGATTATCGATGGCAATGGCCACACCCTGGCGGCAAGCGGACATGCCCTCGCCGCGCCTGCGCGCAGCGAAATCGCCTCGCCACGGCCTGCGCGCATCGAAAACAGCGCTGTGCTGGTCTTTTCGGCCCCCATTTTCCAAAGCCAGACCGAGGTGGAGAATTACCTCGACCCCATCATCCAGACAACCCATCCCGCGCAAAGCGAACCCAGGGTGCTCGGGCGCGTCCTGGTCGAAATATCCTGCCTGCCCAGCCGGACCAAAAAGAACCGGATCATCTTCAACAGCCTGCTGATCACGCTGAGCGGGCTTGCCATAACAACTTTGCTGACCTTGCGCATGATACGCCAGGTGACAAATCCGGTCATGGCGCTGGCCGCTGCGGTCGCCAGAATCGGCAAAGGCAACCTTGCCACCCGCGTCCATACCAACGCGACGGGAGAACTTGCCACGCTGGAGCGCGGCGTCAACAACATGGCGGTGGCTCTGCAGGCGGTGCAGGACGCACAGGAAGAAAGACGCGCCATCCTTGCGACCGTGCTCGACAGCCTGGACGCCCAGGTTTACGTCGCCGACATGGATACCTTCGAACTGTTGTTTCTCAACAGGCACGCCATGGACACCTTTGGCAACATAACCGGAAAATTGTGCTGGCAGGCCCTGCAAGGCAAGCAGAACGGCCCTTGCGCTTTCTGCACCAACTCCCAGTTGCTCAGGGCGGATGGCACGCCGGGAGAGCCAGTCATATGGGAGTCTCAAAACAGCATCAACCAGCGCTGGTACTTGACCCAGGATAGCGCCATCAAGTGGGTGGACGGACGCATCGTGCGCCTGGAGATTGCCACCGACATCACCGAACACAAACTGCGCGAACAACATATCCGCGACCTGGAACGGCAGATCATGGATAGCAGCGAACGGGAGCGAGAGCGCATCGGGCACGAACTCCACGACAGCCTGGGGCAGTTGTTGACCGGCATCGCATTCCTGAGCAAGTCGTTATCCCGCAAACTCGCCGCCCAGTCGGCAGCGGAAGCCGGGGAAGCATCCCAGATCGCGACGCTCATCAATCAGGCGGTATCGGAAACCCGCCAACTGGCGCGTGGCCTGCAACCCGTCGAAGTGGACGAGGATGGCCTGATGTCCGCGCTGGAAGCGCTGGCGGCCAATATCGAACGGCTTTTCCATATCCGTTGTGAGTTCAGGTGCGATGTCCCGGTGCGGGTCAAAGACAATATCGTCGCCAATCACTTTTACCGTATCGCCCAGGAGGCCGTCAACAATGCGATCAAGCATGGCAAGGCAAAACACATTCTGATTGGGCTCGACGCCCCCCGGGGAAAGGTGCGGCTTTCCGTTCATGATGACGGCATGGGCTTTCACCCCTACCTGAAAGGCAATCATTCCGGCATGGGCTTGCAGATCATGCGGTACCGCGCCAAGATGATCGGTGCCCATCTGGATATCGAAAGCGACCCGGGGCATGGCACGCTTGTCCGCGCCTGCCTTTTCTGAGGAATCAAGGATAAACCTAG
>JAQTLK010000015.1:0-25563 GCA_028714955.1 Sulfuricella sp.
GCATGGGCTTGCAGATCATGCGGTACCGCGCCAAGATGATCGGTGCCCATCTGGATATCGAAAGCGACCCGGGGCATGGCACGCTTGTCCGCGCCTGCCTTTTCTGAGGAATCAAGGATAAACCTAGGAGCCTGTCGGACTTGAAGAATCGAAGCGAAACGATTTTAGCAGGCAAGCCGCGCAGCGGCTGCTCGCAAAATTCGGCTGGGCGAGGACAGATTTTGCCGGTTTTGCAGGTCAATAGTTATTCTATTGACCAAAAAAGCGGTGAAATATGGACCGCCCAGGCGGATTTGCAGCCGATTTCCTTCAAGTCCGACAGGCTCCTAGAAACCTCAGTTGACCGCTTGCCATGAGGCATAGAGTTTTGGTTCTAAACAACTTTTGTCGCAATTTTACGCTCACCCGTTTGGTGAGGACGCTACGGGCCGGATTGCACGGTTTTTCGGGCGCATGGCGGCGTTGCAACGCCTTGGAATGGAATAAGCATTCCGCGTCGTTGCGCCTTGCCCTGCACCCAAAACGGGGTAGGCAGGGATGGGCGGCTTTTTGCCCACCTCGCAAAAAACCGCACACTCCAGCCCGTCCAACTGAGGTTTCTAGGATAAATGGCAACTGAACAAGAGAGCAAAATCAGGGTGTTGATCGTTGATGATCACCCCATCGTAAGGCAAGGCATCGCGCAACTCATCAACCAGGAGGCCGACCTTTCCGCCTGCTGTGAAGCCGGCAGCGCCCAGGAGGCGCTCGACATCATTGAGCGCGACATGCCGGATATTCTGCTGGTAGACATTTCCCTCGGGGGAGTTTCAGGCATCGAACTGGTGAAAATCCTCAAGAGCCGCCATCCAAAAATACCCGCGCTGGTCATTTCGATGCACGATGAATCCCTCTACGCGGAACGTGCCCTGCGGGCCGGGGCGCGAGGTTACATCATGAAGCAGGAAGCCACGGAAAAAATGCTCACCGCCATTCGCCAGGTCACGCGTGGCGACATCTACCTGAGCGAGCGCATGCAGGCAAAAATATTGCAGCGCGTGCTCGGCGGAGACGACAGCGGCCTCTCGCCGATCGACCTGCTGAGCGACCGCGAGCTGGAAGTCTTCCGCCTGATCGGCCACGGCTTCGCCACCCGCCACATCGCCCGGGAACTGAATCGCAGCGTCAAAACGGTCGAAACCCACCGCGCGCACCTCAAGGACAAACTGGGCCTCAAAAATGCAGCGGAGCTGACCCGCTATGCGGTGCAGTGGATAGAACAGGAAAAATAGCGCCTCTTCTGAAAGCGGCCAGGAGCCTGTCGGACTTATGGGGATCGAAGCGAGAATTCGGCTGGGCGAGGACAGATTTTGCGAGTTGGGCGATAAAGCCGCCCATCCCTGCCTACCCCATTTGCGAGTTGGGCGATAAAGCCGCCCATCCCTGCTAACCCCATTTGCCGGTTTTGCAGGTCAATAGTCATTCTATTGACCAAAAAAACGGTGAAATATGGACCGCCCAGGCGGATTCGCAGCCGATTCATCATAAGTCCGACAGGCTCCTAGGTTGCGGTCTCACGAAACGTCCGGACCGGCGCCCTGCCCCGCTGCAGCCAGATACCGTTCCCACTGGAAAAATGGCCCCGGATCGGTCTTGCGGTTCGAGGCGATATGGGAATGGCCCGCGATATCCTCGATGGGATAGGCCTTTTTCAGCGCCCGCGTCAATTCCGCCAGCTTCTCGTATTGAACGTCCTCGAAGGCTTCCAGGTCGCTACCCTCCAGTTCGATGCCAATGGAGAAATCATTGCAGCGCTCGCGGCCTTTCCAGGCGGAAAGGCCGGCATGCCAGGCGCGCAGGTTGCAATTGACGAACTGGATGATTTCGCCGTCGCGGCGGATAAAGAAGTGCGCCGACACCTTGAGGTCGGCGACCATGCGGTAGTATTCGTGCGCGGAAGGGTCGAGGCGGTTGGTGAAGAATTCGATCACCCCATTCCCGCCGTATTCGCGCGGCGGCAGGCTGATGTTGTGGATCACCAGCAGCGTGACCGTCTCTTCCGGCGGACGCTCGTCGAAATTGGGCGAGGGAATGAAGCGCACGCCCTTGAGAAAACCCGATTGATCTATTTCCACTTTATCACTCACCTGTCATGGTTTATCTTGTGCGGCGGCAAGGCCATTTCCGCGCCCCTCAGCGCGGCCATTATACCGGCAAGCGCGATGCTATAATCGCGCCTTTTACATTTCCGGGTTTGCCATGATTTTCGCCCAACTGCTGCTGATGCTTGTCGTCATCCTGATTGCGGCGGAAGTGTTCACCAACGCCCTGGAACACCTGGGCGAGAAGCTGAAAATATCTGAAGGCGTGACCGGATCGCTGTTCGCCGCCATCGGTACCGCCCTGCCGGAAACCATGGTGCCCCTGCTGGCGATTTTCGCCGGCACCACCGATACCCGCGTCAACGAGGAAATAGGCGTCGGCGCGATTCTCGGCGCGCCGCTGATGCTCTCCACCCTGTCGCTGTGCATGATGTCCGCATCGGTGCTGAGAAAACGCGGCTGGCAGGGCCGCCTCACGCCGGAGCACACCGGCCTGAGGCGCGACCTCAATTTCTTTCTCGCCGCATTCTCGCTTGCCGCCGTGGCCCTGTTCGTGCCGCACGACACCCCGCTGTTCCGCGCCCTGCTGGCGTTCGGCATGGTACTGATCTATTTCGTCTATATCCTGCTCACCCTGCGTGCCTCGGCCCACCTGGTGAAAGACGGCCACGGCACCGCGGCGGAAGGCAGGATGATGCTGTGCAAGCTCGGCCTGCCGGAAAACATGCTCATCATTCTGGTACAGTTGGCGCTGGGTTTGTTGCTGCTGGTAGGCGGCGCAAAAGGCTTCATCAACGGCGTGGATGAGGCAGCGAAATTATTGGCCATTTCTCCCCTGCTGCTGTCGCTGCTCATCATTCCCATTGCCACCGAACTGCCGGAAAAGGTCAACAGCATCCTGTGGATCCGCCGCCGCAAGGATACCCTCGCCTTCGGCAACATCACCGGCGCCATGGTGTTCCAGGGCACCCTGCTGCCCGCCATCGGCGTCATGCTCACGCCGTGGGTGCCGCAACGCGAAGTGCTGTCCGGCATCGTCATCACCCTGCTGGCAGCGAGCTGGCTGCGCTACATATCGTCCCGCGAGCAACTTAAAGTATGGCATCTGGCGCTCAACGGCGCATTGTATGCAACTTATCTCGGCATCGCGCTCGCCTGATCCCGGCATGCGGCAATCCCACTCTTTGCTGCTCTTGTAATTGATAATGATTCTTGTTTATAATGCCATGAATGATAACTGGACAGGCGGGAGCGGCACATGATTTTCGGAGAAAGAACCAGACAACAAAAGTGGGCCGCCGTCCAGAAAGGCGCCCTCATCATTGCGCTGGGCACTGGCGTTGCTCAATGGGTTTCCAGCGGCAATATCACCGCGCGCGCGGCCGATTCGCCCAGTGCGGAAAAGACTGTGCCGGCATTCGTGCGCCAAGGCAATCTGATCGTCTTGCCCGAGCATTCGCCCCTGCGCGCCCGGATCGTTGTCCAGGCGGTCGATGCGCGCGACATGCCGCGCACTCTGGCCGTGCCCGCCAGCGTCGAAGCCGATCCCGCCCGTACCGTTAACGTTCTGCCGCCGGTCACGGGCAGGCTGCTTGAACTGAAGGTGCGCCTGGGAGATTATGTGGCGAAGGGCCAGGTGCTTGCGCTTCTTTCATCCGGGGATTTTGCCCAGGCATACGCCGACCTCGACAAGTCGCGCGATGCGCTGCAATTGAGCAAGCGGGCGCTGGATCGCGTTCGCGGTGTGTTCGATGCGGGCGGAAGCGCGAATAAGGATGTCGAGCAGGCCGAAAGCAATTACGCGCAGGCGCTCGACGAATACCAGCGCGCGGAGGCCCGTTTCAAGGCGCTCGGCGGATCTGCGCACGGCGGCGACAAGGCCCGCCTGCTGACACTGAGCGCGCCGATTTCTGGCTACGTTACCAACTTGTCCGCCGCGCCGGGCGCCTTTGTCAATGACCCAACCGCTTCCCTCATGACGATTGCCAATCTCGATTCGGTCTGGTTTACCGCTTACGTGCCGGAAAACTCGGTTGCTTTCGTTGCCAGGGGGCAGAAAGCCGCCCTCACGCTGCCAGCCTATCCGGGTGAGGCATTCCACGGCACGGTGACTTTCGTCAGCGCCGTGCTCGATCCGGATACGCGCAGCGAGAAGGTGCGCATCGCCTTTGATAATCGCAACGGCAAATTCAAGCCCAACATGTTCGCCAACGCAATTTTCACGATTCCTCAAGCACGGCGGGTATATGTGCCAGGCTCCGCTCTGCTCATGAACAATGACAGCACGACGGTGCTGGTCGAAGTCAGCCCGTGGACGTTCGAGCGCCGCAAGATTGAACTCGGCAACGAGGAAGCTGATGGCGCGGCCGTCCGCAAGGGGCTTTCTCCGGGTGACCGCATCATCGTCACAGGCGGGGTGCTGCTGAATGATTGAAAAACTCATCGCTTATTGCCTGCGCAAACGTCATGTGGCGATTCTGGCAACGATGCTCCTCGCCCTCTTCGGCTACTATTCATGGACGCAGATGACGGTCGATGCGTACCCGGACATCAGCGACGTCGCCGAACGGGTCACGACCCAGGCGCCCGGGCTTGCCGCGGAAGAAATCGAACAGCAGATCACCGCGCCGCTGGAGCGTGCGCTCGCGGGCACGCCGGGCCTTGTCAGCATGCGTTCGAGCAGCACCTTCGGTCTGTCTCTGATCTCGATGGTATTTCGCGACGGCACGGAGGATTACTGGATACGCCAGCGCATCATGGAGCGCATCGCCAATGTCACCTTGCCCGCCGGCGCCGCGCCCGGACTGGGTTCGGTCACCGGGCCGACAGGCGAGATTTACCGCTACACGCTGGAGTCCGACAGCAGGAACCTGATGGAGCTTTCCGAGATTCAGCGCTGGAAAGTGATCCCCGCGCTGCAGCAGGTGGCGGGCGTCGCCGAAGTCGACAATTTCGGCGGCTTCACCAAGGAGTATGAGATCCAGATCGACCCGGTGCAGTTGCAACGTTTCGGCCTTGGCCTGAACGATGTCGCCACGGCAATCGGCAATAACAGCGCGAATGCCGGCGGAAGCAGGATGACGCTGGGAGAACAGGGCTACGTGATTCGTGGAATTGGCATGGCCCGCACACTGTCCGACCTGGGGAATATCGCCGTCAGGCAGGCCAGCGGGGTACCCGTGTTTCTGCGCGATCTGGGCAAACTCCAGTACAGCCACCGGGAGCGCCAGGGGATCCTGGGCAAGAACAGCAATCCCGACACAATCGAAGGAATCGTGCTCCTGCTCAAATATGAAAACGCCTCGCAGGTGCTCAAGAGCCTTCACGCCAAGGTCGATGAGCTGAACCGTGAGCTCGCGTCACAGGGGGTGCGCATCGTGCCCTATATCGATCGGGACAATCTGGTTCAATCGACGGTGAACAAAGTCACGCACACGGTGTTCGAGGGCATCGGCCTGGTCTGTATCGTGCTGATTCTGTTCCTCGGCAGCCCGCGCAGCGCGTTGATTGCGGCGGTGACCATACCGCTTGCCCTGGCCACTGTGTTCATCATGATGAACCTGATGAAGATGCCGGCAAACCTGTTCTCGCTCGGCGCGATCGATTTCGGGATTATCGTCGATGGGGCAATCGTGGTGACGGAAGCGATCATGCGGCGACGCGAGGCCAGGCCGGCCGAGGAACTCACCCTGGGCGATGTCCGCTCGGCAACGCTGCAAGTCGCGCGGCCGATGCTCTTTGCCACGCTGATCATCATCACTGCTTATTTGCCGCTGTTCGCTTTCGAGCGTGCCGAAGCCAAACTCGTGTCACCCATGGCCTACACCGTGGGCTATGCGCTCCTCGGCGCGTTGCTGAGCACCCTGACGCTCATTCCAGGTTTGGCCTACATCGCATTTCGCAAGCCGCGGCGGATGTTGCGCAATCGTTCGCTCGAATGGCTGCAGACGCACTACCGCAATGCCCTGGCCGGCATGCTTGGCAAGCCGGGCATCGCTTACGCCATCAGCCTGGCCGGGATCGTCGCCGTAGCAGGACTTGGCCTGACGACTGGCCGTGAATTCCTGCCCAGCCTCGACGAGGGCGCCTTATGGCTGCAGGTGCAACTGCCATCCGGCATCTCGCTCGACAAGGCGAGCGAGATGGCTTCAACGCTGCGGCGCACCTTGCAGGAATTCCCGGAAATATCCTATGCCGTCACGCAACTGGGGCGCAGCGACGATGGCACGGATGCATGGACGCCCTCGCACATCGAGGCGCCAGTCGGGCTGACGCCTTACGATTCCTGGCCAAAGGGAGAAACCAGGGCGGACTTCCTGCGCCGCTTGAACGTGCGCCTGCAGCAATTGCCGGGTTTTTCCACCAGCATCAGCCAGCCTATTTCCGACATGGTGGACGATGTCGTCGGCGGCACCCACAGCCCGCTGGTGTTGCGCATCTACGGCGATGACCTTGCCGCTTTGCGCCAGCTGGCCGGACGAATCGTCACTGTCCTGCAGGGCGTCGAGGGCACGACCGATGCGGCGATTTTCCAGGAGCCGCCGATCCCCCAGATCGTGATCGATATCGACCATGCCGCCATTGCACGCCACGGAATCAATGTCGCGGACGTCACGAATCTCATTCAGACCGGTATTGGCGGCGCACCGGTCGGCCAAGTGTTCGTGGCCGACCGGAACTATGGCGTGACCGCACGTTTTTCGCCCGACACCCGCGACAGCCCTGAAAAATTGGGTCAACTGGTTCTGACCGCCGCCGGCGGCGCGCGTATTCCCTTGAGCGAGGTTGCCAGCATCCGGCGCAAAACAGGCGAAAGCACGATCTCCCACGAAATGGGGCAGCGCGAGTTGACCATCCGGATTACTTTCGGTGACATCGCCATGTCCACTTACCTGGCGCGAGCACAAGCCAGGGTGAAGCAGGCGGTACATCCGGACGCAACGAAATTCCGTCTCGAATGGGCTGGGCAGCTCGAGAGCCTGAAGCGCGCCCAGAACCGCTTTGCCCTCGTTCTCGGCCTTGCCTTGTCGCTCATGCTGGCGTTCCTTTACGCCGAATTCGGCAAACTTCGGCAGGCGCTGCTGGTCATCGGGATCGTGCCGCTGGCGACGCTGGGAGGCCTGATCGCGCTGCGTCTCACGGGGCAAACCCTGAACGTGGCTACGGCATCCGGATTTATCGCGCTATTCGGGGTGGCGGTACAGAATGGAATCATTCTTGTCGCCAACTTCAACCGCGTGCGCCGCCAGGGAAGCGACCTGCAAGAGTCCGTCCTGGCGGGCGCCACCGAGCGGTTCCGCCCGGTAATGATGACTGCGACGGTGGCGACGGTGGGCATGCTGCCGGCCGCGCTCGCCACCGGCATAGGCACCGACGTGCAACGCGGACTGGCCACCGTCGTGGTTGGCGGACTGATCGCGGCAACCATGCTCACGCTGTTTATTCTGCCGACGCTTTATTTCGTGCTGGAACGCCTGGTCGCGGAACGGCAGGCTTGCAGCAAACCGGCAACCGATGGAGGTCGTCATGACGACATTATCTGGTAAGCATTCAGGCGCGAATCGCCTCGCCGTGGCTGCCGCTTCGGTGCTAACCCTCGCTGTAGCGGGCTGTGCGGTCGGGCCGGACTTCATGCGGCCGGATCCGCCGCGCGTGGAAGGCTACCTGGAGAAATCGGCCGCCGCGCCGGCGCATGAATATCCCGCTGGCGACGATGCGCAACGCTTCGTCGCCGGCATGGACATTCCCGGCCAGTGGTGGACGCTGTTCCATTCCCAGCCACTCAACGAGCTCATCGACCAGGCATTCAAGGCGAATCCCGACCTTCAAGCGGCGCAGGCCGCATTGCGCAGCGCCAGGGAAACCCTCCATGCCGGGCAAGGCGCGGCGCTACCCGGCATCGATGCGGGCTTCCAGCCGACACGGCAGAAAATCTCCGCTGGCACGGTTTCATCCAGTGCCGCAAATGGCGCCGCGATCTACAACCTGCATACTGCCCAGGTGAGCGTCGGTTATGCGCCGGACCTGTTCGGCGGCGTGCGCCGTGGCATCGAGTCTTTGCACGCGCAGTCAGAGTTCCAGCGCTTCCAGCTTGAGGCGGCTTATCTGAGCCTGGCATCGAACGTGGCCAACGCAGCCGTGCAGGAAGCCTCGCTGCGCGGGCAGATTGCCGCCACCCGCGAAATAATCGGCATCGACAAGAAGCTGCTCGAAATGCTGCAGCGCCAGCACAGCCTGGGGGAAAGCACGATGGCCGATATTGCCATCCAGGAGGCCGCGCTGGCGCAGGTCCAGGCCACGTTGCCGGCGCTCGAAAAACAGCTTGCCCAGCAACGGGACATGCTTGCGGTTCTGGCGGGGCGCTTTCCGGGCGAGGAACAGGCCGCGCGTTTCGACCTCGCCTCCCTGCAATTGCCGCGCACCCTGCCGCTCAGCCTGCCGTCAAAACTGGTGTCGCAGCGCCCGGACGTGCGCGCGGCGGAAGAAAACCTGCATTCGGCCAGCGCCCAGGTCGGCATCGCAACCGCCAACCGCTTGCCGGGCATCACGCTGAGCGCGACGCTTGGCAGCACCGCATATGAAATCAGCCAGTTGTTCAACGCCGGCACCGGCTTCTGGATGTTGGCGGGCGGTCTTGCGCAACCTATCTTCCATGGCGGCAGCTTGCTGCACCAGCAACGCGCTGCGGAAGCGGCCTATGAGCAGGCAGCCGCACAATATCGCGGCACCGTTCTATCGGCGTTCCGCGAGGTTGCCGACACGCTGCATGCGATACAGGCCGACAGCAATGCCTATAACGCCGCATTGGCCGCCCAGCGCGCGGCGGAAAAAAGCCTGCTGATTGCGACACGCCAGCTCGAACTGGGCGATATCAGCCGCATGACATTGCTGCTCGCCCGTCAGTCCTGTCTGCAGGCAAGGCTCAATGTGGTACAGGCGCAAGCGAACCGGCTCGGCGACACCATCGCGCTGTTCCAGGCATTGGGCGGCGGCTGGTGGAACCGCTCCGACAGCCTTGCGAGCGACAGGCAGGGCGAAACAGGAAATGGCGGCTGACCGCGCCGGGCCGATCCGGGCAAGGATCAGTCCATCCCCAGCCGCGCCAGCCGGTACCTCAGCGCGCGGAAGGTAATCCCCAGCAGCCTGGCTGCCGCCGTCTTGTTGTAACGGGTTCTTTCCAGCGCTTCCTGCAGCGCCTCTTTCTCCACCCGGTCGAGGTAATCCGGCAGCGGCCATTTGGCGCCGGGCTCGTGACTCGCATGTTCCTCCTCCGGCCCGGTCAGATAGAGGTCGTCCTTCCCGATCCGGCTGCCGCCGCACAGCGCCAGCGCGCGCTCCAGGATGTTCTCCAGTTCCCGCACATTGCCGGGGAAGTCGTATTGCTGCAGGGCCTCCAGCGCCTGCGGCGAAAATTCCGGCCGCGCAAAACCGGCCTGGCGCGCCAGCCTGGCCAGGATGTTGTCGGCGATGAGCGGCACATCGTCGCGCATTTCGCGCAGGGCCGGCATCTTGAGTTCGATCACGTTGAGGCGGTAATAGAGGTCCTGGCGAAATTTGCCGCCCTCCACGCAATCCGCCAGCTTCTGGTGCGTCGCACTGATGACGCGCACATCAACCGGCTCTTCCTGGGTGGCGCCCACCTTGCGCACTTTTTTCTCCTGGATGACGCGCAACAGCTTGACCTGCATGGCCAGGGGCAGGTCGGCCACCTCGTCGAGGAACAGGGTGCCGCCATTGGCCACCTGAAAAAATCCGTCCCTGTCCTGCTCCGCGCCGGTGAATGCGCCCTTGCGGTAGCCGAAGAACTCGCTTTCCATGAGGTTTTCCGGAATCGCGCCGCAGTTCACCGGCACGAATGGCTTGTCGTGACGCGCGCTTTTCTCGTGGATCAGGCGCGCCGCCAGTTCCTTGCCGCTGCCCGATTCGCCGCTCACATACACCGGCGCCTGGCTGCGCGCCAGTTTGTCGATCAGCCCGCGTACCTGTTCCATGACGGAGGACTGGCCCAGCAGCACGTAACCGTCTTCCACCGAAGGCTGGGTAGCCGAAGGCAGCTTGAGAGCCGACTTTACCACCGCGCGGAGCTGTTCGAGGGACACCGGCTTGGAAAGGTAGTCGAAGGCCCCGGCCTTCAAGGCGGCGACCGCGTTCTCGGTGCTGCCGTGCGCGGTAATCACCGCCACCGGCAGGTCGGGACAATTGGCGCCGATGTAACGCACCAGTTCCAGCCCTTCCCCGTCGGGCAGGCGCATGTCGGTGAGACACAGGTCGAATTGCTTTTCCTGCACCAGCCTGAGCGCACCTTTCACCGTGGAGGCCCGTTCCACTTCCAGACCCATTTTCAGCAAGGTGAGTTCGAGCAGTTCTAGAATGTCTGCCTCGTCATCCACGATCAGGGCAAGAAAGTTTGCCGCATTCCCTTTGATCTTTTTTAACATGGGCCTCCTTCGCAACAAATTCTGAACTGGCCACCGGGCGCGACCTCGATGTAATCCAGGCTGGCGCCATTGGCTTCGCAAATCTCGCGCGCAACATACAGGCCCAGACCGGTGCCGTTGCTGAAGGTGGTGAAGAACGGTTCGAACAGCTGCGCGACCAGCGCCTTGTCCACGCCCGGGCCATCGTCGATCACATCGACTTGCACCACGTTCTCCAGATGCGCCGCGGAAACATAAATACGGATGCTGCCTTCGGCCTGCCGGCTGTGGCGCCAGGCATTGACGCACAGGTTCCACAATACCTGGTGCAGGTGGGCACGATCGAAGCAGATCGCCTGGGCGCTCTCGATTTCCAGCGAAATGCCGCGCGCCGGGATTTTTTCCGTCAGGCAGATCTGCTCGATGAAACCGCGCAGGAAGGTTTCCGGCTGGATGGTCTCGCGCTGCGCCCGATCACGGCGATTGAGCTGCAGTACGTCCTGCACGATACGGTCGAGACGCAGGGTGTTGTCGCGGATGATTTGCAGCAGGCGCGTTTCGGTCTTGTCGTGCTCCTCCTCCTGCAGCAATTGGGTAGCGTGGCCGATAGCGGAAAGCGGGTTGCGGATTTCGTGCGCGATATTGGCGGTCAGCCGGCCCAGCGCCGCCAGTTTGACCTGCTGCGCCTGAGCCTGCTGCAGGCTGACATCCTCGAGGAAAATCACTGCGCCGACATCGCTGTCGGCGTCGATCGGGCTGAAACGGGTATGCACCTGCTTTCCCGTGGCCCGCACCTGCAAGGGCGCAAAAGTGCTGGCGCGATCCCTGCGCCAGCGCGCCAGGCGTTCCGCCAGCGCCGGGACATAATCGTTGAGGCGCAGCTCGCTCCAGATTCTCGGCGGCGGTCCGAGCAATCCTTCGCAGCGCGCATTGTGGGTGCGTACCCGGCCTTTCCCGTCAACCACCAGCACCCCGTCCTGCATCTCGTGGATCACCAGTTCGTTGACCTGGGCCAGGTTCTCCAGGTCGATGCTTTTCTGCTTGGCCAGGCGCTCGCTCGCCACCACCTGCCTGGCAAGAAAGTACCCCAGGCCGGCAATGGCGAAGAAGCCCATGCCCAGCATCGCTGCCTGAAAATAATCCTCCTTCGCGTCCATCACGAAGACCCGGAAACTCTGTTCCAGCAAGACGGCGATAGCGGCCACGGCGGCAAAAAACATGGCCTGCCTTCCCTTGCTGATCAGGCTGCTCGCCGCCAGCGACACCACCAGCAGCATGCCGATGCCGCTTTTCACGCCGCCGCTGGCATGCATCAGCAGCACGATGAAAAGCACGTCGCCGAGACTCTGAACGCTTAACTGCAGAATGAACGGCGGCCACCTGAGCCTGACGGCAAGCGCCATGAGCATGCCGAACAGGACGTAAATGACGCTGACGGCAAAAAACAGCCTCGGATCCTCCGCGCCATAGACCGGAACCCGCTCCAGCACCAGGAAGCTGACAACAAAAAAGCCGCTGACGGTCAGGCGATAGAGATTGAAGAAGCGCAGCGAGCGCCAGTAAGGCTCTGGCGGTGAAACAGTGCGCTTGAGGTCGGCCACGAAAGGCGCCAGGATTTTTTGCAGCATCGGTTCAGGCCTGATGCTGGCGCCGGTGCTCGTCGCTGCAGAAAAACTCCCCGCGGGAAAGAATGCTTTCGCTTTTCGGCAGGTGCACGCCGCATTGGGCGCAGCGCACCATGTCCTCCTCCACAGGCGAGGGCGGCGCGGCGCGCTCATCCCGCTCCACGCCACGAGCATATTTTTTCAGCAAGGCGTAGATCAGCCAGACACCCGCTGCCAACAATAATATCTTGATCAAGCGCTTCCCCGATTGATGCTCTAAATGGGCTGGATTATCATGCTGCTGGCCTCGCTTGTCCACTTGCCCTTCAACCTAGCCCGGATGTTTCATAAATTGACGCGCGCCCTCGCTGGTCTTTTGTTCCGTATGGAAATTTTGTTCGGTCGGGCGTATGAATAACTACGCCACTCCCTCACAAAATTCCCCTACGGAACAAAATCCTGCGCGATCATCACGCGAATTTATGAAACATCCGGGCTAGAAACCTCGGTTGGACGGGCTGGAGTGTGCGGTTTTTTGCGAGGTGGGCAAAAAGCCGCCATCCCTGCCTACCCCGTTTTGGTTGCAGGGCAAGGCGCAACGATGCGGAATGCTTATTCCTTCCAAGGCGTTGCAACGCCGCCATGCGCCCAAAAAACCGTGCAATCCGGCCCGTAGCGCCCTCACCAAACGGGTGAGCGTAAAATTGCGACAAAAGCTGTTTAGAACCAGAACGCCATACCTCATGGCAAGCGGTCAACTGAGGTTTCTAGGTTCATGAGGCATGAGGCCGCCAATACCGGAAAATTACGGCGCCGGATGGCTGACTGGAGCAGAGCATGTGCCTGGCCTGACATGCGGCGCGCCTTATTCGCCGGCTGCATACATGGAATCAAAAATTCCCATGGCCAGCGCCAGCAGCGCATCGTCATCGGCGCACTGGCGGCGCAGGCCGGACAGCACCATTTCCACGCCGGGCGCTTCGGCAACCATGGTTCCGCCCGCATCGAGAAAGTGAACGACAGCCGCAATCCGGTTGAGAAGCGGGTCCTTCTCCAGACCGAAGACAGCCAGCAACACCTCAAATGTGACGCGCTTGCCTACATGGGTAAATTCAGCGCCGTCAAAATCGAAGCCGACAGCGCCTGGGGGGCAGTTTTCGGGATTTTCCAGCCACATGAAAGCCGCATTCCCGTCGATAAAACGCCTCACCAGCCAGGCGCTTGCCAGGCGGTCAACCCACGCCTGACGGCGCGTCGCCCACACGCGGCCCATGTAGGCATCGCGCTCGCGCGGAACAATTTCACCGGATGCCGTTCGGAGTTCGCCGGGGGACAGGCTGGCAAAAAACAAGGATTCCGCTTCGGCCAAGCGGTCTTCCGCCTCTTCCTTGACCGGGCCGGGGAAGTAGTCCACCGCCATGAGCGCTTCGAGCTCGCGGCGCAAGGCCTTGAGTTGACGGCGCCCCAGCACCGTATCCAGCGCGCCGAATCCATCCTTGAAAGCGTCGATCTTCCCCATGAGGCCAAGATATTCCTCACTCCGGTCGAACAGGCGCTGAAATTCGGCGCGTTCCTCTCCCGTCGCGCTACTGACGTTCAGCATGAAAGCATTGCCGCCTCCCTGCCTGACCTCTTCCACGTACATCCTCAGCGCCTGGCGCAAACCGCGTCCAGCCGGCAGCAGATAAACGCCGTCACGCAATACCGCGCATCCCAGTCCCTTGAGCGCGCGCCAGACGCGCGTGCGCAAGGTAGCGTTTGAAGTCGGCAGGCTCAACACGATGACCAGCCATTTGTCCGTCCCGAAGGCCCTCATTCCGCCCGATCACGATAAATTGTCTCGATCATTACACTATATTGTCTTATTGATTACAACATAATAATTTGTAATCCCACACAATCAAGGCCCTGCAATCCTTGCCAGAATATTGAAAAGAAATGATAATTCGAAGATCAAAATTTTTCACATTTAACGCCTGTAGGAAAAACCGTGCATACCCCTCCCTCCTGCCCCACCCTGCTTTACAAGATATTTCCCTTCCTGCGCTGGTGGCCAATGGTCAACAAGGACTCCAGCAAAGCCGACCTGGTCGCCGGTCTGACTGGCGCGCTGATCGTGCTGCCGCAAGGCGTGGCCTTCGCCACCATCGCCGGCATGCCGCCCGAATACGGTCTTTACGCAGCCATGGTGCCGGCCATCATCGCCGCCCTGTTCGGATCGAGCTGGCATCTCGTCTCCGGGCCGACCACTGCAATCTCCATCGCGGTATTTGCGGCCATCAGCCCGCTTGCCGATCCGGGTTCTCCCCAGTTTGTCAGCATGGTGCTCACCCTCACCTTCTTCACCGGCCTGTTCCAGTTGATTCTCGGTCTGGCGCGCATGGGAGTGCTGGTCAATTTCATTTCGCATACCGTGGTGATCGGCTTTACCGCGGGAGCGGCGCTGCTCATTGCCGCCAGCCAGGTGAAGAATTTCTTTGGCATCGCCATCGAGCGCGGCGCCCATTTTCATGTCGTGATCGAACAACTGATTCTGCAGTTCGGCAACCTCAATCCCTACGTCACGAGCGTCGGCGCGGTCACGCTGGCGACCGGCATCCTGGCCAAGAAATTCATCCCCAAGTTCCCTTACATGATCGTCGCCATGGTGGTGGGCAGTGTCGTGGCCTATCTCATCAACCTGAAATTCGGCGTCGAAGCCACCAAGATCAAGACGGTGGGTGCCCTGCCGGCCAGCCTGCCGCCGCTCTCCCTGCCCGATTTTTCCTATGGCACCATCCAGAAAGTCATCTTCCCGTCACTGGTGGTCACCATGCTGGCGCTCACCGAAGCCGTTTCGATTTCCCGTGCCATTGCCACAAAATCCGAACAGCGCATTGACGGCAACCAGGAATTCATCGGCCAGGGATTGGCCAACATGATCGGCAGTTTCTTCTCCGGCTACGCTTCCGCCGGATCCTTCAACCGGAGCGGCGTCAACTACGCATCCGGCGCGCAGACGCCGCTGGCAACGGTTTATGCCGCGATTTTCCTGGTGCTCGTCCTGCTGCTGGTCGCGCCGCTCGCCTCCTACCTGCCCAACGCGGCCATGGCAGGCATTCTGTTTCTGGTGGCTTGGGGCCTGATCGACTTCCACCACATCAGGTCCATCGGCAAGACCAGCATAGCCGAAACCGTGGTGCTGTGGGTCACGCTGATCGGCACGCTGATCAACCTGGAAGAAGGAATTTTCTTTGGCATCCTGCTCTCGCTTGCGCTCTATCTGTACCGTGTCTCGCGCCCCGCCATCGACCCCGTGGTGCCCGCCACGGAAGCCGGCGCCTACCACTTCATCGACGCCCACGGCCATCACGAATGCCCGCAGTTCGGCATCGTGCGCATCAACGGCTCGATTTTCTTCGGCGCGGTGGATTACGTGCAAAACGGCCTGAGCCAGATCGACGAAACCCATCCAGACCAGAAAACGGTGATGATCGTCGCCAGCGGCATCAATTTCATCGACGTGGCGGGAGCGGAAATGCTGGCCCAGGAAGCGCGCCGCCGGCGCAAGATGGGCGGGGGGCTGTATTTCTATCGCTGCAAGGACTCGATCTACAAGTTCCTGCGCAAGGCGGACAAGCTGGATGACATCGGCGCAGGCGGTTTCTTCCCCGTCAAGTCGAACTGGATCAAACCCATCTACTCCACCCTCGACCCGGAAATCTGCCGCAAATGCACCTACCGCATTTTTTCCGAGTGCCAGACCCATTTACCCAACGGCGAGGCGAGGACGGATTGATGCGACGGTGATTCCAGGCGGCACATGAAATGCATATTCTCCTCGTAGAAGACAACCGCGACCTCGCGCAGAACATATTCGATTATTTCGAAGCCAAGGGTTATACCCTCGACCTGGCGGAAGACGGCATCTCTGGCCTGCATCTGGCGGCATCGAACCCCTACGATGTCATCGTTCTGGACCTGATGCTGCCGGGCATCAATGGACTGACCCTGTGCAGGCGCCTGCGCGAAGCGGGCAAGCTGACGCCGGTGCTGATGCTGACCGCGCGCGACTCGCTGGATGACAAGATCGCCGGACTGGAAGCCGGAGCGGATGATTATGTGGTAAAACCGTTCGCGCTGCGCGAGGTCAACGCCCGCCTGCGCGCCCTGCTGCGGCGGACGCAGGCGCTGCAGGGCACGGCGCTGCTGCGCGTGGGCGACCTGTCCTTCGACCCTGTCACATTCAAGGTGATGCGCGGCGACCGCACGCTCGACCTGCCCCCGATTCCGCGCAAAATCCTCGAATTGCTGATGCGCCACTCCCCTCGCGTCATGTCGCGCGAGGAACTGGAACGCGCCATCTGGGGCGATTCTCCACCCGACAGCGACGCCCTGCGCGCGCACCTCCACATCCTGCGCAACACGGTCGACAAACCGGCGGGCGTCCCGCTCATCAAAACCCTGCGCGGTCTGGGCTATCAAATCAGCGATGATTAAACGCGGCCTCCGCTTCAAGCTGGCGCTGACCTTCGTCTGGTTCGGCGCGCTGCTCAGCCTGCTGCTCACGCTCGGACTATCGCTCGCCGCGCACAGCCTCGGTGAACGCCTGATGGATGAAACCCTGCGCGCCGAACTCGACGACTACCTTGCCCGCCGCCTGCGCAATCCTGGCTCCCTGCCGCCGGCGACGATCAGCGTGCGCGGTTACGTGCATGCGGCCGGCAAGGGCAATGACAGCATTCCGCCCGGCCTGCTCGGGCTCGGCCCGGGAAAGTACCAGTTGACGCTGGATGGCACCCCATACCGCGTCGCCGTTGCCGACCGTGGCGAAGAACGCTACATCATGCTGTTCAACGAACAGCGGCAACGCCGCCGGGAAGAGCAGTTCCTGGCCTACCTCACCGCCGGCGCCCTCATCATGACGCTGGCCTCCGCCGCCATCGGCTGGTGGCTGGCGGGCAGGGTGGTCGCGCCGGTCAAGGAACTGGCCCGGCGCGTGGGGCTGGCCCGTCCGGAAGACGAGCACAGCCCGGTTGCCAGCGGACTGGCGAATGACGAAATCGGCGCACTGGCCGAGGTGTTTGATGGCTATCTCGAGCGCATGCGGGCATTCATCGAGCGCGAGCGCGCCTTCACCTCGGATGTCAGCCACGAGTTGCGCACCCCGCTGGCGATTGTTCAGGGCGCGGTGGAGCTGCTGGAAGACGACCCCCGCCTGGAAGCCAGGCAGCAACAGCGCATTGTCCGGATCGGGCGCGCCACGCAACAGATGATCGGCCTGACCTCCGCCCTGCTGCTGATGGCGAGGGAAAAGGATTCCGAGGAACAAGCCTGCGAAGTGTGGGATGTGGTGACGGAAATCATCGACACTCACCGCTACCTCCTCTCCGCCTCGACAGAAGTCGAGGCGCAATGCCGCGATCACCTGCGCATCGTCACCGAGAAAACACTGCTGGGCATCGTCATCGCCAACCTGATCCGCAACGCGTTTTCCTATACCGAGTCCGGCACGGTTTCGATCACGCTGGAAAACGACAGTCTCACCGTGCGCGACACCGGGCCGGGCATCCGCGAGGAAGAAATCGGCAAGGTTTTCCAGCGCCATTTCAAAGGCGCGGCCAGCACTGGTTCCGGCATCGGCCTGTCGCTGGTGAAACGCATCTGCGACCGCTACGGCTGGGAAACGGTGATCGAAAGCGTCCAGGGCCGGGGAACCACCGCCCAGTTATTCTTTACCGCGCAAAACCGGCCAGATTTGACGCTCCCTTGACGTTCGCTTGACGTTCGCTTGACGGCCTCGACCGTACCATCATCAGACTAATCCAGATCCTGATGGGGGAATGTTTATCATGAGAGTTTCTTCGGCTACGGCATCGCTCGATTCTCGCGCACCGATATCCCGAACAGGCCTTGCATCTGGCGCATCCCGGAACGGCCTGTGGTCGCACGTCAAGCGCCAGGCACACAAGCTCGACCGCTTCATGACGGCCATTGCGCATGCCGAAGCCGGCAACCTGGACGCAGTGCAGGAAATCCTCGATGAAAACCGGCCGGTGAGGAATTCGCAGCATCGTTCTGCTGGCAACGGCGGGATCGAGTGGCAATGAATACATGGGTTCACAAATTCCCCATCGCCAAGCGCTTCAGCCTTGACCCCGCTTCGCTCAAGGACGACCTGATCGCAGGCATCACCGTTTCGCTGGTCGCCATTCCGCAATCCCTGGCCTATGCGCAACTGGCTGGCGTTCCGGCCTACTACGGCCTCTATGCCGCGCTGATTCCCACCATCGTTGGCGCCCTGTTCGGCTCGTCGAGACAGCTTTCGACCGGCCCGGTCGCCATGACCTCGCTGCTTACCGCCGCCAGCGTCGCGCCGCTGGCGCCTCACGGCAGCGCGACGTTCTATTCCTTCGTGATCCTGCTGGCGCTGCTGTCCGGCATTTTTCAGATCCTCTTTGGCGTATTGCGCGTCGGCGTGCTGCTCAATTTCCTCTCGCAGCCGGTGCTGATGGGCTTCATCAACGCCGCAGCGATCATTATCGGCCTGTCGCAACTGCCGACCCTGCTGGGCATACCCGCGCAACAGTCCAATCATTTCCTGCTCGACATCTGGCAGGTGCTGACCCACATCGATACCATGCACGAGCTATCCCTGGTGTTTGGCGTCTCCTCCATTGTCCTGCTCCTTTCCTTCAAGAAATTCGCCCCCCGCCTGCCAGGCGTGCTGGTTACCGTCGCACTGCTGACCTGGGTCAGCTATGCGCTCCATTTCGAGCGACTGGGCGGCAGGGTGGTGGGAGAAATTCCGCAGGGCTTGCCGAATTTCAGCGTCCCGCCGATGGACTGGCATGCCAGCATGTCGCTGATGCCGGCAGCCTTCGTAATCGCCCTGATCAGCTTCATGGAAGCCATGTCGAGCGCCAAGGTCATCGCCCTCAAGACGCGCCGCCCCTGGGACGAAAACAAGGAACTGATCGGCCAGGGCCTGGCCAAGGTTGCCGCGGCCTTCAGCCAGTCGATGCCGGTCAGCGGCTCCTTCTCGCGCTCCGCGCTCAACCTTGCCTCCAATGCCAGAACCCATTTGTCCTCTATCATTTCGGCAGCCTCCGTCCTGCTGACCCTGCTGTTTTTTACCCCCTTGCTGCACCATCTGCCCAAACCCGTGCTGGCCGCCATCATCATGATGGCCGTGGCGAACCTGATAAACTTCCGCAGCATCAGCAACGCCTGGCGCGCCAGCAGGGATGACGGGCTGGCTTCCCTCGTGACTTTCCTCTCCACCCTGGCTTTCGCGCCCAATATTCAGAACGGCATCCTGACCGGCATCATCCTGTCCCTGGCGCTGCTGATGTACCGCATGATGCGTCCCAGAATCGTGCTGCTGGGGATGCACCAGGACGCCACGCTGCGCGACGCGAAACTGCACAACCTGCCCCATTTGCACCCCAAACTCGGCGCCCTGCGTTTTGATGGCGCGCTGCGTTTTGTCAACGTGTCCTACTTCGAGGACGCCGTACTGAAACTGGAAAGAGACAATCCGGAAATCACCCAGATCCTGGTGCAATGCAGCGGCATCAACGAACTTGATGCGTCCGGCGTCGAAATGCTCGCCATCCTGGCCGCCCGCCTCAAGAACAACGGCATCACCCTGAACCTGAGCGGAATCAAGAAACAGGTATGGGTGGTAATGGAACGCACCGGGCTGGTCGACAAGATCGGCAAAGACAACATTTACCCCACGGATCGGGAAGCGCTGGACTCAATCTATCTGAAGCTGGGACAGCCGGCAATTTAACCCGGATGTTTCATAAATTCGCGTGATGATCGCGCAGGATTTTGTTCCGTAGGGGAATTTTGTGAGGGAGTGGCGTAGTTATTCATACGCCCGACCGAACAAAATTTCCATACGGAACAAAAGACCAGCGAGGGCGCGCGTCAATTTATGAAACATCCGGGTTAAGTAAGCCTGTTTTCATCCTGAAAATGGTGCTATGATTTTTCTTGAGTTGCGGTTCTGAATTTCCGTTAGAGAAACTCCGCTTCTTGCTTGTTGTCCCCCTATAAAAACGATAGAAACAATAATACATGTCCGCCATTTTGCCGCTTGACCTGGTTTCCGCTGTGGTTGTTATTTGGCTCGCCCTGGCTGTCCTGGGGCTGGTCGCGCAAGCCTCGCCGCGCTTCGTGACCAACTTCATTTTCCCGCTCGGCGCATGCGCCTCCCTGGTATTGCTGGCTGCGGCATTCAGCGCGCTGGGCGGCACGCCCGATATCGCCGTGCTGCCGCTCGGCCTGCCCGACCTCCCTTTCCACCTGCGCCTGGACGCGCTTTCAGCCTTTTTCCTGCTGCTGCTGGGCGCGGCCTCGTTTGGCATTTCGCTTTACAGCGCCGGCTACTTCCGCACCATGGACAAAGGCACGCTGGGATTGCTGTGCTTCGAATACCACCTGTTTCTCGCCAGCATGGTACTGGTCATGCTGGCGGACGATGCCTACATGTTCATGGTGGCATGGGAAACCATGGCGATCTCTTCCTACTTCCTCGTCACCACCGACCACAAGATTCCCGAAATCCGCAGCGCCGGCTTCATCTATCTGCTCGTCGCCCATGTCGGCGCCATCGCCATCCTGATGTGCTTCGGCGTATTGCAGGGCGGCCACGGCGACTACACTTTCGCCACCATGCGCAATGCTCATTTAACCGAATTCTGGGCCAGCATCACCTTCTTCCTGGCGCTGTTCGGCTTCGGTGCCAAGGCGGGCATGCTGCCGCTGCACGTGTGGTTGCCGGAAGCTCACCCGGCGGCGCCATCGCCGGTTTCGGCGATGATGAGCGGCATTATGCTGAAAACTGCGATCTACGGCATCCTGCGCGTCAGCTTCGACCTGCTCGACATGCAATTGTGGTGGTGGGGCGTGCTGACCATGTCGCTGGGGCTCCTTACTGCGCTGTACGGCGTCCTGTTCGCCGCCGTGCAGACCGACATGAAACGCCTGCTCGCCTATTCCTCGATCGAGAATATCGGCATCATTCTGGTCGGCATCGGGCTGACCCTGGTCTTCCACGCCTTTCACAAGGACGCGCTGGCGGCACTGGCGATCACCGCCACGCTGTACCACGCCCTCAACCATGCCTTCATGAAGGGCCTTCTATTCCTCGGAACCGGCTCGGTGCTGCACGCCACCGGCGAGCGCAACCTGGGCAAGCTCGGCGGACTCATCCATTCCATGCCGAAACTGGCGCTGCTGGTGCTGGTTGGCGCGCTGGCGCTGGCCGGCCTGCCGCCGCTCAACGGCTTCGTGTCCGAATGGCTGCTGCTGCAGGCCTTTCTGCTCTCGCCCGGCCTGCCCCTGCCCTACCTCAACATGCTGGTGCCGGTCGCCGCGGCTGCGCTGGTGCTGGCGGCGGCGCTTGCCGGTTACGTCATGGTCAAGTTCTACGGCGTGATTTTCCTTGGCCAGCCACGCGAAAAAAGAATCGAAAAAGCTCACGACATCGGCATCTGGGAGCAGCTCGGGCTGGGCTGGCTGGCACTGGGCTGTCTCCTGCTGGGCATCTTCCCGGTATTCGTCATTTTCAACATCGATCATGTCACGCGGACACTGGTCGGCCAGACCCTGGGCAGCACGCCCGCCCAGACCGGCTGGCTGCTGCTCACCCCGATCCATCCGGAGCGCGCCAGCTACAGCCCGCTGATCCTGTTCGCCATCGTCGTCATCGGCGTGCTGTTCACCATTTTCGTGGTGAAGAAGTTTTATCACGGCCGGTTGCGCCGCGGCCCCGCCTGGGATTGCGGCTTCCCTGAACAGACCGCGCGCATGCAGGACACCGCCGAGGGTTTCGGCCAGCCGATCCGCCAGATCTTCAAACAGTTCTTCGGCGTCATCCGCGAAGTGCCCAGCCCGTTCGACAAGAAACCCCATTACCATGGCGAAACCAGAGACCTGCTGTGGGACTGGGGCTACCTGCCCATCGCGCGTCTCGCCGAGACGCTTTCCAGGCTGGCCGGGAAATTGCAGCATGGCCGCATACCCATTTACCTGCTTTACAGCTTTGTCACCCTCCTTGCGCTACTGGTGTTTGTCCGATGAGCTATTCCGGCCTGCTCTTACAGCTTTTCCAGGATGCGCTGGTGGTGCTGATCGCCCCCCTCCTGCTGGGCTGGGTCAACCAGTGCCGCGCCTGGCTGCAGAACCGTAGCGGCGCCGGCGTACTGCAACCCTACCGCAACCTGGTCAAGCTGTTCCACAAGGACGCGGTGCTGGCGAACAACGCCTCTCCGCTGTTCCGCTTCACGCCCTACATCCTGTTCTCCGGCATGTGGCTGGCGGCGGCCCTGGTGCCGGTGATCGCGACCGACCTGCCGCTTTCCCCGGCAGTGGACGTGATCGCACTGGTCGGTATTTTCGCCTTGGCACGGGTGTTCATTTCCCTGGCGGCGATGGATATCGGCACCGCATTCGGCACGCTCGGCGCGCGACGCGAGATGCTGGTCGGCTTTCTCGCCGAACCCGCCCTGCTGATGGTTTTCTTCACTGCCTCCGCCATCAGCCAGTCCACTTCCCTGGTCACCATCGTCGAGACCCTGGCGCACAGGCAGTTCGTGCTCTATCCCAGCCTGGCCTTTGCCGCCGTTGCCTTCGTCATGGTGATGCTGGCGGAAAACGCCCGCATTCCGGTGGATAACCCCGCGACCCACCTCGAATTGACCATGATCCACGAAGCCATGATCCTGGAATACTCCGCCCGCCACCTGGCCCTGGTCGAATGGGCCAGCGCGATCAAGCTGCTCGCCTACATCACCATCGGCATCGCCCTGTTCGCTCCCTGGGGCATCGCCGAGGCCAGCAACCTGGAGGCGCTGCCGCTGGCCCTGGCCGCCCTGTTCCTGAAACTGGCCGTAGCCGGCGCCAGCCTTGCGCTGCTCGAAACCCTGTCGGCCAAGCTGCGCATCTTCCGTGTCCCGGAATACCTGGGCACGGCCTTCCTGCTCGCCGTGCTGGCGATGCTGGTGCATTTTCTGCTGGGGGCATGAGGCATGGCTTTCTCGCAACAACTCATCAACCTGTTCGCGGCGCTATTGCTGCTGATCGCCTTCGCCATGCTGTCGCAGCGCCGCATTCTTTCCCTCATCAACCTGTTTGCCATGCAGGGACTGATGCTCACCACCAGCACGGCCATCGTGGCCTGGTCTTCCCACCAGCACCACCTGTATTATTCGGCGGCACTGACCCTGATCATCAAGGTGATCGCGCTGCCCTGGCTGCTGCACCGCCTGATCCGCAAGCTCAACGTCAAGTGGGACGTGGAGCCCATGATCAATATTCCCTCCACCATGCTGATCGGTCTCGCCCTGGTGGTCTTCTCCTTCAACCTGGCGCTGCCCATCTCCCAGCTTGCCGGCACCATCACCCGCAGCACGCTGGGCATTGCGATGGCCAGCGTGCTGCTCTCGTTCATGATGATGATCACGCGGCGCAAGGCAGTGCCGCAGGTGATCGGTTTCCTGGCGATGGAAAACGGCCTGTTCTTCGCTGCCACCAGTTCCACCTACGGCATGCCGATGGTCGTCGAACTGGGCATCGCGCTTGACGTGCTGGTGGGCTCTTTCATCTTCGGCATCTTCTTCTTCCAGATCCGCGAGACCTTCGACAGCCTGGATACCCGTCACATGGAAAAACTGAAAGAAGATTAACTGTGGAAATTCTCCTGATCCTTGGTATCCCCCTCCTCGGCGGCCTGCTGCTGGCCCTGTTCGGCTGCCGCAAATGGGCGCCGGAACTGAATGCGGCCATGAGCTTCGGCACCTTCCTCGCGAGCCTCTGGCTGACCGCCAGGATCATCGCCCACGGCCCGATCACCGCCTACCAGGAACAGTTCTTCATCGACCCCTTCAATGTCTTCCTGGTGACGATCACCGCCTTCGTCGCCCTTACCACCGCGCTGTTCTCCAGCCCCTACATGCACAACGAGGCCGCGCACGGCAAACTCAGCCCCAACCGGCTGCGCCTCTATCACAGCATGTACCAGATGTTCACCTTCACCATGCTGCTGGCGCTCACCACCAACAACATGGGCATCCTGTGGGTGGCCATGGAAGCGGCGACGCTGACCACCGTGCTGCTGGTCTCGCTCTACCGCACTCCGGCCAGCCTGGAGGCGGCGTGGAAATACTTCATCCTGTGCGGCGTGGGCATTGCCCAGGCGCTGTTCGGCACCATCCTGCTCTACTTCGCCGCGGAAAAGGTGCTCGGCGCCGGTGGTAATGCCTTGCTGTGGACCCACCTTGATGCCGTCAAGACCCAGCTCGAACCCACCGTACTATCGTTGGCCTTCGTTTTCCTGCTGGTCGGATATGGCACCAAAACCGGCCTGGCGCCTCTGCACAACTGGCTGCCGGATGCCCACGCCGAAGGTCCGACGCCGATCTCGGCAGTGCTCTCCGGCCTGTTGCTCAACGTCGCGCTATATGCCGTGGTGCGCTCCAAGGTGCTGGTGGACGGCGCGCTGGGCACCCATTTCGCCGGCAACCTGATGATGGGTTTCGGTTTGCTGTCGCTGGTGGTGGCGGCATTCTCCCTGTCCCGCCAGAAAGATATCAAGCGTTTGTTCGCCTACTCCTCGATCGAGCACATGGGGATCATCACCTTCGCCTTCGGCATGGGGGGCTCGGTAGCCACCTTCGCGGCGTTACTGCACATGACCATGCATTCGCTTACCAAATCAGCGATCTTCTTCGCCGTCGGCCATGCCGCGCAGAAATCCGGCACCCAGATGATGGAAAGCATCCGCGGCCTGATCAAGACCAACCCCACCATTGGCTGGGGACTCGCCCTGGGTACCCTGGCCATCCTCGGCATGCCGCCGTTCGGCGTATTCGCCAGCGAATTCATGATCATCACCACCGCCATGCACGAACATGCGTGGGCGACACCATTCATTTTGATCGCGCTGGGCGTCGCCTTCGCCGCCATCTTCAGCAAGGTGCAGACCATGGTGTTCGGCGAGACCGAACTGCCGCGCCTGCCCCACCCGCCCGCCCTGGTGCCTGTATTCGCGCACCTGGCGCTGGTGTTGCTGCTCGGGCTGTACATCCCGCCCTACCTCGCGAACTGGTACCGCCAGGCAGCGGCGTTGATAGGTTAAATTCAGTAAGGAGCAAGCAGTGAGCAGTAAACGGGAAGGTCAAAATCGGAGCCGGGAGATTTTACCGCTCGCCGCTCGCCGCTCACCGCTCACGGAAATTAAACAATGCGTCTAAAGGAGCAAGCAGTGAGCAGTAAACGGGAAAGTCAAAATCGGAGCCGGGAGATTTTACCGCTCGCCGCTCACCGCTCACCGCTCACGGAAGTTAAACAATGCGTCTAAAGGAGCAAGCAGTGAGCAGTAAACGGGAAAGTCAAAATCGGAGCCGGGAGATTTTACCGCTCGCCGCTCACCGCTCACCGCTCACGGAAGTTAAACAATGCGTCTAGACG
>JAQTLK010000015.1:25663-34063 GCA_028714955.1 Sulfuricella sp.
TTAAACAATGCGTCTAAAGGAGCAAGCAGTGAGCAGTAAACGGGAAAGTCAAAATCGGAGCCGGGAGATTTTACCGCTCGCCGCTCACCGCTCACCGCTCACGGAAGTTAAACAATGCGTCTAGACGAATTCCCGGCTATATTTCCCAGGCTGCCTGGCGCCATGCCGATCTGGCACGGCACGGTGGATGCCATTCAATTCCGCAGCCTGTGCGAACAGGCGAGGCATGGCGGCGGCAAGCTGGTTGCGCTATGGGGCAGCGACGAACTGGCCCGCAATGCAGGATATGCAGTGCATGCCGCGCTGGTCACCGCCACCGGAATGCTTTGCCTGACCCTGCCGTTGAGCGTGGAACGCCCGGCCTATCCCGACATCAGCGACATCTTTCCCGGCGCCGCCCGAATGCAGCGCGCTACTGCCGACCTGCTCGGCCTCCACGCCACCGGCGCCGACGATCATCGCAAGTGGATACGCCACGCTTCCTGGCCAGGCAACGTCCACCCCTTGCGCAAGAATTTCGACGGCAAGACGGTATTTTCGACTGAAGTTGATGCCTATCCCTTCGTTTCCGTCACTGGCGATGGCGTCCACGAGATCCCGGTTGGACCGGTGCATGCCGGCACCATCGAACCCGGCCATTTCCGCTTCTCGATTATTGGTGATCGCGTGCTGCGCCTGGAGGAACGCCTGGGCTACACGCACAAGGGCGTCGAAAAACGCTTCGAGAGCCTGAATCTGGAACAGGGCGCGAAACTGGCTGGACGCATCAGCGGTGACAGCACCGTGGCTTACGCCTGGGCCTATGCCCAAGCGGTGGAAAGCGTCACCGGCACCACGCCTCCCCCTCGCGCCCTGGCGTTGCGCGCCGTACTGCTCGAACTTGAGCGCATCCACAACCATCTCGGCGATCTCGGCGCCCTCGGCAACGATGTGGCGCTGGCTTTCGGTTTCGCCCAGTTCTGGATACTCAAGGAAGATCTGCTGCGTTTGAACAGCGACCTGTTCGGCCACCGCTACCTGATGGACAAAGTGACGCCCGGCGGTGTTGCCTGCGACCTCGACGACCAGGGCCGCGAGCGCATTCTGCGGATGTTCAGGCATCTTGAACATGAGGTCAGACTCCTGAAAGACATTTATGACGAGCACGCCGGCGTTCAGGATCGCTACCTCACCACCGGGCGGGTTTCGCCCGACCTGGCGGCAGAACTGGGATTGACCGGCTTGTCCGGGCGCGCCAGCGGCCAGGCCTGGGACCTGCGCGCAGAGTTCCCCTGCGCCCCCTATGACCGCCTCGACGTGCGCATGGTCACCCATCTCAATGGCGATGTCGCGGCCCGGGTCGCGGTGCGTTTCGAGGAAGTGCTGGAATCGATGCGGCTGATCCGCCTGATCCTGGATCAGCTACCGGCAGGAGAACTCCGCGCAAGCGTTGGCGCTGCGCCAGAAAACGCGCTGGGACTGGGCTGGGTGGAAGGCTGGCGCGGCGAAGTGCTGATTGCGCTGCATACCGGCAAGGACAACGAAATCCACCGTCTGCACCCGCACGACCCGTCATGGCAGAACTGGCCCGTATTGGAGCACGCGGTCATCCGCGATGTCGTGCCGGATTTCCCTGTCATCAACAAATCGTTCAACCTGAGCTATACCGGGGTTGATTTGTGAGGGCGGACAAGGGCGCATGGCGGCGTTGCAATGCCTTGGCATGGAATAAGCATTTCGCGTCGTTGCGCCTTGCCCTGCACCCAAAACGGGGTAGGCAGGGATGGGCGGCTTTTTGCCCACCACGCAAAAATCGCACACTCCAGCCCGTCCAACTGAGGTTTCTAGGTTAAAACCATGTACCAGATCATCAAGCAAATACTGAAAACCGGCATCAAGACCGAAGGGCCGCCCCAAGCCGACGATGCGTTGCGCGTGGAAATCCAGAACCTGCAGGAACAAATCCTGCGCCATGTTGGCCGGGCATTGACGATCCGATGCGTGGATGCTGGCTCATGTAACGCTTGCGAGCTGGAAATCCAGGCACTCAACAATGCCTATTACAACATCGGAGGCTTGGGCATCAATTTTGTTGCCAGTCCGCGGCACGCCGACATGCTGCTGGTAACCGGGCCGGTTTCGCGCCACATGGAAATCGCGCTCAAGCGCACTTACGATGCCACGCCCGACCCCAAGCTGGTCGTTGCGGTCGGCGACTGCGGCTGCAACGGTGGAATCTTCGCTGAAAGCTATGCCAGCTGCGGCAGGGTTTCCAACGTGATCCCGGTGGACGTCGCCATTCCCGGCTGTCCGCCCACGCCAACCGCCATTCTGCAAGGCATCCTTACCGCCGTCAGCAGGAGACCGTCGACAGATACCACACCATGAGGCTGGTGATCAGGTGCTCCTACTTCGTGTAACAATCAGAATTTTATTCATTAACGAGCCCTAATCGTACCCCAGGCTCTTCAGCGCGCGTTCGTCGTCCGCCCAGCCGCCCTTGACCTTGACCCACACTTCCAGGTAGACCTTGCCGCCGAACAGCTTCTCCATGTCCTTGCGGGCCTGGGTGGCCATTTCCTTGAGCTTTTCGCCGTTCTTGCCGATCAGTATCGGCTTCTGGCTTTCCCGGTCGACGACGATGGCAGCAAAGATGCGGCGCAGCTTGCCCTCGACCTCGAATTTCTCGATCTCGACGCTCACCGAGTAAGGCACCTCATCGCCCGAAAGGCGAAATACCTTTTCGCGCACGATTTCTGCGGCCAGAAAGCGCTCGCTGCGGTCGGTAATTTCGTCCTCGCCGAACATCGGCGTGCCCTCTGGCAAGTGGCGCCGGACCTCCTGCAGCAATTGCTCCAGTTGCGCGCCGCCGCGCTGTGCGCTGACTGGCACGATGGCAGCAAAGGGGAACAGGGTCGACATCTTTTCGATGAAGGGCAGCAGCTTCTCCTTGTCTCCAATCTTGTCGACTTTGTTCAGCACCAGCACCACCGGCTGATTGCGCGGCAACAGTGCCAGCACCTTTTCGTCGCGCGCATCGAAGCGCATCACCTCGATCACGAACAGCACCACGTCCACGTTCGACAAGGTCTGGGTGACGCTGCGGTTCATCACGCGGTTCAACGCATTCTGGTGCTGCGTCTGGAATCCTGGCGTATCGACGAAAATATATTGCACATCGGCATCGGTGCGGATACCGGTGATGCGGTGGCGGGTGGTCTGTGCCTTGCGCGATGTGATGCTGACTTTTTGCCCGATCAGGTGGTTGAGCAAGGTCGACTTGCCAACGTTTGGCCGTCCGACAATCGCAATGTAGCCGACCTTCATGGTTGCGTTACTCATCTGTTGCCGCCCGGTAAGCAGCAATGGCTGCGTTCTGCTCGGCGCTGCGACGGCTGTGGCCCTCACCCAGCGAGCGGATATTGAGGCCGGGGATGATGCATTCCACTTCGAACGCCTGTTCATGCGCCTCGCCGCGTATCGCCAGCACCTCATATTGCGGCAAGGGGAGTTTGCGGCTTTGCAGATATTCCTGCAATTGGGTCTTGGGATCCTTGGCGATGGTTTTCGGATCAAGGCCCTGAAGCAGCGGATCATACAGCGCCAGGATCACCTTTTCCGCCGCAACGAAACCCGCATCGAGGTAAACCGCGCCGAGGACGGCCTCCAGCGCATCGGCGAGAATCGAGGGACGGCGGAATCCGCCGCTTTTCAATTCGCCTTCGCCCAGCATCAGGATATTCCCCAGCATGAGCCGCACGGCGATGTCGGCCAGCGTCTGCTCCTTGACCAGCGCGGCACGCATGCGGCTCAGGTCGCCCTCCGGGAGGCGCGGGAAAGCCAGATACAGGCGAGCGGCGATGACGCAGTTCAGAATGCTGTCACCGAGAAACTCCAGCCGCTCATTATTCGGCGAGCCATAGCTGCGATGGGTCAGCGCCTGGCGCAACAGCTCAGGTCGTGCAAATTCATGTCCCAATTGGCGGCAAAGTGCGCGGTATTTCATGCGCGGGAAAGGACTTTACTCAATTGGTTTCTTGCCTGGCGCGGAATTCACGGTAGAAGCCTGAAAGTCCATCAGGGCGCTGAGGTTGCCGACGATAGGCACGGTCACCGAGTAATTTACGTTCACCACGGTGGTTCCTCTATCCTTGCTGATTTCCAGGTCGGAACCCTTGATCACGTTTACATTGTCGATTACCGCGCGCCTGTCGAAAGAAGACCTGATTTCGGCAGGCGTCATGTTTGGCAGGGCGGAGTCCTTGGCCATGACGGCAATAATTTTATGCACCGACCAGTATTCGAGATAGGGCGGGATCAGTTTCATGATCAGAATGGCACCGAATACCAGCACCATCCCGACAAACACTACGCCGAAGAAGGTCATCCCCTGTTGATTCTTTTTCATGCCACCCCCTAGTTGATCATTTTCCCGATGCGTTTCAGGTCCATGCCGACGAACACGAACTCCTTGGCATGCCACCAGATCATGATTGCCTTGCCGACGATATTGCGGTCCGGCACAAAACCCCAGTAGCGGCTGTCATTGCTGTCGTCGCGATTGTCGCCCATCATGAAATACTGTCCCGGCGGCACGGTACAGCTGAAGCCGTCCTCATTGTAATCACAGTTGGCGCGTGACGGAAACGCCCTGACATCGCCCAGGCGCACGCTGGGGAACTCGGGCAGGAGCAGGACCGCGTGCTTGTGGCTGCCCAACTGCTCGTAAGCCAGTTTGGCGGTAACATAATTGAGGCCGCTCTTTTCATAACCGAATTCGCCCTGTTCTTCCATCGGCACTGCCTGGCCGTTGATTATCAGGTGCTTGTCGCGATAAACGACATGATCCCCCGGCAACCCTACCACGCGCTTGATGTAGTCGAGAGAGGGATCCTCCGGATAATGGAATACCATCACATCGCCGCGCTGCGGCTGGTTCACCTCGATGATCTTGGTATTGAGGACCGGCAGACGAATGCCGTAAGTGTACTTGTTGACGAGGATGAAATCACCCACCAGGAGTGTAGGAAGCATGGAGCCGGAAGGAATCTTGAACGGTTCGACCAGAAAAGAGCGCAGCAGGAACACCACGAGGATGACCGGAAAAAAACTCTTGGCATATTCGACCAGGATTGGGTCCTTGGCTTCCCTGGCGCGGCGCGGCTTGCCCAGATAGACATCGAACAACCAGATGGCACCGGTCAGCACAAGCGCGATCAGCATGATGAGTGCGAAATTCATTTATCTCCCTTGCGGGTGGTGAGGAGTAAGAAGTGAGGAGTGAGGAGTAAAAGGCAAACCACCGCCCGTCACTGTTCACTGCTCACGCCTCACCGCTCACTCTCCCCTACTTGTTGTCAACCTGCAAAATAGCCAGGAACGCTTCCTGCGGGATCTCCACGTTGCCCACCTGCTTCATGCGTTTCTTGCCCGCCTTCTGTTTTTCCAGCAATTTGCGCTTGCGCGTGATGTCGCCGCCGTAGCACTTGGCCAGCACGTTCTTGCGCAGCGCCTTGACGTTCTCGCGCGCCAGGATCTGCGAGCCGATGGCGGCCTGCACCGCGATGTCGAACATCTGGCGCGGAATCAGCTGGCGCATCTTGGCTGCCAGCTCGCGCCCGCGATAGATGGCATTGGCGCGGTGCACGATCACCGAGAGCGCATCCACCTTTTCGTTGTTGATCAGGATATCCACCTTGACCAGATCGGCGGCGCGGAATTCCTTGAACTCGTAATCCAGTGAAGCATAACCGCGGCTGGTGGACTTGAGCTTGTCGAACAGGTCCATCACCACTTCGTTCATGGGCATGTCATAGGTCAGCATGACCTGCCGGCCCATGTACTGCATGTTGGTCTGGCTGCCGCGTTTCTGGGTGCACAGGGTGATCACGGCGCCGACATATTCCTGCGGCACCAGAATGGTGGCGGTGATGATCGGCTCGCGGATTTCCTCGATCTTGGAGAGGTCCGGCAGCCTGGAGGGATTCTCGATCTCCAGTACCGTGCCGTCGCGCATCACGACTTCATAAATCACCGTCGGTGCGGTGGTGATGAGGTCCATGTCGTACTCACGCTCCAGGCGCTCCTGCACGATCTCCAGGTGCAGCAGGCCGAGGAATCCGCAGCGGAAGCCGAAGCCCAGCGCCTGCGAGGTTTCCGGCTCATATTGCAGCGAAGCGTCATTGAGCTTGAGCTTTTCCAGCGCATCGCGCAGCGCTTCGTAGTCGTGCGACTCCACCGGGTACAGCCCGGCGAACACCTGCGGCTTGATTTCCTTGAAGCCGGGCAAGGGCTCGCTGGCGGGATTGTTGGCCAGCGTCACGGTATCGCCCACCTTGGCGGATTTCAGTTCCTTGATGCCGGCGATGATGAAGCCCACCTCACCCGCCGAAAGCTGCGGCCGTGTCAGGGACTTGGGCGTGAACACGCCGACCTGCTCGCACAGGTGAATATCCCCCGTCGCCATGAGACGAATCTTGTCCTTGGGCTTGAGCACGCCGTCCACCACGCGCACCAGCATGACTACGCCAACATAGTTGTCGAACCATGAGTCGATGATCAGCGCCTTGAGCGGCCCTTCGGGATTGCCCTTGGGCGGCGGAATGCGCGCGATTACCGCCTCCAGGACATCCTGCACGCCCACGCCGGTCTTGGCGCTGGCGAGCACCGCGTCCTTGGCGTCGATGCCGATGATATCCTCGATTTCCTTGATCACCCGCTCCGGCTCGGCACTGGGCAGGTCGATCTTGTTGAGCACCGGCACCACTTCCACGCCCTGCTCGATGGCGGTGTAGCAGTTGGCCACGCTCTGAGCTTCCACGCCCTGGGAAGCGTCCACCACCAGCAGCGCGCCCTCGCAGGCGGCGAGCGAACGGCTGACTTCATAGGAAAAGTCCACGTGGCCGGGGGTATCGATCAGGTTGAGCTGGTAAACCTGGCCATCGCGCGCCTTGTATTCCAGCGCCGCCGTCTGCGCCTTGATGGTGATGCCGCGCTCGCGCTCGATGTCCATGGAATCCAGTACCTGGGCTTCCATTTCACGGTCGGAAAGGCCGCCGCACAGGTGAATGATGCGATCGGCCAGGGTGGACTTGCCATGGTCGATATGGGCGATGATGGAAAAATTGCGTATGTGGTTCATGCTCGTATGCAGCAAAAAGGGCACGGTTGGTGCCCTTTTCCGTTTTAAATTAAAGGCGAATTCTAACGGATTTCCGCCCGCGATGCACTCACGCTTGGGAAAGGACGGCCCGCCGGCGCACCGGGCACGCTAAAGAACACGACTTCATGGCCGCATCACGCCACCATTGCCTGCATGGTGGCCATTTTCTGCCTGTATTCGAGCACGCCAATCAGCGTCAGGATATCGCGGAAGGCTTCCACATGGAAACCCGCGCGTTCGCCGTTGCGATTATCCTGGAGCAGGCCACGCAAATAATCCAGGCATTCCGGGCTGCTCCAGCACGCAGTAATTCTGGCGAACAAATGCGGGAAGCGCTCCAGCCCTGTCAGCTCGCTGCTGCGAATATTCGCATCTTCCCAAGTGGGCAACGCCACATTGAAGCGCCCACTGATTTCACCGGCGAGCTTCTCGAACTCCTGACGCAATCCTTCGCTATGCAGGATATCCAGCAAGCGAATCCAGACATGCGCCGGTGCGTCATCGTTTGCCTCGACATGATGGCGCAACACACCAATCGCCATATCCATGCGTCCCAGCAGCAGAAAAACATCCGCCTCCTCCTCGACACTGGACAGTTCATCTACCGTCACCGTGGTATCCTGATCCAGAGGTATCCAGTATTTGGCCGCTTCAGCGCTGTCAGCCCCCGCCGCATGCGGATTGCGCTGTGCCGGTACAATACGGCGAGGCTTGTCGAGCGGCGTTGAAGACTTCCTGGAGCGACGCACAAACCAGAAAAATGCCAGACCGAAGCCCGCGCCCCCCAGCAGCAGCCATGGCGTGCCATTCAATTCTGTCCCGGCGTGAGGCGTTTTAGCCGCGGAGGCCGCTCCCGCTACGGATGCATGCTGTCCGGCAACGGCAGGAACAACTGGCATCCCGAGGAAGAACGCCGCCAGCAACACGATTCTTGCGAAGAGGGGGGGGTAATGCATGATGACCTTGCGGTGTAAGTCCCGGTATTATAGGGTGTAGGGTATTTTGCACCTATCGGGGAATCCCCGATTCTCCTTTACCTTACAACACTTCCAGGCAAACCCGGTAAACTTCGGAGAGTGAAGTAACACGTTGACGCGCCAATTGAATGGCATTGTCGGTCAAGGTGACCATCCCCTCCGCAACCGCCAGCTTGCGCAGCTCGTTGCCAGCAAAGCCAGGCTTGATGTGGCTGCGTATATTTTCGTTGACGACGAGCAACTCGTAAGCCGCGAGGCGACCGAAAAACCCGGTGTTATTGC
>JAQTLK010000016.1 GCA_028714955.1 Sulfuricella sp.
CCTAGCCTTCGGGGTTGCCGTGAACGTCAGCGTGGAAGCGCTTGCAGCAATTCTGAGAAAAGGAAGTTTTTTAATGAAACGATTAGGGATGGGCGCCATTCTGGCTGGTTTGCTGTTTTTGTCCGGCTGCGACTATCTGCCGTTCGGTCTCACGCCGCTAAAGGAGATCGCGGCTTCTCCCGCGCAGTTCGAAGGCAGGGAGGTCAGGGTCAAAGGCAAGGTCAAGGACATTACCAAAGTTCCACTGCTCGACCTCAAGCTATTCGTGCTGGACGATGGCAGCGGCGAGGTGACGGTCGTGGCGCGGGAAAGCTTGCCGGCTGTGAACGAAACCGTTTTGCTCAAGGGTGTCGTCGAAAGCATGGCCATCATGGGCGGCGAGTCGATTGGCGTACATCTCAGGGAAACAAAGCGGCTCTAACGGTCATGGTGCAGCGCCGCCCAAAATCATGAAACAGTGCTGCGCCATGAGCGTTTCCCTCACCCCTGCCATCCCTCACCCCCGGCCCCGGAGGGAGAGGGGGAACGCTCGCCCCTTCTCCCTCCGGGAGAAGGTTGGGATGAGGGAGGGCGCGCCCGCAAGGGGTGTCCCCGCAGGGATTGGCGGCAAAGCCGCTCAATCCGGCGAGAAGGGGGACGAGGTCTCGCTGCGCGAGTTTTACGTTAAAACAAAGCGGCTCCAGGAGCCCGCCGGACAGGAATTGTGCTGGGCCGGCGCTTCATGCGCGCATTTCAAGGATATTGTGTTTTGGGAAAACAAGAATGAAAAGTAGTGAAATCCGTAAGCAGTTTCTCGATTATTTTGCCTCCAGGGGTCATACCGTGGTGGCGTCCAGCTCGCTGGTCCCGCACGATGACCCGACACTGCTGTTCACCAATGCCGGGATGAACCAGTTCAAGGATGTGTTCCTCGGCTTCGACAAGCGCCCCTATACCCGTGCCGCCAGTTCGCAGAAGTGCGTGCGCGCCGGGGGCAAGCACAATGACCTGGAAAACGTTGGCTACACCGCGCGCCACCACACTTTTTTCGAGATGCTGGGCAATTTCAGCTTCGGCGACTATTTCAAGCGCGATGCCATCCGCTACGCCTGGGAACTGCTTACCGAGGTGTTCAAGCTGCCCATGGACAGGCTGTATGTCACGGTTTACGCCGAGGACGACGAGGCCTATGACATCTGGACCAGGGAAATAGGGTTGCCTGCGGAGCGCGTGATCCGCATCGGCGACAACAAGGGCGCGCGCTATGCTTCCGACAATTTCTGGATGATGGGCGACACCGGACCCTGCGGCCCGTGCACCGAGATTTTCTACGACCACGGCGCGCACATCCCCGGCGGCCTGCCCGGCACGGCCGAGGAAGACGGCGACCGCTATATCGAAATCTGGAACAACGTGTTCATGCAGTTCAACCGCGACGAGCAGGGCGTGATGCACCCGTTGCCCAAGCCATCGGTGGACACTGGCATGGGCCTGGAACGCATCTCCGCCGTGCTGCAGGGCGTGCACTCCAACTATGAGATCGACCTGTTCCAGGCGCTGATCAGGGCCGCGGCGCGCGAAACCCATTGCACCGACCTGGACAGCCCGTCTCTCAAGGTGTTGGCCGACCACATCCGTGCCTGCGCCTTTCTCATTGCCGACGGCATCATTCCCGGCAACGAGGGACGCGGCTACGTGCTGCGCCGCATCATCCGCCGCGCCATCCGCCACGGCTACAAGCTGGGCGCTCGCGCCGCCTTTTTCCACAAGATGGTGGCCGACCTGGTGGCCGAGATGGGTGACGCTTATCCCGAGCTGAAGGAAAACCAGGCGCGCGTCACCGAAGTGCTGAAGCAGGAAGAGGAGCGTTTCTTCGCCACCATCGAGCACGGCATGGCGATCCTGGAAGCGGAGCTCGCCGACATGGCCGGAAAAGGCAACAAGACATTCAACGGCGAAACCGCCTTCAAGCTGCACGACACCTACGGCTTCCCGCTCGACCTGACCCAGGACGTGTGCCGCGAACATGGCGTGACGGTTGATGTGGCGGCTTTCGATGCCGCCATGGCGCACCAGCGCGAACAGGCGCGCGCCGCCGGCAAGTTCAAGATGGCGGCCAATCTGGAATATGACGGCCCGGCCACCACCTTCCGCGGCTACGACTCGCTGGAAGCCAAGGCCAACGTGCTGGCCCTGTACAGGGATGGCGTGCAGGTCAACGAACTGCTGGAGGGCGAAAGTGGCGTGGTGGTGCTGGATGACACGCCATTCTACGCAGAATCGGGCGGCCAGGCGGGCGATCGCGGCGTGCTGCAAAGCACGCACGGCATTTTCGCGGTGGAAGATACGCAGAAAATCCAGGCCGCCGTGTTCGGCCATCACGGCGTGGTACGCACCGGCAAGCTCAGCGTGGGCAATGGCGTGAGCGCCAGGGTGGACGTCCAGGCCCGTATCCGCACCATGCGTAACCACTCCGCCACCCATCTCATGCACAAAGCCTTGCGCGAGGTGCTGGGCAGCCACGTGCAGCAAAAGGGCTCGCAGGTCGACGCGGAGAAGACGCGCTTTGACTTCGCGCACAATGCGGCCATGTCGGCCGATGAAATTCGCCGCGTGGAGGAAATCGTCAACGCCGAAATTCTCGCCAATACCGCCACCCAGACGCGCGTCGTACCAATCGAGGAAGCTCAGAAACTGGGCGCCATGGCGCTGTTCGGCGAAAAATATGGCGACGAGGTGCGGGTGCTGGATATCGGCAGCTCGCGCGAGTTGTGCGGCGGCACCCACGTGGCACGCACCGGCGATATCGGCCTGTTCAAGGTGCTGGCGGAAAGCGGCGTGGCCGCCGGCGTGCGCCGCATCGAGGCGGTAACCGGCGACAATGCCCTGGCCTGCGTGCAGGCCCAGCAGGCCTTGCTGGCACAGGCTGCGAGCGCATTCAAGGCGCCTCCCCAGGAGTTGTCCGCCAAGATAGCGCAGCTCATGGAGCACGCGAGGACAGTAGAAAGAGAACTGTCGCGGCTCAAGTCCAGACTGGCTTCCAGCCAGGGCGATGACCTCGCTGCCCAGGCCGTCGAGGTGAATGGTGCCAGGGTGCTGGCTGCCAACCTGGAAGGGGCGGACGGCAAAGTCCTGCGCGAAACTCTGGACAAGCTGAAAGACAGGCTGAAAAGTGCCGCCATCGTTCTCGCCGCGGTGGCCGATGGCAAGGTCACCCTGATCGCCGGCGTCACTCCCGACCTGACCGCCAGGGTCAAGGCGGGCGAACTGGTCAATTTCGTCGCCCGGCAGGTCGGCGGCAAGGGCGGTGGACGCCCCGACATGGCCCAGGCCGGCGGCAACCAGCCGGAAAACCTGACGCAAGCGCTGGCCGGCGTGGTCGAGTGGGTGAAGGGCAGGATGTAATCACTGGGAGGGCAGGGGTTCAATCGCTCTTGCGCTCCCGCCAATGAGTCACGCCAGATTGTGGTGGTTCTCCAGTAGTTTCTGGTAAATCAGGTTCTGCAGCAGGATTGCCTGGCTGCTATGGAGCCTGAGCAGTTTTACGCCATACTGGAACGCAAAATTTCCTGACGGGTTGTCCTGCAGCGACACGTTCTGGATCAGTGCCGTGGTTTCGATGTGGGCGTCATAGTCGTTGGGCTGGATGGCAAAGTGGAAGGAAACATTGATTTCCTCGTCCTTCTTTCCCAGCTCATCTTCGCTGTCGATCAGGATGCCCGCCGTGCTGATATTGGAAATGGTCGCGTGAATGGCGCTGCTTGCGCCTGCCGGCATGACCCTGACCGGCAGGTTGACCCTGACCCGCTCCGCGTGCCGGATCGTCGTGGTGGTGACCGAATCGGGATAGGAAAGATGCAGGTAGCAGAAAGGTTCGCGGCATACGCGTTCGATGGTGGTGTCGAACGAGAAGGTCTCCTTGCCGGAGAACCCCCGCACGATCAGCTTCTCGCCGTCGCGCATGGGCAGCGGCAGGCTGTCCTCGACGGGCGTGCGCAGCAATACGCTGAGCCCCTTCACATACCCCACCAGGGTGGTGAAATACTTCAGGTCGTGGCGGCGTGAAGGAATCTCGACTTGCAGGCGGTCGCCAATACGCAGCTTGAGCTCATCGAATAAATCTTCCATGTTTTTCATGGCAGAATCCGCACGACGCGTTGCGGATAGGGAATTTCAATCCCTTCCTGCTGGAAGCGCCGCCATATCGCCAGGCTGATTTCCGAACGCAGGTTCAGCTGGCCTTCTTCCGGGTCGTTGATCCAGGCGCTCAGTTCGAGGTCGATGCCGTTATCACCGAAGTTTTTCAGGAACACCCTGGGTGGCGGATCCTGCAGCACCCGCGTGTGTTTGGCGGCTTCCTCCCGCATGATTTCCATGGCTTTTTCGAGCGGGCTTTCATAGCTGACCTGCAGCGCGATGCCTACGCGCAGTTCACGGTTGGTATAGGAGTGGTTCAGCACCGTCGATGCGATCAGGGCCTCGTTGGGGATGATGGCTTCCGTGCCGTCCATGCCCTTGATGACCGCATAGCGCGAGGTGATGTTGGTGACCGTGCCGTAACGGTTGTCCACTGTCACCAGGTCGCCGATGCGGATGGAGCGGTCGAGCAGGATGATGAAGCCGCTGACATAATTGCTGGCGATTTTCTGCAGGCCGAAACCGATGCCCACGCCCAGCGCGCCGCCGAACACGGACAATATGGTGATGTCGATGCCGGCGAGGGGCAGGGCGACGAGCATGCCGATTAACAGCAGCGCGGCGCGGCTGAATTTTGCCAGCACCACGCGCAGGCTCATGTTCATGTGCTCCGCACGCATCAGGCGCGCCTCCAGGGCGCTGGCAATCCACAGCGCGGCCAGCATGGTCACGGTCACGGAGAGCAATCCGCTCAGGATCAGCAGCAGGGATATCCGGTTTCTGCCGACGTGGAAACTTAAATCGTCCAGCATTTGCAGGATTTCCGGCAGGAAGCCGGTGATGTGCAGGGCCACGCCGCTCCAGATCAGGATGGCGATAAAACGCTCGGAGGTATGCAGCCAGCCGCTCGGGGCAAAGATGTGGCGCAGCGCATACACGGCAAGCCGCACCAGGGCCAGAGAGAGCAGCAGCGGTACGGCGATGGTGAGCAGGCTGACGTGCTGCCAGTGTTGCAGCACCGCTTTCCCGACCAGTACCAGCAGCAGCGCGGTGAGTGGAAAAACCAGGCGGTTGACGCCGCCCATGCCGAGCTTCCAGGCGCCTGCCTGAATCGGTGTCCGGGCGCGGACCAGGCGCATGAACAGCCAGGCCAGCAACAGGCTGGCCAGCAGCACGCCGAGCTGCCAGCGGATATCGGTCTGTTGCAGGTCGTTGAAGGCGTCGAGCAGGAGATTGCGAATTTCTTGACTGTTTCTCATGGGGGGTTTAACGCTCTGCCTGGTATGCCCTGGCGTGGGCGCGATGCCGCTGCCAGTTGGCGAGATAGGCCTGGGTCAGTTGCGGGTTGCCGCGAAACAACAGCAGGTTCTCGGCGTTTTTATACTGGGCGGCCTGGGTGAAATTGAATGAGCCGGTAATGACCGCCGACTGATGCGTGCCCGCATCGATCACCATGATTTTGTTATGGGCGCTGTCGTGGGAGTCGTCCAGGAAAATGGGCACTCCGGCGGCAGCGATGCCTGGTATCAGGCCGCGCTCCATCCTGCGTACCTGTTCGCCGTCGGCGATCACTTGCACGTCCACCCCGCGTTGCCGGGCATCAATCAGGGCGTGCGCGATCTTGCGGTGGGTGAAGCTGTAGGCCTGCACCAGGATCTGTTTTCTTGCGCCACGAATGGCTTGAATGACCAGGGCGCCGGCATCGTCCTCCGGCGAGAAGGCGAGCTCGATGGTGCCGCTGGCGGTGATGGTTTGGGGCGCCCGTAAGCTGAACGGGGATTCGAAGGCGGATGCGCTGCCGCAGAGAAGGAATAGAAGCCAGAGAAAGGTTTTTTTCATGAGGCTTCTATTGTATTGCAAGCCCGGATGTTTCATAAATTCGCGTAAGGAAGGGGATGGTTTGTTTGCGTCCGGGCAAATTTTCTCGAGGGCTATGCCGGCATCAGCGAATGGCGCCGCGCAGGCTTTCGTGCGTGACGATTTCCCCTTTGCGTATCAGTTCCCGCGCGGCATCGAGCTTGTCCCAGACGTTGCACATCATCACCCCGCGCACGCGGCCTTCGCGCAGGTAATAAATCACCCCGGTGTGGTTTTCCTTTTGCCAGTCGGCGAAGGTTTCCAGGCTGGTGTCCACTTCGCCGGTTGCCTCATAGCCGAACTCGAACAGGTCGGAAAAGAAGTACGGCTGGTAGGTAAAGGCTTCGTGCGCACCGGCCATGTTCGAACCGGCCCAGCGCCCCTGCGCCAACGCATTGTCCCAATGTTCGATGCGCATGCTTTTGCCCAGCGCGCGATAGGGGAAAAAGGCGTTGTCGCCGGCTGCGTAGATGTCCGCATGGGAAGTTTCGAGATACTCGTCGACCACGATGCCGTTGCCCACTTCCAGCCCGGCATCCCGGGCGATGCCGATATTGGGGTCGACACCGATGCCGACGATCAGCAGGTCGGATTCGATGCTTTTCCCGCTCACCGTCTCGGTGCGGAATTTTCCGCCGCTCCTGCTGATGGAGGCGGGCGAGTCGGAATGGATCACGCGGATGCCGCGTGCCTGGAAATGGCTCTGGACCGCCATGCCAAGAGACTCCGGAAATACTCGCCGGCAAAGCGTGGCGGAGGGAAAGATCATGGTGACTTCAAGGTTGAGGTTGAGCGCGGCGGCAAGTTCCGAGCCGATGAACCCGCCGCCGATGATCAGTGCGGATCTGCCTGCTTTCGCGTCGTCGTGCATGCGCAGGTAATCATCGAGCGTGCGGAAGTGGCAGATGCCTTCCAGGTCGCCGCCGGGAATGCCGATCCGGCGCGGCGAAGTGCCGGTTGCCAGCAGCAGTTTGCCGAAGGAGAAGCGCTTGCCGCTTGCGGTGGCGACGGTTTTTTCCTGCGGGTCGAGTTTCTCCACCTTTTCACCCAGCAGCATCTCCACCCCGGAAGCGTCGTAAAAATGCGGGTCATGCAGGAAAATTTCTTCCACCCGCGTTTTGCCGAACCAGAGTTTCTTGGAAAGGGGCGGGCGGTCGTAAGGTGGATGGGTTTCCTCGCCGAGCAGAAGAATGCTTCCCTTGTCATCGCGCGTCCTGATGCCCTCGATGGCCGAGGCGCCAGCCAGTCCGCCGCCCACGATCACGTAATCGAACTTGTTCATGGATTTCCCTCCTGTGACATGGTTCATGTTTTCTGTGGGGCAAGGATGATCCTAGGAGCCTGTCGGACTTGAGAGGTCAGCAAAACATAACCCATTAATATAAAATGATATTTCTCAGCAAACAAAAATGCGATACTTACTGGAATCAATGGGTTAGGTGCTAAGTCCGACAGGCTCCTAGGATAATCCGTGTTCAAATTGCCCGACATGAATTGCAGCCTCTATATCGTGCACGGAAACCGGGTGGCATTCAACCCATGACGGGAAGTGGTTTTTACGCTATGGACTTGAATTGCAAAACCTTCGCCACAAAGTCTGCAAGGTAAGAATAACATAGATTCGAGGTTGAACATGTCTGATGAAACAGAAGCGAACGAAGCAATCGAGGGCGAAGTGATTGAGCCCGGCGGCTCTTCCGGACTGGCCCTGGCAGTACAGGCGCTGCCCGAGACCCTTTACCTCCTGCCGCTCAGCGAACGCCCCTTCTTCCCCGCGCAGACCTTGCCGTTGCTGATGAACATGGAGCCATGGCTGGAAACCGTCGAGAAAATCGGCGAAACCGGGCAGAAAATGGTGGGGCTGGTGATGGTGCGGCCGAGCAGCGCCGACGATGTCAAACCGCAGGATTTCTACACCACCGGTACCGTGGTGCGCATGCATCATCCGGTGCGCTCCGAGGGCAAGATCCAGTTCATCGCGGAAGGGCAGAAGCGTTTCCGCATCGTCAAATGGCTGTCCGGCAAGGCGCCTTACCTGGTGCAGGTCGAGTATCCCAATGACAACCGCGGCGCCAATACGGACGAGGTGAAGGCCTATGCCATGGCGATCATCAATTCGATCAAGGAACTGCTGCCGCTCAACCCTCTTTACAGCGAAGAGCTGAAGTTCTTCCTCAACCGATTCAGCCCCAACGAACCCTCGCTGCTGACCGATTTCGCCGCTTCGCTCACCACTGCCCCCAAGGAAAAACTGCAGGACGTGCTGGAATCGCTGAACCTGCGCCGGCGCATGGAAAAAGTGCTGGTGCTGATCAAGAAGGAGCTCGATGTCGCGCGCCTGCAGTCGCAGATTCGCGAGCAGGTCGACGAGAAGATGAGCAAGCATCAGCGCGAGTTCTTCCTGCGCGAGCAGCTCAAGGCCATCCAGAAGGAACTCGGCCTGGCCAAGGATGACAAAACCGCCGAGATCGAGCGCTTCCACGAACGCCTGGCCAAGCTCAAGTTGACCGAGGCAGCGCAGCAGCGCGTGGACGATGAGATGCAGAAGCTGTCCATGCTCGAAACCGGCTCGCCGGAATACGCGGTGACGCGCAACTACCTCGACTGGCTGACCCAGTTGCCGTGGGGCAAGTATTCGAAGGACAAGCTCGACCTCAAGCGCGCGCGCAAGATTCTCGACCGCGACCACGACGGTCTGGAAGACGTGAAGGAACGCATCATCGAATTCCTCGCGGTGGGCGCGCACAAGGGTGAAATCGCCGGCTCCATCGTCCTGCTGGTCGGCCCCCCGGGGGTGGGCAAGACTTCCATCGGGCGTTCCATCGCCGACGCATTGGGGCGCGAGTTTTATCGCTTCTCCCTCGGGGGCATGCGCGACGAGGCGGAAATCAAGGGACACCGCCGTACCTACATCGGTGCCATGCCGGGCAAGTTCGTGCAGGCGATCAAGGAATGCGGCGTGGCCAATCCTGTCATCATGCTCGACGAAGTGGACAAGATCGGCGCTTCCTACCAGGGCGATCCGGCTTCATCCCTGCTGGAAGTGCTGGATCCGGAGCAGAACAGCGATTTTCTCGACCATTACCTCGACGTGCGCTTCGATTTATCCAAGGTCTTGTTCGTGTGTACCGCCAACCAGCTCGACACCATTCCGGGGCCGCTGCTCGACCGCATGGAAGTGATCCGTCTGGCGGGCTACATCACTTCCGAGAAAGTCACCATCGCCAGACATCATCTGTGGCCCAAGCAGCTCGAAAAGGCCGGCATGAAACGCGGCGAGCTCGCCATCAGCGATGCCGCCTTGAAATATGTCGTCGAAGGCTATGCCCGCGAGGCCGGGGTGCGCAACCTGGAGAAGCAGCTTGGCCGGCTGGTGCGCAAATCGGTCGTCAAGCTGATGAACGGCGAGCAGGGGCCGGTACGTCTCGGCGTGGAACAGGTGGAAACCTATCTCGGCAAGCCGCTGTTTACCCGTGAAAAACCCCTCAGCGGGCTGGGCGTGGTCACCGGCCTGGCTTGGACCGCCATGGGCGGCGTGACGCTCTCGATCGAGGCGACAAGGGTCCACACCCGCAACCGCGGTTTCAAGCTCACCGGCCAGCTGGGCGACGTGATGAAGGAGTCGGCCGAGATCGCCTATAGCTACGTCACCTCGCATCTCAAGGAATTCAAGGGCGACCTGAAGTTCTTCGACGAGGCGTTCGTGCACCTGCACCTGCCGGAAGGCGCGACGCCCAAGGACGGTCCGAGCGCCGGCATCACCATGGCGACGGCGCTGCTGTCGCTGGCGCGCAACCAGAAAGTCGCCCGCCCGCTGGCCATGACCGGCGAGCTGACCCTGACCGGGGAGGTGCTGGCCATCGGCGGGGTGCGCGAGAAAGTCATCGCCGCGCGGCGCATCAAGATCATGGAGCTGATCATGCCCGAAGCCAACCGGCGCGATTTCGACGAACTGCCGGCGCATATCCGGGAGGGGGTGAAAGTGCACTTCGCCCGTCATTTCAGGGATGTGGTGAAAGTGGTGTTCGCGGAGAAAAGCTGAAGAGGCGCGGCATGGACCCTGAACGCGAAATCGCCACCCTGGGCGGCGGCTGTTTCTGGTGCCTCGAAGCGGCGCTGGGCGAACTGGCTGGCGTTGAACAGGTGCTTCCCGGCTATAGCGGCGGGCACCTGGAGAATCCCGCTTATGATGCGGTGTGCAGCGGCACGACTGGCCATGCCGAAGTGGTGCGCATCAGTTTCGACCCGGGTCGTATTTCATACCGCGAAATTCTGGCCGCCTTCTTCGTCATCCACGACCCCACCACCTTGAACCGCCAGGGCAACGATGTCGGCAGCCAGTACCGCTCGGTCATTTTCTACCATTCGCCGGAACAGAAGGCCGCGGCGGAAAAAATGATCGCCGAACTTGCGGCCGAGAATGTCTGGACGCGGCCCATCGTCACGGAGCTTGTCGCTGCCGCGGCGTTTTATCCGGCCGAGGACTACCATCGCGATTATTACAAACTTCACGCCCGGCAGCCTTATTGCCAGGTCGTGGTGGCACCCAAGGTGGCCAAGCTGCGCGCCAGATTCCCTGCCCAACTGAAATAACGCGGAAGCCATGGCAATTCGCCTGGCAGATGATCCGATATGGTGCACAAGAGTCATGCCAAGCACTCAAAAGGTGCATGAATCCATGTCTGGCGCTCTTCGACAATCTGAATTATTATATGAAACAATGACATAAAAATATGGAATAGAACTTGCTAAAAGGAGTGCCGGCGTATTTTTAGAGAAATAGGGATATGGAAAACCTGAAGACGGGCGGCGATGTTTTGTTCATTCTGCTGGGGGCGATCATGGTGCTGGCCATGCATGCCGGATTTGCCTTCCTTGAACTGGGCACGGTGCGCAAGAAGAACCAGGTAAATGCCCTGGTGAAAATTCTCAGCGATTTTGCCATTTCCACCATTGCTTATTTCTTCATCGGCTATGGCATTGCCTATGGCATGCATTTTACCGATAGCGCCGATGTCCTGGCTCAGAAGGGCGGCTATGAGCTGGTCAAGTTTTTCTTCCTGCTGACTTTTGCCGCGGCAATTCCGGCCATTATTTCCGGCGGCATTGCGGAACGCGCCCGCTTCAATCCACAACTGGCGGCGACTTTCATCCTGGTCGGATTCGTCTACCCCTTCTTCGAGGGCATTGTCTGGAACCATCATTACGGCTTCCAGGCGTGGCTGAAGGCCACGTTCGGCGCCGAGTTCCACGATTTTGCCGGCTCCGTGGTGGTGCATGCCATGGGTGGCTGGATTGCGCTTCCGGCCGTGTTGCTGCTCGGCGCGCGGCGTGGACGATACAGCAAGGATGGCATGGTTGCCGCGCATCCGCCTTCCAACATTCCTTTCCTGGCGCTGGGGGCATGGATTCTGACTGTCGGCTGGTTTGGCTTCAACGTCATGTCGGCGCAGACGCTTTCCGCCATTAGCGGCCTGGTGGCGGTGAATTCGCTCATGGCGATGGTGGGGGGCACCATCGCTGCGCTGATCGTCGGCAGGAATGACCCCGGGTTCGTGCACAACGGTCCGTTGGCCGGCCTGGTGGCTGTGTGCGCGGGTTCCGACCTGATGCATCCGGTGGGCGCGCTGCTTACCGGCGTGGTGGCGGGCGGGATGTTCGTCTGGATGTTCATGCAGACGCAGAACAAGTGGAAAATAGACGATGTGCTGGGCGTGTGGCCATTGCATGGCTTGTGCGGCGCCTGGGGCGGCATCGCCGCGGGCATTTTCGGTCTCAAGGCGCTGGGGGGCATGGGCGGCGTGAGCTTCGCCGCGCAACTGATCGGCACATTGCTGGGCATTTCAATTGCGCTGGCCGGCGGATTCTCCGTATATGGCCTGATCAGGAAGCTGGTAGGTATCCGCCTCGATCCGGAAGACGAATTCAATGGCGCCGACCTGTCGATTCACAAGGTTTCCGCCACCCCGGAAGGGGAGGTTTAATCTCGGTTCAAGCTGGACTTGGATATCCGTTATAATTTCATTTTCACGAATAAAAACGGATTTCTCATGAAAGATTATCAAGCTTCCCCCGATCTCCTTCAGGGCCGCGTCATCCTGGTCACTGGCGCAGGCCGGGGTATCGGCCGCTGCGCCGCGCTGGCATTCGCCGCCCATGGCGCGACGGTGATCCTGCATGGCCGCAATGTGGCAAAGCTCGAAGCGGTATACGATGAGATCGAGGCGGCAGGCGGCCCCCAGGCGGCAATCTTCCCCCTTGACCTGTTCAGTGCCGAAGACAAGGACTACGATGCGTTCGCCGGTGGCATACGTGGCCAGTTGGGGCGGCTGGATGGCATATTGCACAATGCCGCGCATCTGGAAACCTTGCACACGCTGGAATCGCACTCGCTGGAGCAATGGCAGGCTTCGATGAGAGTCAATCTGCTGGCGCCTTTTGCGCTGACCCGCGCGTGTCTGCCTTTGCTCAAGGCGGCACCGGATGCTTCCGTAGTGATGACTTCGGAAACGCATGGGCATGCGCCGGCAGCTTATTGGGGCAGTTTTGCGGTGTCCAAGGCGGGCGTGGAAACGCTGGTGAAGCTGTGGGCGCAAGAACTGGAGCTTTACCCAAATTTGCGCCTTAACGCCATTATTCCCGGCCCGGTGCAGTCGCCGCAGCGCGCCTGGACTCATCCCGGCGAGGCGAAAGAATCATTGCCAGCGGCGGAAAGCCTGATGCCGCAGTACCTTTATCTGATGGGGAGCGACAGCCGCGGCGTGTCCGGGCAGATCGTCGCTTGCTGATTACTGCTTCAGGAAGAACACAAGTTTTTCTCCGCCCACCTCGATTTCGTCGCCCTCTTGCAGGGCGTGCGATTTTTCGTCGATTGGGCGCAGGTTGACCAACGGGCGCTTTCTGCCTTCCACGTGAGTAATGGTATAGCCGTGCGGGCGGCGGTTGATCACGGCCACTTGCACGCCGCTCTTGCCGAAGGTTGCCAGCGGGCGGCTCAATTCCAGGGTCTGGCCGGCATGGGCTCCTTCCAGGACTTTGACGCCGCCCAGCGGAAAGTTCGCATTTGCCGCCCGTGCCACGGAAAGGGCCTTGTCCGCCGGTTCTACGTCCTGTGTTTCCGCGTTGCCATGGGCTTTGCGCTGCCTGTGGATCGGCGCCATCATCAGGGTGCGGTCGAAATCCATTCCGGGCTGGGCCTTCTGGTTCATGTACCTGATCTGGTAGCGCCCGATTTCTATCACATCGTTGTTTTGCAGGATGTGTTTCCGGATGATGTTGCCATTAACCAGCGTTCCGTTGGTGCTGCCAAGATCTTCCAGAACCTGGTCGTTGCCGATGGTCAGGATGACCGCATGTTCCTTGCTGACGGACGAGTCGTCGATGTGCATGTCATTGTGGGGCTTGCGTCCGATGCTGAAGCGGTCCTGTGCGATGAAGTGATGGCCGAGCATGTCGCCATCCAGACTTAAAACCAGCTTTGCCATTGTGTTTGCCTCCTTTATTTTAACCAACCGAACAGCCGGTTCAGCAGGCCCTTCCCGGGCTCGGCGGCCGGGAAGGGCTTGAGGATCTTGACCAGAACCACGGATATGTTGTCATGGCCGCCATTGTCGTTGGCCAGCATCACCAGTTGCCGTGCCGTGAGGGGGAGGTTGGCCTGCAATGCGGTGAGCGCCAGTTCGATATCGGCGTCATCCACCATGTCGTTCAGGCCATCCGAACACAGCAGGTAAATATCGCCGGTTTCCACCTCCTGTTGCTGTGTTTCAAGCTCAACTTCCGGTTCGACGCCGATGGCACGTGTCACCAGGTTGCGGTTATGGGAAGTTTTGGCGTCGTCGGAGGAAATCAGGCCTTGCGCTACCTGTTCGTGGAGAATGGAGTGATCCTGCGTCAGCACCGTCAGCCTGCCATGGCGTAAACGATAGAGCCGCGAGTCGCCGACATGGGTGAAATAAACGTGATTGTCATGGAACAGCGCGGTCACCAGCGTGGTGCCCATGCCGTGGTACTGGGAATTCGCCCGCGCCGCCTGAAATATGGCTTGATTGGCCTTTCCGGCGGCGTCATGCAGTATCCGGGCGGGAGAATCCGCTGCGCTTGCATGCAGCTGGCGCTTGAGCTCCTCCACCATGATTGACGCGGCCATCCCGCTGGCAACGTCACCCGCCTTGTAGCCGCCCATTCCGTCAGCCACAATGGCCAGTCCCAGATCCAGTTCGGTGGCAACGGCATCCTCGTTAAACGGGCGAACCACACCAGCATCGGTGGTAGTCGCGACTTCAAGCGCATTGCGTACGGTCATTCCATCGGTCCTTGTTTTTTTGTGTTATTGGCTTGCGGCATGGCGCGGCCATGTGATTGTCATTTTCGCATCCGGCTCTATTGTGACGCAAGGCTGTATTTGCAGGAAGACGGTAAAATATCTTTTGAATGTGGCAGCAGCTTTTATAATCCTAGAAACCCCAGTTGACCGCTTACCATGAGGCATAGGTTTTGATTCTAAACAACTTTTGTCGCAATTTTACGCTCACCCGTTTGGTGAGGGCGCTACGGGCTGGATTGCACGGTTTTTTGGGCGCATGGCGGCGTTGCAACGCCTTGGAATGGAATAAGCATTCCGCATCGTTGCGCCTTGCCCTGCACCCGAAATGGGGTAGGCAGGGATGGGCGGCTTTTTGCCCACCTCGCAAAAAACCTCACACTCCAGCCCGTCCAACTGAGGTTTCTAGGATAATTGCATCTCATGGCTAACCCCAAAATTGGTCGTTACGAGATTCTGTCCGCGCTTGGTCAGGGAGCCATGGGCGTGGTTTATCGTGCGACCGATCCGCTCCTTGAACGTACCGTGGCGATCAAGACCATCAGTCTGGAATTGTCCAGGGACGAGTTCGACGAATTCGAGCGGCGATTTTATCGCGAAGCGAGCTCGGCGGGGCGCCTCAATCACCCGAATATCGTCACCATTCATGATGTCGGCAACAATGACGACATCGCCTATATGGCGATGGAGTTTCTGGAAGGGAACGAGCTGCGGGACATTCTCGATGCGGGCGGACTCATGGCGCCCGAACGCGTTGCCGCAATCGCTTCCCAGGTTGCCGACGGCCTCGCATTCGCGCACGCGCATGGCGTGGTGCATCGCGACATCAAGCCTTCCAACATCATGATCCTGAAGAATGGCGTGGTGAAGATTACCGATTTCGGTATCGCGCTGATTCCCTCGTCATCCCGCACCATGGCTGGGATGGTGCTGGGATCGCCCAAATACATGTCTCCTGAGCAGGTGGTCGGGCAGGACGTGGACGGCCGCTCCGACATTTTTTCCCTTGGGGTGGTGCTGTATGAAATGTTGACGGGCAAACCGCCTTTCAGCGGCGACAACATCAGTGCCATCATGTTCCGCATCCTCAACGAGATGCCGCCCCCTCCAGGCGATCTGCGGCCAGAACTGCCGAAGGCTTTTAACGACATCGTCGCCAGGGCGCTGGCAAAGCACCCGGATGATCGTTATCAGGACGCCGGGGAGATGGCGCAAGATTTGCGCGCCTACCAGAGATTGCCGGCATCGGCGAACGTTCGTGCCGACGACCGGCCGCGAACCCTGGAACGCCGGGCTGCGCCCCGCCAGACCGGCGACCAGACCATACGGATGGCGTCCCTCGCGTCATCGCAACCCGCAACAGCCGGTCGAGCGTGGCGGAGGCGGGCGTTGCTGGCGGGGGTGGGCATGGCGTTGCTGTTTGCCGGGTTATGGTTCTTTAATCGCGAGCCGCCTCCGCAACCCACGACTTCCGCCGCCACTGCCTTGCCGCCTGCTTTGCCTCCTGCCGTGGTGGCGCCGCCGGCCGAGGCAACCCTTGCCTTTGCCATAACGCCGTGGGGCGAGGTGTACGTGGATGGCGATAAGAAAGGGGTCACTCCACCCCTGAAGGAACTGAAACTTGCCGCCGGGAAGCATATGGTCGAAATCCGCAATGCCGGATTTACCCCTTATGTCGAGAAATTTGAGCTCCAGGCCGGTGCGAGCCATAAAATAAAACACCTGTTCAAATAAGCCGAAGCGATGTCCGAACCGATTTATCCGCGTTTTTTATACCTCGCCTTGCTGTTGATGGCGACGGGCTGTGCTTCGCTGACCGCGACGAAACCCACGCGCAAGATCGAGGAAGTCCCTGTTGCCAGGAAAGTCGAGAAAACCGAAGAATCCGGCGCGAGAAAGCCTGAACTGCCGGCCGCGAAGAGAGCAGAACAGGAATTGAGCCTGGGTATTCATAATTACGAGGAGGGCGATTACAAGAATGCCGCCGGTAATTTGCAGAATGCCCTGGATAGCGGACTTGCATCGAGCGCCGAGCAAATCACTGCGCACAAATACCTGGCATTCATCTACTGTGCGTCAGGCGAGAAATTGGCGTGCCGCGGTGAGTTCAAGAAGATACTCAAGCTCAACCCGAAATTCAACCTGGCCCCCGCCGAGGCGGGACATCCCCTCTGGGGGCCGGTATTCCGCGCAGTCAAGGCGGAAGAAACGGGCAGCAGGCGGCGCGGCAAGCAATAAACCCGGATAATCCGGGATAAACTTGGAAATCTCAGGCAGCGCCGCTGCGGAACTGGTCGTGGCATGCCTTGCAGCTCTTTTGCACTTCTTTCACTGCCGGCCGGATGATGTCCAGGTTTCCGCTTTCCGCGGCCTTGGCCAACTGGTCGGCCGCAGTCTGCAGCTTTTCCTGCGCCTGCTTGAATTCGGCGGGCTTCTGCCAGACATCGGCTTTGGCTCTGGTCGGCGGATAATCGCTGTCGGGGGTGAAGTAGATCCATGGCTGCGTTACCAGATGCTTCAATTCCTGCGCGCTGGCAAGGAATTCCTGCCGGTCGTATTCCTTGCGGTCGCGCGCAACCATGCCCATCGGCTCAAGGGCGCGCAGCATATGCTTGAAAACAGCCTTGCGCTTGGTGACAGGCTGGCCGGGATGGGTGTCCTTGGGCGTGCCGCTGCAGGCAGTGAGTGCAAATGCGGCAGCGATGGCGATCAGCGTTGACAGTAATAATCTGGACATGAATTTATGGACTCCTGAGACGTAATAAAGCAATTGCCGGTTCGGGCAGCAAAGGCAACGAGTGTGAATCAACCTAGAAACCTCGGTTGGACGGGCTGGAGTGTGCGGTTTTTTGCGAGGTGGGCAAAAAGCCGCCCATCCCTGCCTACCCCGTTGCGGGTGCAGGGCAAGGCGCGACGACGCGGAATGCTTATTCCTTCCAAGGCGTTGCAACGCCGCCATGCGCCCAAAAAACCGTGCAATCCGGCCCGTAGCGCCCTCACCAAACGGGTGAGCGTAAAATTGCGACAAAAGTTGTTTAGAACCAAAACGCTATACATGGTAAGCGGTCAACTGAGGTTTCTAGGATTATAGGGGGTTTCCCCTTACGATAAGCTTACTGCCAGTTATTTGGCGCGCGGCCCTACACCAGGGTAAATTCCAGCTGGATGCCGGCGATGCTGATGATATCCTGCGGCTGCAAAAGGTATGGCAGTTCCTTGACTTCGCTGCCGTTTACCAGCGGCAATGTCTCTCCTTCAACGACGCCGAGGCAATATCGTCCGTCGCGCAGGGAGATGGCGACGACCTGAATGCCTGGTTTGCCCAGGGTGGTGACCGGCTTCGACAGTTCCAGCCTTTGATTCGCGCCGGGACCGGCAAGAATCCGGATGACGCCGAGAGTGCCATCGCCCGGCGCAATCCTGCTGTCTGCCATGTTGCTGGTGTTGCGGAAGGATTCGCCTGGCATGTCGGGCGCCGCAGATTCCGGCATGAGCGTAACGGCATCCATAAGGGTGGTTGGATGTGCTGCACGAGGATCGACCCATTGCTTCGACGTGGCGGAAATGGTCTTGCCCAGGAGCCTGTCGGACTTATGATGAATCGGCTGCGAATCCGCCTGGGCGGTCCATATTTCACCGCTTTTTTGGTCAATAGAATGACTATTGACCTGCAAAACCGGCAAAATCTGTCCTCGCCCAGCCGAATTCTGCGAGCAGCCGCTTTGCGGCTTGCCTGCTAAAATCGTTGCGCTTCGATCCCCATAAGTCCGACAGGCTCCTGGCGCGCTTTGCACGGCCGGTTCGCTAACGAAGGTGAAGCGGTAGCTGGCGATCCCGATTTCGTCGCCGTCCCGAAGCACGCATTTGTGCACGGTAGCCTGGTTGACCTGGGTGCCGTTGGTGCTGTGCAGGTCCTCCAGAAAGGAATCGCTGCCGAGCGTGATGATGACGGCGTGCTCGCCGCTTACTGCCGCGCCATCCAGGTGGATGTCGTTATGCGCCTTGCGCCCGATGGTGATGCGCTCGCGGTCGAGAAGGATTTCCCTGTCGGCACCGCTTGTTCCGTGCAAAACCAGTTTCGACATGCTTTGCGTCCGTCCTTACAAAACCTGGGCCACAACGGCCGAAATATTGTCGTAGCCGCCATTCTTGTTGGCTTGACGCACCAGTTGCCGAGCCATCTGCTGTGTATCGTCCTGGCTGGCGCCAAGGATGGCCGCCATTTCATCGTATGCGAGCATATCGTAACATCCGTCAGAGCAGAGCAGAAAGATATCCCCGCGCTGGCTGGCGATTTCGCGCATATCCACTTCCACCACCGGGTCGATTCCCAGCGCGCGCGTCAATATGCCGCGATGCTCGGAGTAGAGTGCTTCCTCGCAGGTGATTTCGCCGCTGTCGATCTGCTGCTGAATGACGGTATGATCGACCGTGAGCAGCGACAGGACCTGGTTGCGCCACAGGAAAATGCGCGAATCGCCGATGTGCGCAAGCGTGACGCGGTAATTGTGGAAATAGGCCGCCAGCAGCGTGGTGCCCATGCCCTGGTGTTCGGGTTGCCGTTGCGCGGCTTCATAAACGGACTGGTTGGCCTGGCTGACCGCGGCATAGAGTTTCAAAACCGGATCACTGATATTTCTGGTCCATTCAGCTTCGCGCCAGTGCGATGCGAGCGGCTGGCTGAAGGTTTCGAGCACCGTGCTGACAGCCAGATTGCTGGCGACTTCGCCGCCTTCATGACCACCCATGCCGTCCGCCAGCAGGGCCAGGCCCAATGCCTCACTCCAGGCGATGGCGTCTTCGTTGCCTGGCCTGACGCGTCCGGTGTCGCTGATACCGGCAAATTTCCAGCATGATTGGTTTGCCACGTGCTAGTTCCTTGAGTAGGACACGGCTTGTTCCAGCCGGTCCACTGCGCTGATGTCCATGCCGGGGATGCCATGCCTGGGCATGTTCGCCTTGGGGATCACGGCGTGCGTGAAGCCCAGCTTGGCCGCTTCCCGGAGGCGTTCCTGGCCGCGTTGCACCGGCCTGATTTCGCCTGCCAGGCCGATTTCGCCGAACACCACCAGTTTGCCCGGCAGCGGCCGATTCCTGAGCGAAGAAACAATGGCCAGCAGCACCGCCAGGTCCGCTGCCGGCTCGGTGATCTTGACCCCGCCCACGGCGTTGACGAACACATCCTGGTCGAAGCAGGCGATCCCCGCATGGCGGTGCAGTACCGCTAGCAGCATGGCGAGGCGGTTCTGTTCCAGCCCCACCGACAGGCGGCGCGGGTTGGGGGCATGGGCTTCGTCCACCAGCGCCTGGATTTCAACCAGCAAGGGCCGCGTGCCTTCCTGGGTCACCATGACGCACGAGCCTGCCACTTCCTGTCCATGATGCGAGAGAAACAGCGCGGAAGGATTGCTCACCTCGCGCAGACCTTTTTCGGTCATGGCGAATACGCCCAGCTCGTTGACCGCGCCAAAGCGGTTCTTGAAGGCGCGCACCAGGCGGAAGCTGGAATTGCTGTCGCCCTCGAAGTACAGCACGGTATCCACGATATGTTCCAGCACGCGCGGCCCCGCCAGTGCGCCTTCCTTGGTGACGTGGCCGACCAGGATCACCGCCGTGCCCGATTGCTTGGCGAAGCGCGTCAATTGAGCCGCGCACTCCCGTACCTGGGCCACGCTGCCGGGGGCGGATTGCAGCGCTTCGGAATAAACCGTCTGGATTGAGTCGATGACCGCCATTTCGGGTTTTCGCGCCGCCAGGGTGCCGAGAATTTTTTCCAGGTTGATCTCGGCCAGCAGTTGCACCGACCCGGCATCCAGCGCGAGACGCTTCGCGCGCGAAGCGATCTGCTGCGCCGATTCCTCGCCGCTGACATAAAGCACCTTGTGCTTGCCGCTCATGTGCGACAAAGCCTGCAGCAGCAGCGTGGATTTGCCGATGCCGGGGTCGCCGCCGATCAGCACGACCGCGCCCTGCACCAGGCCGCCGCCCAGCACCCGGTCGAACTCGGCGATCCCGGTCGGCTCGCGCGGCACTTCCTGGGCTTCGACTTCGCCCAGGTCCTGCACCTTGCTGCTTACGGCGAGGGCGTTGTAGCGGTTGCTGGCAGCCGTTTCCGCAACGCTCTCGGCCAGCGTGTTCCATGCCATGCAGTGGGGACACTGGCCCTGCCATTTGGGCGACTGGCCGCCGCATTCGGTGCAGGTATAAAGAGATTTGGCTTTGGCCATGACTATGCCCGTTCCAGCATCGGCACCCGCTGTGCGACGGCGCACAGGAGTTCATAACTGAGGGTTCCGGCTGCGGCGGCAACTTCTTCCACCGGCAGTCCTTGCCCCCACAGGGTAACCGGAGATCCGACATGCGCTTCCGGAATGTGGCTCAGGTCTGCCGTCAGCATGTCCATCGAAATCCGGCCAACAATGCGGCTGCGCCGGCCGCTGACCAGGATTGGCGTGCCATTTTGCGCATGGCGCGGGTAGCCGTCGGCATAGCCGCAGGCGACCACGCCGACGCGCATGTCGCAGGGCGCCTTGAAAGCGCCGCCATAACCGACTTCGTCGCCGGCCTGGATGTTGCGCAGCGCGATGATTTCACTGTTCAGCGTCATGGCGGGTTGCAGGCCGAGTTCCGCAGCGCTGTGCTGCGGCAGCGGCGATGCGCCATACAGCATGATGCCGGGGCGCACCCAGTCGGCGTGCGTTTCCGGGCAGCACAGCAGTGCCGCCGAGTTGGCCATGCTGCGCGGCAGTTCGGCGCCCCGGCTGAGCGCATTGAAGCGGGAAAGCTGTCCGGTGACGCCGCCGCTTTCATCCGCCCGGGCGAAATGGGTCATCAGCGTCAGCTTTGCGCCGCTTCGTTGCAAGGAGGCGAGGATGGCAGAAAATTCCGCTGGCTGGAAACCCAGGCGATTCATGCCGCTGTTGGCCTTGAGCCAGAGCGCGATGTCGTTGGCCGGCGGGAAGCGCAGCAGGGCATCGAGCTGCCAGCGGGCATGCACGACCGTCGCAATTCGATGCTGTGCCAGCAGGGGCAATTCGTCTGGCGCGAAGAAGCCTTCCAGCAACAGGATTTCCTGCGTGAACCCCGCTTCCCGCAGCGTGATGGCATCCTGCACGGCGAGTACCGCGAAACCGTCCGCTGCCGCGAATGCCCGGGCCGCGCGCAACATGCCGTGCCCGTAGCCGTTGGCCTTGATCACGGCCAGGACGCGGGAATGGGCCGCATGGCGCCGCGCCACGTCGAGATTGTGGCGCAGGGCGGAGAGGTGGATGGTGGCGCGGAGGGGGCGGGACATGAATCAGTAGTCGCCGCCGTGGGCATGGTTGTGGCTACGGCATAACATTTTGCTGCGCAAAATATGAGCCTCCACCGAAATGATGCGCATGGCGCTCATCAATATGAGTCCCCATGCGCATAATTTTCGAAACGCGTGTATTCGCCGATAAAGGTCATGCGCACCGTGCCGATGGGGCCGTTACGCTGCTTGCCGATGATGATTTCGGCCGTGCCTTTTTCTTGGCTGTCGGGGTTGTAGACTTCGTCGCGGTAGATGAACAGAATCACGTCGGCGTCCTGCTCGATGGCGCCGGATTCGCGCAGGTCGGACATGACTGGCCGCTTGTTGGGGCGCTGTTCGAGGCTGCGGTTGAGCTGGGAGAGCGCAATGACGGGGACTTCCAGCTCCTTTGCCAGCGCCTTGAGCGAGCGCGAGATTTCGGATATTTCCGTGGCGCGATTCTCTCCGCTACCGCCGCCGCTCATGAGCTGCAGGTAGTCGATGATGATCAGCCCCAGCTTGCCGCACTGGCGATGCAGGCGGCGCGCCCGTGCACGAAGTTCGAGCGCGGTCAGGGCGGCGCTTTCGTCGATGTGGATCGGCGCGTCGTTGAGCTTGCCCACGGCATTGGTGAGGCGCAGCCAGTCCTCGTCCTGCAGTCGGCCAGTGCGGATTTTTTGCTGGTCCAGCTTGCCCACCGAGCCGATCATGCGCATCGCCAGTTGGGCGCCGCCCATTTCCATGCTGAAGATTGCGACCGGCAGCCCGGTGTTGAGCGCGACATTCTCGCCGATATTCATGGAGAAGGCGGTTTTCCCCATGCTGGGCCGTCCTGCCACGATGATCAGGTCACCCGGCTGGAGGCCGGAGGTTTTCTGGTCCAGGTCGTGAAAGCCGGTGGGAATGCCGGTCACTTCATCGGGATTGTCGCGCTGGAACAGTTCGTCAATTTTTTCCACCACCTGGATCAGCAGCGGCTGTATCTCGACAAAGCCCTGCTTGCCGCGCGCGTTGGATTCGGCGATTTCGAACACCTTGCTCTCGGCTTCGTCGAGCAACTGCCCGGCATTGCGCCCGAGCGGGTTGTAGGCGCTGTCGGCAATCGACGTGCCCACCTCGGCCAGTTTGCGCATGACACCGCGGTCGCGCACGATTTCCGCGTAACGCTTGATGTTGGAGGCGCTCGGCGTATGCTGGGCCAGTGCGGCGATATAGGCGAGACCGCCGGCATTGTCGAGTTCGGCGCTGTTTTCCAGCGATTCCGAAACGGTGATTACGTCTGCCGGCTTGCCACCTTCGAGCAGGCGAAAAACGTGGCGGAAGATCAGGCGGTGATCATGGCGGTAGAAGTCGCTCTCCGTTATCACGTCGGCGATCCTGTCCCATGCGCTGTTTTCCAGCAGCAGCCCGCCGAGAACCGACTGTTCGGCCTCGATGGAGTGGGGAGGAAGCTTGATGGCGTCGAGTTGAGCGTCGCTCATGGAATGTCGTTTACCAAGTCAAAGCTGGAAGTTTCCCGGTTCGACGAGAAATTATCAAGACTCTTGCGGAAACAAAAAAAGGGCTGTCGCCAGCCCTTTTCCTGTCGTTGCGAGGTCGCTCAGGCCGCAGCCACGACCGATACCGTAATGGTTGCGGTAACGTCGGTGTGCAGGGACAGGTCCACGGACGCTTCGCCAACGGCCTTGAGGGGACCGTTCGGCATGCGTACTTCGGATTTTGCCACTTCGAAACCCTGCGCCTTGAGCGCATCGGAAATGTCGCTAGTGGTGACCGAGCCGAACAGACGGCCATCGACCCCCGCTTTTTGAGCGATCTGGACGGTGATGCCGTTGATTTTCTCGGCACGGGCTTGCGCCTGGGCCAGGATTTCGGCTTGCGCCTTTTCCAGTTCGGCGCGCCTGGCCTGAAACTCCGCCAGGTTGGCTTCCGTCGCGCGCTTGGCTTTCTTTTGCGGGATCAGGTAATTACGGCCATAGCCATCCTTGACCTTGACGACATCGCCCAGTTGACCCAGTTTGGCCAGTTTTTCCAGAAGAATTACTTGCATGATGTTTCCTTCTCTTTTCTATCAGTGCTGGTCGGTGTAGGGCATCAGGGCCAGGAAACGGGCGCGCTTGATAGCGGTGCCGAGCTGGCGCTGGTAGCGGGCCTTGGTGCCGGTAATGCGGGCTGGAATGATCTTGCCGTTCTCGGAAACGAAATCCTTGAGCAGTTCCACATCCTTATAATCGATTTCCTTGATGCCTTCAACGGTGAAGCGGCAGAAGCGCTTGCGCCGGAACATTTGACGTGCCATTTTTAGATACCTCTGGTTGACTATTCGGTTAATTCAATTTTGCTTGCGTGCAAAACAAGGTGCGTGCTGTTGCGGCTTTTTCTGGCCAGGAACCCCTGCACCTTGAGGCTGTCCCCCACTTTGCAGGAGGCCGCCTGCTGCGCGATCTCTCCCATGGCCAACACCGCTATTTCGCATTCCACTTCGCGTTGCATGCCGGCTTCCATCTGCCTTGAACGGTGACCCAGGGTCAGGTTCAGCGCGGGGATGCCAGCCGGGGTATAGCGCAGCGGATCGAGTGCGGCGATCTGGCCGCTCAGCACAACCCGGTTGCCGGACACTTATTCTTCGGTGGCAGCGGGGGCTTCGGCGGCAGGCATGGCCGGCGTGTCGCCCTGGGGTTGCAGCGATCGCGATTTTTCTTCCTTCATCATGGGGGAGGCGGCAGTCTGCGCTTCCTTCATGCTGACCACGAGATGGCGCAGCACCGCATCGTTGAAGCGGAATGCGTGGTCCAGCTCGTCCAGCGTTTCCTGGTCGCACTCTATGTTCATCAGCACGTAATGGGCTTTGTGGATTTTCTGGATCGGGTAGGCCAACTGGCGGCGCCCCCAGTCTTCGAGGCGATGGATATGGCCGCCCTTGGCGGTCACCATGCCGCGGTAGCGTTCGACCATGCCCGGAACCTGTTCACTTTGATCGGGATGGACGATAAAAACGATTTCATAATGTCGCATGCACACTCCTTGTGGATTTGAGCCTTCCGCCATGCGGGACGGTAAGGCAAGGTTGGAAAGCCGGGTATTGTACCAAAAATCCCAGAACAATCAAATTGCTGTGTCAACAGGGAAATACGTCCGGCATGAATGTGCGCGCAGTCAAGCTCGTTTTTCGATGCTACCATAACCCCTACACATCGCTTCCTTCCTGCTTGCCGCTTACAAGCACGACCAGCACGAATCGCGCACCGCCGCGCGCCAGAACGCGAAAAGGGCATCGACGATGCAGACACATGAGGGGACCGGCATGCAGCACTCCTGGCATCTGCTCCCGGCGGACGCTGTACTCGCCGCACAGCAAACCGATTCCTCCGGACTGACCGACGAGGAGGCCGCGCGCCGCCTCGCCGAGCATGGGCCCAACCGGCTGACGCCGCCTTCGAGGCGTGGTCCGCTGGTGCGTTTCCTGCTGCAATTTCACAACGTGCTCATCTATGTGCTGCTGGCCGCGGCGGTGGTCACCGCCTTGCTCGCGCACTGGGTGGACACTGGCGTGATCGTCGGCGTGGTGGTGATCAACGCCATCATCGGCTTCATCCAGGAAGGCAAGGCAGAGCAGGCGATGGATGCCATCCGCCGCATGCTCTCGCCCGAAGCCACCGTGTTGCGCGGCGGCAAGCGCGAGGTGGTGCCCGTCGAGACGCTGGTGCCCGGCGACATCGTGTTGCTGCAATCCGGGGACAAGGTGCCGGCCGATTTGCGCCTGCTGAACACAAAGAACCTGCGCATCGAGGAAGCGGCGCTGACCGGCGAATCCAGCGCCGTCGAGAAAAACCCTGCCGCCGTGGACGCGCATGCCATGCTGGGCGACCGTTATTGCATGGCCTATTCCGGCACGCTGGTGGTCTATGGCCAGGGCAGCGGCGTGGTGGTGGCAACCGCCGATGCTACCGAGATCGGGCGCATCAGCGCGATGCTGCAAGCGGTGCAGACACTGACCACGCCGCTGCTGCGCCAGATGGAAGCGTTTGGCCGCTGGCTGACCGGCGTCATCCTGGCGCTTGCCGCGCTGAGCTTTTTGTTTGGCTGGCTGGTGCATGGCTTCGGCCTCGGCGACATGTTCCTCGCCGCCGTGAGCATGGCGGTGGCGGCCATTCCGGAAGGCCTGCCTGCCGTGATGACCATCACGCTGGCGCTCGGCGTGCAACGCATGGCCAGGCGCAACGCTATCGTGCGCCGCCTGCCGGCGGTGGAGTCGCTGGGCTCGGTGACCACCATCTGCAGCGACAAGACCGGCACGCTGACCAGGAACGAGATGACGGTGCAGCGCGTGATCACCGCCGCAGACATATATGAGGTTAGCGGCAGCGGTTATGCGCCGCATGGCGGCTTCGCCATCGATGGCAGGGAGGTGGATATTGCCGGACATGCGGACACGCTCGACCTGCTGCGCGCCGGCCTGTTGTGCAACGATGCCTCACTGAAGGAAGAAGACGGGCACTGGCACATCACGGGCGATCCGACCGAGGGCGCGCTGATCCCGCTGGCCTTGAAGGCCGGGCTGGATGTTGAGCACGAACATGATGCGCTGCCGCGCACCGATCACATCCCTTTCGAGTCGGAACACCGTTTCATGGCGACGCTGCATCACGATCACAGCGGACATGCCTTCATTTTCGTGAAGGGCGCGGTGGAACAGGTGCTGGCGATGTGCGACCGGCAGCGCGGCGCGGGCGAGGACGTGGCGCTCGACCTGGCCTTCTGGCATGCCCGGATGGCCGAGACCGGCGCGCTCGGCCAGCGCGTGCTGGCGCTGGCGATGAAAACGGTCGATCATGGCCTGCGCGAACTGAATTTCGCCGACATGGAAGGCGGCTTTACCCTGCTCGGCATGGTCGGCATCAGCGACCCGCCGCGCGAGGAAGCCATCGCCGCAGTGCGCGACTGCCGCGCGGCGGGCATCCGCGTCAAGATGATCACCGGCGACCATGCAGAGACGGCGAGTGCCATCGCCAAACAACTGGGCATCGGCAATGGCCGTGTGCTGACTGGCGTCGAACTGGATGCGCTGGACGGCGAAGCCTTGCGCCAGGCGGTGCGCGAGGTGGATGTGTTCGCCCGTGCCAGCCCGGAACATAAATTACGCCTGGTGACCGCCCTGCAGGCCAATGGTGAGATTGTCGCCATGACCGGCGACGGCGTGAACGACGCGCCCGCGCTGAAGCGCGCCGACATTGGCGTGGCGATGGGCATGAAAGGCACGGAAGTCGCCAAGGAGGCGGCGGAAATGGTGCTGGCCGACGACAACTTCGCCACCATCGCCCACGCGGTCGAGGAAGGCCGCACCATCTATGACAACATCAAGAAAGCCATCGTCTTCATCATGCCGACCAATGGCGGCGAGGCTGGCATCGTGCTGATAGCGATCCTGTTCGGCATGGCGCTGCCGCTCACGCCGGTGCAGATCCTGTGGGTGAACATGGTGACCGCCGTCACGCTGGCGCTGGCGCTGTCGTTCGAAAAATCCGAGCCCGACGTGATGCGCCGCGCTCCGCGTGCCGCCGGCGAGCCTATCCTGTCCGGCTTCATGATCTGGCGCATCAGCTTTGTCTCGGTCTTGCTGGCAGCGGGTGTGGTCGTGCTCTTCCTGTGGGAGATCGCGCGCGGCGACAGCCTGGAGACCGCGCGCACCGTGGCGGTCAACGCCTTGGTGATGGGAGAGGTCGCCTACCTCTTCAATTGCCGCTATCTGCTGGCGCCAGTGCGCAACTGGCAGGATTTCACCGGCAATCCCTATGTGCTGCTCAGCGTCGGCGTGCTGGCCGTTGTTCAGGCATTGTTCACCTACCTGCCGTTCATGCACAAGCTGTTCGGCGTGGTCGCGCTGGATGCGCCGGCCTGGGCACTGATCCTGGGTTTCGGCGCGCTGCTGTTTGTGGTGGTCGAGCTGGAAAAGCGGACGATTCGCAAGCTGCGCGCTCGCAAGGCAGGGTGATTCCCTCATCCGCCATCAGGTAATCACTGTCGGCTGCGCGCGTCCGGTCCGCGCGCGGATCTGGCCCAGTTGCTCGGCCAGGCCGATGAGCTGGGCGAGGGCTTGCTGGGTGTCGATATCATGTTTGGCCGGGTCGGCTTCGTAGGTTTCCAGGTACACGCGCAAGGTTGCGCCCACCGTGCCGGTGCCGGAGAGGCGGAAGACGATGCGCGTGCCGTGTTCGAACAGGATGCGCACCCCCTGGCCGGTGGTTACGCTGCCATCGACCGGGTCGGTATAGCTGAAATCATCGCACTGCTGCACCCGCAGCGCGCCGAACTGTTTGCCCCGCAACGTGCCGAAACTGTCGCGCAGGTGCTGCATCAGCCCTTCCGCCGCCGTGGCGTCCACTTCCTCGTAATCGTGGCGCGAATAGTAGTTGCGGCCATATTTCGCCCAGTGCTCGCGCACCATCTGCGCGACCGGCTGCTGCTTCACTGCCAGCAGGTTGAGCCAGAACAGGACAGCCCACAGGCCGTCTTTTTCGCGCACGTGGTCGGAGCCGGTGCCGAAGCTTTCCTCCCCGCACAGGGTGATCTTGCGGGCATCCAGCAGATTGCCGAAAAATTTCCAGCCGGTCGGGGTTTCGTAGCACTCGATGCCCATGCGCTCGGCCACCTTGTCGACCGCGGCACTGGTCGGCATGGAACGTGCAACGCCCGCAAGGCCCATGCGGTAGCCTGGCACCAGCATGGCGTTGGCCGCGAGTATGGCGAGGCTGTCGCTGGGGGTGACGAAAAACCTGCGTCCGAGAATCATGTTGCGGTCCCCGTCGCCGTCCGATGCCGCGCCAAAATCGGGGCCGCTGGCGCTGTTCATGATTTCGACCAGCTCGTGCGCGTAGACCAGGTTGGGATCGGGGTGGCCGCCGCCGAAGTCTTCCAGCGGTTCGCCGCGCATCACCGTGCCGCCCGGCGCGCCGAGACGGTGTTCGAGAATTTCCCGGGCATAGGGCCCGGTAATGGCGTTCATGGCGTCGAAGCGCATGGTGAAAAGCCCGGAGTCGAACAGGGCGCGTATGCGGTTGAAGTCGAAGAGGTGCTCCATCAGGTCGGCATAGTCGCTCACCGGGTCGATGATTTTAACTTTCATGGCGCCCACCTGGTTCTCGCCCAGCGCGGCCAGGTCCACATCGGGCGCATCCACTATCCGGTATTCGCTGATTGCACGGCTGCTGGCATAAATCGCGTCGGTGAGCTTTTCCGGCGCCGGGCCGCCATTGTCGGTGTTGTACTTGATGCCGAAATCGCCGTCGGGTCCGGCCGGATTGTGGCTGGCTGACAGGATGATGCCGCCGAACGCCTTGTTCTTGCGGATCACCGCCGAAACCGCCGGGGTCGAGAGCAGCCCGTCCCGCCCCACCAGAACCTGGCCAAAACCGTTGGCCGCGGCCATTTTCAGGATGGTCTGGATGGCGGGTCTGTTGTGGTAGCGGCCATCCCCGCCAAGCACCAGCGTTGCGCCCTGGCGGCCATGCAGGTTGTCGAAAATGGACTGCACGAAGTTTTCCAGGTAATGAGGTTGCTGGAAGACCGCGACTTTCTTGCGCAAGCCGGATGTGCCGGGTTTCTGGCCCTCGAAAGGTGTTGTTTTGACGATTTTGAGTGTGCTCATGGTTTGCAGTGTTTCTGAGTTTGATTGCAGCCATTATAACCAGCTATCCTGCCGCCTGGCATGGTGTTGTTGGTTATGCTTGCACCAACCCGCGATCAGTGCTGAAATGCTGCTGGTTCTGCCCCCGCTTGGCGGGTGCAGGGATTTACCGTCAATGACCCGGGATGCCAGATTTAGCCATGTCTTTGGATGATAGTTTCCTCCCGCTCAGGATTGGCGATATCGCATTGGGCAAACCCTTGCCTTGGCCTGTCTTTGGGCCCAACAGGAAGTTGCTGCTGCGCGCGGGATATGTCATCGAAACGCAGCGGCAGCTTGAGGTGCTGCTCAAGGATGGACTGTATCGCAGCGCGTCGTGGAGTTCCACCCCATCGCGCGGGAAAAGCGCGCCTCCTCCGGCGGCGCAGAAGAATGAGGAGGAAGCCGTCGCCAGAAATTACGGTTTCGAGGAGCTGAAACCCAAGGTCGGTGACACAATTCAGCTTCAAATCAAGGAAGACCGCTATTCCGTGAAGCTTATGGGCTATGTGAAAGGCATCACCATCATGGTTTCGACGCCGGTGGCCGATGGCGGGGTGATGCTCCTGCGCGACGGACAACCGGTGGTGGTGCGATCGTTTTCCGGCAAGGATGCCTACGCGTTCTCGTCGAGCATTCTGCGCGTATGCAATGCGCCTTTGCCTTACCTTCACCTGGCTTACCCTAAAACGGTACAGAGTGTCATGGTTAGGAAAACCGCGCGCGCCGAGTTTAACCTGATCGGCGCCGTGACGAATGTTGGCGGCCAGGATAGCAGGCCCGTGCGGATAACGGACATGAGCGTGACCGGCGCTTCCTTCATAACGGGCGAGCTGGTCGGGGAAAAAGGCGATAATCTCAGCTTGTCTTTTCGCGTCAAGCTCAATGAAATAGATGCCAGCCTGGCGACCTCGGTTTCTTGCACGGTACGCTCGATATCCACCGAATCCGATATTGGCTCCAAAGCCGAGAGGTTTCGTTATGGCGTGGAATTCATGGATGTCCCGACGGACGTGTCGGTGCTCATGCAAAACATGATTTACCAGAAGCTGTTGGAGCACGCATAGTTATAATCCCTGGCAATTAGCCTTGTTTATGAGCACACCAGATGAACGCGAACACTAAGGAATATCTTGCCATTACCGCCTCGGGCGAGGACAGGGTCGGTCTGGTGGAGCAGCTCACCAACCAGATCACCGCGACCGGTTGCAATATCGAGCAGAGTCGCATGGGGGTGCTGGGTGGGCAATTTGCCCTCATCATGCTGCTGTCTGGCCCGTGGAATGCCTTGTCCAAGCTTGAAAGCCAGCTCCCCGTCATGGGCGAGGAACTGGGGCTCGCGATCATTCACAGGCGTACCCAGGCGCGCAAAAAGGGCGAGGCGCTGATTCCCTACCAGGTCGAAGTCGTCGCCCTCGACCATCCCGGCATCGTCCATAGCCTGGCGCGTTTTTTTGCGCGCAGCGGCATCAATATCGAAGCGCTCGAAACCGACACCTATCACGCCCCCCATACGGGCACGCCGATGTTTTCGGTGCGCATGACGGTGGGCGTGCCGGCTAAAATGCAGATTTCCACCCTGCGCGACAATTTTTTCACTTATTGCGACGACCTCAACCTGGATGCCGTGCTCGAACCGGCACGCGACTGAACATGAATACCTCACGGAGCTGCAATTTGCGCGCGGCGGCGGACTTTTCCGGGGTGACAGTGGCAAGCCTTGCGCCCCGGCCGCCCCTCGCGGATTATCGCGCCGCCATGCGCCTCGCCGATGCCGAGGCAGCGAAGCGCCTGGGCGAATACATGCTGCTTTCCTGGTATGACCGCGACCGGGATTTCGAATCTCCGCAGCATTCCAGCGAATGCCATCTCGACGGCGCGGTGCCGGGATACGTGGATTATGGGCTGAGCCACGGGGCCCGGCTGATGGTCGATATCGAAAATGGCCGTTTCGTGTTTTTCTATCTTCCCCTTGACCTTGGCCGCCCATGATTGCTGCCATTCTCTCCAGCCAGAGCCGTCTTGCCGCCTTGCGGCGCGACATCCACGCCCATCCGGAAACCGCCTTCGAGGAACGCCGCACCAGCGACATCGTGGCGGAATTCCTTGTTGCCGCGGGGGTCGAGGTGCATCGCGGCCTGGCGCGCACCGGGGTGGTGGGCGTGTTGCGGGCCGGCAGCAGCGACAGGATCATCGGCCTGCGCGCCGACATGGATGCCTTGCCGATCCTGGAGCAGAACATTTTTCCCCACCGTTCCCGCTTTGACGGGCGCATGCACGCCTGCGGGCATGACGGACATACCGCCATGCTGCTGGGCGCGGCGGAATACCTGGCAGCGACACGCAATTTCGACGGCACGGTGGTATTCATTTTCCAGCCGGCCGAAGAAGGCGAAGGCGGCGCGCGGCTGATGATCGAACAGGGATTGTTCGAGCGTTTTCCCATGCAGGCCGTGTTCGGCATGCACAACTGGCCGGGCCTGCCGGCGGGGCAGTTTGCCATCATGGCCGGCCCGATGATGGCCTCGGCGGACCAGTTCGACATCACTGTCAAGGGCCATGGCGCGCATGCGGCCATGCCGCATCAGGGCGCCGACCCGCTGGTGGCTGGCAGCGCCTTGCTGCAGGCGCTGCAGACCATCCCCAGCCGCATTCTCGATCCGCTCGACGCTGCTGTGCTGAGCGTGACCCGTTTCCATGCCGGGGATGCCTACAATGTCATCCCTGACCATGCCGTACTGGGAGGGACCGTGCGCGCCTTCCAGCCTGAAGTGCAGGACCAGGTGGAAGCCGCCATGGAACGCATCTGCAACGGCATCGCGGCGACTTATGGCGTGCAGGTGAGCCTGGATTACCGGCGCGGCTATCCGGCTACCCTCAACAGCGTCGCCGAGGCGGAAGCCTGCCGCGCTGTCGCGGTCGCCCTGGTCGGAGAGGACAGGGTGCGCGGCGACCTGCGGCCTTCCATGGGCGCGGAAGATTTTTCCTACATGCTGCAGGTCAAGCCCGGCTGCTACGTGTGGCTGGGCAATGGCCTGGGCGAGGGGGGCTGCATGCTGCATAACCCTCATTATGACTTCAACGACGAGATACTGCCCATAGGCGCGAGTTACTGGGCGAGGCTGGCGGAACACTTGCTGGCGACCCCTGGCGGCAGCGTTTCTCTCTCATCCCCAGCCCTTCTCCCGGGGGGAGAAGGGAGAAAATCCTCT